>NZ_JACHNH010000001.1:1500000-1800000 GCF_014205335.1 Amorphoplanes digitatis | reverse complement strand
CACGGAAAGGGAGACCGGCCGAACGGCCCGCGATAACAGGAACTTCGGGCGATCAGTTCCGGATCCACCCGAGGTTAGGTCCGGCCCCGAACGGGCACAGACAGAAGCCGAGGCCGGACGAAGGAGGCAGACGCCCCATGCGCATCTCGCTACGACTCGCCCTGCCCCGCGAGGCCGACAGCGTCCCGACGATCCGCCGGCTGCTGCGCTGCGCGCTGTCGCTGTGCCACCTCTCCCGCGACGACGGCCACGACCTGGAGCTCGCGCTGACCGAGGCCTGCGCCAACGTGGTCGAGCACGCCGCGGGCGCCGACCGGATCGAGGTCGACCTCGACGTCGCGGAGGACCGCTGCGCCATCGACGTCCGCGACAACGGTGCCGGCTTCGATCCGTCCACGGCGGGTGGGCCGGCCCGTGGCGACGACCGCGGACGGGGCCTGTTCCTGATCAGGGCGCTGAGCGAGAACGTCCGGATGCAGTCCGCACCGCGCCGCGGCAGCCTGATCCACTTCGAGAAGTCGGTCGCGGGCGCCACGGTTCGGTGAATCCGCGGCCGCGACCGCGGTGCGCCGGACGCGCCTGCGGCCCGCCGCCCGGCCGGTCGGTACGGTGACGCTCACACTTCTCGTACACAGAGGACCGGCATGGAGCCCCTCACAGACGTCGCCGCGGCGGTGGAATCGACGGTCGAGTCGCTGCTGAGCGTCCTTGAGCGCGCCCGGCTGGCGCAGTCGCCGGTGGTACCGCCGGCGCAGTTGCGCGTCCTCACGATCGTCTCGCGCAACCCGCACACCAACATGAGCCGCCTCGCCGAGGCGCTCGAGGTGGTCCCCTCGTCGGCGAGCCGGCTCTGCGACCGCCTCGAGGCGACCGGCCTGCTGCGCCGGGTGCCGGATCCCCGCGACCGGCGGGAGGTCCGGCTGCTGCCGACCCCGGCGGCCCGGCGGCTGCTGGACGAGCTGCGGGACCGCCGCCGCGCGGCCCTGCTCGAGGTGCTGGAGCGCATGAGCCCGGCCCGCCGCGCCGATCTGGTCCGGGCGCTCGGTGCGTTCGACGCGGCCGCCGATCCCCCTGCGGCGGGTGGCGAGGAGGGCCTGCGTTCTGCGTGAGATAGCGTCCTGACGTGCGCATAGGCATCGCGATCCTCCCCGACGAGCGCTGGTCCGTCGCGTCCGGCCGCTGGCGCCGGGCCGAGGAGTACGGCTTCGACCACGCCTGGACCTACGACCATCTGGGCTGGCGTGATCTGGTGGACGGGCCCTGGTTCGACGCCGTGCCGACCCTGACCGCCGCGGCGACGGTGACCGACCGGATCCGGCTGGGCACCTACGTGGCATCGCCGAACTTCCGGCACCCGGTGCACTTCACCCGGGAGATCACCGCGCTGGACGACATCTCCGAGGGCCGGCTGCTGCTGGGCGTCGGCGCGGGCGGCATCGGCTTCGACGCCGAGGTGCTGGGCCGGCCGGAGCTGACCCCGCGCCAGCGGGTCGACCGGTTCGCGGAGTTCCTGGCGCTGCTCGACCTGCTGCTGAGCAACGACCGGGTCGACTTCGCCGGCGACTACTACCAGGCGGTCGACGCCCGCAGCACCCCCGGCCCGGTGCAGAACCCGAGGCCGCCCCTGCTGGTCGCGGCGAACGGCCCGCGCGCCCTGCGCCTGGCCGCCCGGTACGGCGACGGCTGGGTCACCACGGGCGACCGTTTCCTGGACGACCCGGAGGCCTGGTGGCGCTCGGTCGCCGCGGTGAGCGACCGCTTCGCCAAGGCGGAGGCCGACGCGGGCCGCACGCTCGACCGCTACCTCAACCTGGACACGTCGCCGGTGCTGTCGCTGAGCAGCCCGGAGGCCTTCGCGGACGCGGTGGGCCGGGCGGCACGGCTGGGCTTCACCGACGTCATCGCGCACTGGCCGCGGGCGAGCGGCTGGTATGCCGGCGACGAGAAGGTGCTGGAAATGGTTGCCCCGATGCTGCCGGAACTGCGTACTTCCTGAGCCGCCGGTGCGTCTTCGCCGGAATCCTTGCGGCCCTTTCCGGCCGCGGCACCGGCCGGATCGGGCGGCACACGGGAACCGGAACACCGCCCGGCACCGGCACCCGGCGGCGGGCGTTGCCGGGGCCACCAAATGACGGCGCCGCCCGGTCCCGGCGCGACGTTACGGTGGCGGCCTTTCGGCACCGGCCCGGGCTTACCGGACCGGGTGGCCCAATACCCGCGCCGGGTCGGCCGCTATACGCCACGCAGGGCAATGCTTTACACACGCTGGGCCATCGTTAACGGGTTCCGGGCCGGGATTGACGCACCGTCGACCCGTGTTAACACTCGCGAAGACTTTCCCGCCATAGGAGGCGGGCCTTTCCGGCACCCGCGGGGCTCTTTGCGGGTGCGCCGGGCCCATTGCGGCGCGGACCGGACCGCCTGGCGGACTCGCGCCAGAACGGCACGGCCCGCAGTATGCCCGGGGCAGGCATGCGCCAGAAAACGGCGCGGCCCGGAGCGCATCCGGGCCGGGCACGCGCCGGGACCGCGCGAGCCGGGCCGGACGCCCGCCGGGTCCGGCTCGGCCGTCGGCCTCCTGGTAGCGGACACGACGCATCGACCGCGGGCATAGCCGCGGTCGATGCGATCAGGATCCGCCGTGTATCAGCGGCCGTGCGCCGCCCGGTAGGCGCTGCTGACGCTCTGCGGGATGCGGCCGCGCTCGGAGATCTGGTGGCCGTGCTCGGCCGCCCATTCCCGGATCAGCCTGTTCTCGTCGCGGCTGCCGGCGGTGCGGGTGCCGCTCGCCGGCCGGCCCGGGCCACGACCGGAACCACCGCGCCCGATACGGGTACCCGCGTTGATGAACGGGTCCAGCGCCTTACGAAGCTTGCCGGCATTGGCCTCGGAAAGGTCGATGGTGTAGCTCGTCCCGTCGAGGCTGAACTCGACTGTCCGGTCAGCCGGCTTTCCGTCGAGGTCGTCGATGAGAGTGGTGATTACCTGCCGCGCCATAACGACTCCTGACGTAATCCGAAGAACCGCGCCCAGTCTCGCCTGTCGCGACTCCGTGCGCAACAGTTCTCCGGGATTTCACAGACTATCGCCGACTCGGGGCAATTAGCGCGCCGCCTTCCCTAATTGCGACCTTGCTATTTCGGGGTAATCGGCGCCGGACCGATCCGGATGCGCGGCCGCTAAACCCGGGTGGCTGAGTGCGTCCGGGTGCCGTTAGGGTCGTCGCCATGAACGCCGACGACGAGCGTGCCGCCTGGCACGAGCAGCGCCGGCAGGCCGTTGCGGGGCACGCCGCCGCGCTGGAGGCCGGCCGCGCCGCGGAGGCCGAGCAGGCCGGCCGGCTGCTCGCCGACTTCGTGCGGGCGGCCGCCGAGCGCGGCGTGGCGCCGACCGGGCTGCGCGCCCGCGCGTTCGACGGCCGCGCGACCTACCGGACGCGGCTGCGCGGCTGGTACCTCAAGGCGAACCGCTCGGTCGCCGTCGGCGAGGACGGGCACTACTACGTCCTGACCGTGCCCTCGTCGCTGCGGGCCCGCTTCGCGGGCGCCGACGTGTCGCCCAGCGCGCCCCGGCTGATCGTGGGCGCCGGCGGCGGCGACGGCGAGACAATGCCCCTTGCCGAGCTGCTGCGGCGCCGGCTCGACGCGGAGGCCCGGTGACCGTGATTCGGCGCTACACCCCTGCTACCACCCGCCGGCGCGTCGTGGCGGCCGTGACCGCGGTGGTGACCGCGTTCCCCGCGGCGGCCGCCCTGCCGGTACCGGCGGACGCGGTGCCGCCCGTCGCGAGCAAGGTCGAGACCATTCCTTGCCCCCGGCCCAAGGTGAAGCCGCCCAAGGGCCGCCCGGCCCGGCCGACCCCGCCACCGGACGACCCGGTGCTGCGCGCGGTCGGCGGCGACGGCCTGGCCACCGACGGCCTCGTCGTGCCGGCGGGCAGCCCCCGGCCGCCCGCGCTCACCGCCACCAGCTGGCTGGTCGCCGACCTGGACACCGGCGAGGTGCTCGGCGGCTGCGGCCCGCACGTGTACGGCACCCCGGCCAGCGTGCAGAAGCTGCTGCTCGTGGCGACCGTCCTGGACAAGCTCGACCCGAAGCAGGTCATGACCGCCACGGCCGGCGACCTCGACATCGAGGTGAACAGCTCCGCGGTCGGCCTGGTCAAGGGCGGCAGGTACAGCATCGAGACGCTCTGGCTGGGTCTGCTGCTCAACTCCGGCAACGACGCGGCGAACGCGCTGGCCCGCCTCGGCGGCGGCGCGGGCGGGCTGCCGGCCACGATCGACGACATGAACGCCGAGGCGAAGCGGCTGGGCGCGTACCAGACGCATGCGGTGACCCCGTCCGGGCTGGACGGGCCCGGGCAGTTCACCAGCGCCTACGACCTGGCCCTGATCGCCCGTTCGTGCTTCGCCAAGCCCGACTTCCGCAAGTACGCGCTGACCAGGACCGCCCAGATCCCCGCGCAGAAGAAGCTGAAGCGGGGCGGGTTCCAGATCCAGAACGAGAACAAGCTGGTCTACAACTACAAGGGCGCCCTGGGCGGCAAGACCGGCTTCACCACCCTGGCCCGGCACAGCTACGTCGGCGGCGCCGAGCGCAACGGCCGGCGCCTGGTCGCGACCGTGCTCGGCGCCGAGGCCGCGCCGCTGCGCGGCTGGCAGCAGGGCGCCGCGCTGCTCGACTGGGGCTTCGCCCTGCCCAAGGACGCCTCGGTCGGCAAGCTCGTCGCGCCCGAGGACGTCGCCGCGACGAGCACCGCCGCCGACGGGAGCGCCGCGCCGGCCGCACCGGCGCAGGGCGGCAAGGACGCCTCGGCCGCCGGGACGACGACGGACCGCGGCCTGTCGCTCGGCATGGCCGCGGTGATCGCGGTGGTGCTCGCCGCCACCCCGCTGCTGCTCCTGCTCACCCAGCGGCGACGCCGGCGGGTGCGTAGCCGCTAGCGGCTAGCGGCTACGCCGCCACGAGTCCGAAGACCCAGATCACCGCGATGCCGAGCGCCGCGGCGAACTCCACGAGCAGGGACAGGCCCACCGCGGCCAGGGCCTGCCGGCTCGACGGCCAGGCCTGACCCGGGCCGAGCCGCACCCGCTCGGCCAGCCAGAGCCCCAGGACGAAGCCGAGCACCAGCCCCACCACCGGCACCACGAAGAAGCCGACGATGCCGAGCACGCCGCCGGCGAATATCGAGGACGTGGGCACGCCGGTGCTCTTCAGGCGGCGGCCCGGCCACAGGTACTTCACCACCGTGCCGGCGATCGCGACCACCGTGGCCAGCGCCAGCACCACCCAGCGCCCGCCGCCGACCTCGCCGAGGATCGCCCAGAGCAGCACCGCCAGCCAGCACAGCAGCAGCCCCGGCAGCACCGGGATCACGACCCCGAGGATCCCGGTGAGCATCGCCACGCCGGCGATCAACGTGACAACGGTGCCGGTATCGGTCAGATCCATACCAACCAGCCTGCCGCAGCCGCGCCACAACCCTCAACCCGCGCGACCGCCCGCCGATGGGGCTCAGCAACGCCGAACCCCCTCGGCGGCGCCCATTCACACGGGAGGCCGATGTGCGTCGAGTACACACCCCACCCGGATGCGCGGCATGACCCGCAGCGTGCTCGCCGTCGGCGCGCACCCCGGCGACATCGAGTTCGGCTGCGCCGGCACCCTTGCCGCGCACCGGGCCGCCGGCGACTCCGTCACCATGCTGGTGCTCACCTGCGACGGACCGGACACCGCACGCAGCAGGCAGGCGGAGGCGGCCGCGCGGGCGCTCGACTGCCTGCTCGTCTGGGGACCGCAGGCCGCCGAGCGCCGTTCCGGCGCGGACCGCCGGGCGCTCAGCCGCGGCCCCGGCGACCGCCGCGTACACCGCCCGCGCGCCGATCAGCCCTGGGGCTCCGGCCCGGTCACCCCGGACGGCATGACCGTCGCCGCCATCGAGAACGTGCTCACCGGCGTCGACGCCGACGTGATCTACGTGCACGCACCCGACGACGCCGACACCGAGCACCGGGCCGCCGCCGTCGCCACGCTCGCCGCCGCCCGGCACAGCGGCCGGATCCTGCACTACGCCGTCGACTCGACGCTGAGCTTCGCCCCGGCGCTGTTCGTCGACATCTCCGCGTACCTGGGGCGCAAGCTGGCGGCGCTCGCCGCCGCGCCGCACCCGGTCGATCCCGAACTGCCCACCGGCACGGCCCGGCACTTCGGCGCGCAGGCCCGGGTCCGCTACGCGGAGGCGTTCGCGCCGGCCCGCTTCGTGTGGGACCTGGCGACGGCGGATCTCCCCGCTAGGACGACTTGAGCAACTGAGACGAGCGCAACCGGGAGGCAACGCTGCGCCACCGGGCCGCGCACCCGTAGTCACCCAGAGTTTCCCCTTGTCAAGCCGTGGGCCACCAGCCGCGGGTCACGGACAACACACGGGGGAAATACATGACCAGTGCCGCCATGACGACCGCTGCCGACAGCGCGCCCGCCGTCCCGGCGCTGTCCGCCGCCGAGCAGGAAGAGCTGATCCGGACCCACATGCCGTTGGTCGGTCACCTCGTGCGCGACATGCTCACCCGCATCCCCAACCACATCCACCGCGACGACCTCACCAGCGCCGGCCTGCACGCGCTGGTGACCGCGGCCCGCGGCTGGGACCCGACCCGTGGCATCCCGTTCCACCGCTTCGCCACGACCCGTATCCGCGGCGCGATCCTCGACGAGCTCCGCTCGCTGGACTGGGCGACCCGCTCGGTGCGCACCAAGGCCCGGATGACCGACACCACGCGGCAGAGCCTGACCACCACCCTGGGCCGCACGCCGACGAACGAGGAGCTGGCGCAGGCGCTGGGCACCACCACGACGGACCTGCACCAGACCGACAACGACGTGCAGCGCGCGACAGTGCTGTCCCTGCAGGGCTTCACCACCAGCAGCGCAGACGACCTGGTCACCGAGCGTAACCCCGGCCCGGAGGACATGCTGCTGCGCCGCGAGCAGATCGGCTACCTGCACCACGCCATCGAGTCGCTGCCGGAGCGCCTGCAGACCGTCGTCACGGAGTACTTCCTCAGGGAGCGGCCGATGGCGGACATCGCCGCCGACCTGGGCGTGACCGAGAGCCGGATCAGCCAGCTGCGCGCCGAGGCGCTGTCGCTGCTCAAGGACGGCCTCAACACGCACCTCGACCCGCACCTCGCGCCGGAGGTGGAGAACCCGGAGAGCATCGTCGCGCGCCGTCGCGCCAGCTACTTCGCGACGATCGCCGGCAACACCAGCCTGCACTCGCGGCTGGCACTGACCAACGCGCACGGCCTGACCCCGCTGGCCATCCAGGACCCGACGGCCGCCTGAGCCACGGGCGACTCAAGAAGGGCCGGCGCGATCGCGCCGGCCCTCTTTCGTCGCGTCGCCGATCAGGCCAGGGCGTTCAGGACCTTCGGCAGGTCGGCGGTGTGCAGCACGCCGAGCGCCAGGGTCGAACGGGTGACCGCCACGTAGAGGTCGCTCAGGCCGCGCGGGCTCTCCGCGAGGATCCGGTCCGGCTCGACCACGATCACGCTGTCGAACTCCAGGCCCTTCGCCTGCCGCACCGTCATCAGCACGATGTGGTTGAGCAGGTCGGGCTGCTCGCCGACCGCCGACTCCGGGATCGCCGCCGTCAGCTCGCGGCCGAGCTCCTCCTCGAGCTCCGCCGGCACCAGGACGCCGACGCGCCCGCCCGTGACGCCGCCCGCCTCCCGGCGTACCGCCTTGATCAGCTCCGTGGCCAGCTCGGCGGGCCGCACCCGGGCCGCCCACGGCTCGACGCCGGCCGTCCGGACCGACCGCGGCGGCCGCAGCGACGGGTCGACCGCGGCGAGCACGTCCGCGGCCACCGTCATCACCTCAGCCGGGGTGCGGTAGTTGACGCTCAGCTCGGCCAGCCGCCAGCGCTGCGCGACGTACGGCTCGAAGACCTGCTCCCAGGTCGTCGTCCCGGCCAGCTCGCCGGTCTGCGCCACGTCGCCGACCACGGTCATCGACCGGCTCGGGCAGCGGCGCATCAGCAGCCGCCAGGCCATCGGCGAGAGCTCCTGCGCCTCGTCGACGATCACATGGCCGAAGACCCAGTTGCGGTCGGCGGCCGCGCGCTCCGCCGCGGTCCGGGTGTCGATCACCTCGTGGCGCTCGACGAAGGCGCTCGCGTCCACGACGTCGATCGCGGAGAGCACCTCCTCCTCCTCGTCCTCGAAGTCGAGCGAGCGGGAGCCCTCGACGATCTCCAGCACGCCCTCGGCGTACTCGATCGCCTGCTCGCGTTCGCGGGCCACGGCCCGGGCCCGCAGGGTGTCGTCGACGCCGAGCAGCTCGGCGAGCTCGTCGAGCAGCGGCACGTCGGCCGGCGTCCAGCCGGCCCGGTGCGCGCGCAGCAGCAGCCCGCGCTCGTCGTCGGTGAGCCCGGGCGCGGCCGACGCCAGCCGGCCGGCGTCGGCGAGCAGGTCGCGCAGCACCTGCCGCGGGGTGAGGATCGGCCACAGGTCGAAGAGCGCGGCCTGCACGTCGGCGTCCTCGCGCAGCTCGCGGCGGGTCTCGGCGAGGTCGGCCTCCTCGAGCAGGTTGTCGCCGCCGAGCGGGTCGGCGCCGATGCGCTCGGCGATCTGCAACGACAGGGTGTGGATGACCGCGGTCACGAAGATCGACCGGGCCAGGTTGTGCGGGCGCCCGGAGCGCCGGGCCTCGTCGCGCGCCTGCTCGCAGACGGCCCGCTCGATGCGCAGCGGGAAGCCGTCGTGATCGACCTCGACGTGGTCGTCCGGCACGGTCTGCCGGTCGGCGACCGCGGCGGCGAGCACGTCCAGCATGTCCGTGCGGCCCTTGAGGGCGGCCGCCTCCGGCGCCTCGGCGGCCCGGGCGGTCACGCCCGGGAACATGTCACCGAGGGTGGCGAGCAGCACGCCGGTCTCGGCCAGCGAGGGAAGCACCTGGGAGATGTAGCGCAGGAACGTCGCGTTCGGCCCGAGGATGAGCACGCCCTGCTTGGTCAGCTGGGCGCGGTGCGTATAGAGCAGGTACGCGGCGCGGTGCAGCGCCACCGCGGTCTTGCCGGTGCCGGGGCCGCCCTGCACCACGAGGACGCCCGGCAGCCCGGCGCGGATCACCTCGTCCTGCTCGGACTGGATCGTCTCGACGATGTCGCGCATGCGCCCGGTGCGGTGCGCGGTCAGCGCGGAGAGCAGCGCGGCCTCGCCGGTCACGTCCTCACGGCCGCCGGCCGCGCCGGCCGCCAGGTCCAGCACCTCGTCGTCGATGCCGGTCAGCTCCCGGCCCCGGGTACGCAGGTGGCGCCGGCGGGTCACCCCCTCGGGTGACACGGCGGTGGCGAGGTAGAACGCCCGCGCCGCGGGGGCACGCCAGTCGACGAGCAGCGGATCCCGGGTGCGGTCCTCGGCGAAAAGCCCGATCCGGCCGATGTAGCGCGGATTGTCGGCGGCGAAGTCGAGCCGGCCGAAACACAGACCATTCTCGACCGCATTCATCTGGGCGAGTTGTTCGGCCCAGTGACTACGGGTCGCCTCCCGCTGCGATCGGCCCTGCGGCGTGCCGCCCGCCTCGAGCAGGATCGACCGCAGCCGCTCGTCGGCCTGCTCACGCAGCAGATCGAGGCGGCCGTAGAGCGTCGCGAGGTAGGTCTTTTCAGACTCGATGTCGTCGTTCCGCTGTGTTTCCGTACTGCCGGCGGAGCTTGACAAAGCTACTCCTTGCTGTGGTAGCATTCCGAGGTCAGCCACCCTTTGAGGTGGCTTTTTTGCTTTCCATGGAAACGCTCAGAATAGCTGATGTCTATGTCGGGCGGCGACACGGTCGGCGAGGTTACGGCCCGCGCGGGCAAGTGTAAGGAATCCGTCACCGCGGACCCTGGGCCGTTACGCCGGGCGGCACATCGACATTAAGCGGTACATGAACCACAGCCACCCGTTCCGACGCCTCGGCGCGCTGGCGCTCATCGCCGTCGCCGCGCTCACCCTCACCTCCGCCTGCTCCGACGACAAGGCCGACGCCCCCGCCGGCAACGCCGCCGCGGCCGCACCCGGCGGCCCGGAGCCCAAGACCATCGAGGCCGCCAAGACCGCCGCGCAGACCGTGTTCGACCGCTTCAGCGGCGGCGACTTCGCCGGCGCCTGGGAGGGCTACACCGCGGCCGGCAAGAAGGCCATCAGCAAGGACGACTACGTCAAGCTGAACACCGCCTGCTCCCGCAAGGGCCTCGCCATCCAGCTCACCAGCGCCCGCATGGACGGCGCCGACCGCGCGATCGTCATCGCCAAGCAGCTCGTCGCGGCGCAGTCGTACACCATGGTGTACGAGGGCGACGCCTGGAAGCTCGAGCCCGCCAAGGAGGGCCTGGCCCTCTACGCACAGGGCGCCGACAAGGCCATCGCGGCCCAGAAGAAGGCCGGCACCTGCGCCAACGCGTAAATCCACCGCCTGGGGCCGGTCCACAGTGGCCGGCCTCAGGCGGCTACCGGCATCCCGTCCACGCCGGTGACCGCGAGCCGGTCCCGCAGCGTTCCGCGCGTGGCGATCTCGTCGAAGTACGCCGACCGGCGCCGGGCGACGCAGCCCTCCTTGGCCGGGCTCTCGGCCGCGAGGGCCGGGTCGAGGTGCGTGTTGAGACCGTCCTTGAGCAGCGCGAGCGCCTCCGCGCGCAGCTGCGACACCCGCGACTCGGTCACACCGAGCTCGGTCGCGATCTGCGCCATCGGGCGCTCGTCGAAGAAGTAGCCGGTGATGACCGCGCGCAGCCGCTCCGGCAGCACGTCGACGGCGTGCCGCAGGTAGCCCAGCCGCTCGCGGCGGATCAGGATCTCCTCCGGGCCGAGGCTCGGCTCGGTGACCATGTCGTCCGCGCCGGCCGTGGCGAAGCCCTGGAGGCTGAACACCACCGCGCGCTGCACGTCGTCGTCGGCCGACTCGACGTCCTCGACCGTGCAGCCCAGCCGCTCGGCCACCTCGGTCGCCGACGGCATCCGGCCCAGCTCGGCGGTCAGCTCCTGGCGCGCGCTGTCGGTGCGCCGGGCCCGCTGCCGCACCGACCGGCTCGCCCAGTCCAGGCCGCGCAGCTCGTCGAGCAGGGCGCCGCGCACCCGTGCCGCGGCGAACCGGGCGAACGGCACGCCGCGCTCGTCGTCGAAGCCGCGGGCCGCGGCCACCAGGGCGGCGTACCCCGCGGAGAGCAGGTCGTCGCGGTTCACATGGGCCGGGACCCGGGCCAGCATCTCCCGCACCAGGTGGCCGACGAGCGGCATGTGCGCCCTCACGACATCCTCGCGACGACGGTCGAATGCGGGTTCTCCGCTCATGGGGGTCACTCCTCGCAGTACCCGGCCGGCGGGGGGAATCCGGCACTGACGAGAAAGGTCGCGGCCCACAGGTGCAGGACAGGTCACAGTCGGGTGCAGCGAGGTTGCAGCGATCACGACGTACACTTGATCTCGCGGCCCGCCCAGTTCTGCCTCGGGCCGCCTTTGGATCGACCACCACGCGCCGCGACCCGTGAAGGTCTGCGCCGGGCAGGACGACCCCTTCGAACCCCGGAGTTCACACCTACATGTCCTCGTTCACCGACCTCGGCGTGCCCACCAAGCTCGCCGCGGCTCTTGCCGCCCGCGGCATCGAAACCCCCTTCCCGATCCAGGCAGCGACGCTGCCCGACTCGCTCGCCGGCCGCGACGTGCTCGGCCGCGGCCGCACCGGCTCCGGCAAGACGTACGCCTTCGTGCTGCCCGTCCTCGCCCGGCTCGCGGAGAGCAAGGCCCCGCGCCGCCCGATGCGGCCCCGCGCGCTGATCCTGGCGCCGACCCGCGAGCTCGCCACCCAGATCGAGGCGACCCTCGCCCCGCTCGCCGAGGTTCTCGGCCTGCGCACCCTCACCGTCTTCGGCGGCGTCGGCGCGAACCCGCAGATCCGCGGCCTCAAGGCCGGCGTCGACGTGCTCGTCGCGTGCCCCGGCCGGCTCGCCGACCACCTCCAGCAGGGCTACGCCAGCCTTGACTCCGTCGAGATCACCGTGCTGGACGAGGCCGACCACATGGCCGACCTCGGCTTCCTGCCGGTGGTACGCCGGCTGATGGACGCGACGCCCCGCGAGGGCCAGCGCATGCTCTTCTCCGCGACGCTGGACGGCGGCGTGGACGTGCTGGTCAAGCGCTTCATGCACAAGCCGGTCACGCACCACGTGGACTCCGCGGCCGAGGCGCCGATCGAGATGGCGCACCACGTGCTGCACGTGCGCCACGACGACCGCTTCCCGGTGCTCGTGGACCTGGTGGCGGCGCCGGGCCGCACGGTGATCTTCACCCGCACCAAGCGCCGGGCGAAGACGCTCACCCGTCAGCTCGTCCAGGCGGGCGTGCCCGCGGTGGAGCTGCACGGCAACCTGGCGCAGAACGCGCGCAACCGCAACCTGTCGGCGTTCTCCGACGGCAGCGCGCAGACGCTCGTCGCGACGGACATCGCGGCACGCGGCATCCACGTCGACGACATCGCGCTGGTCATCCACGCCGACCCGCCCGTCGAGCACAAGGCGTACCTGCACCGCTCGGGCCGTACGGCACGGGCCGGCGCGCAGGGCACGGTCATCACGCTGATGACCGACGATCAGCTCAGCGACGTGCGCGACCTGACCCGCAAGGCGGGCATCAAGCCCACCACGACCAAGGCCCGCCCGGGCGACGCCCTGCTCGCGCAGCTGGCGCCGGGCGAGCGCACGTTCAGCGCGCCGGTCTCCCCGGTTGCCGAGCCGGAGGCCGCGTCCACCGGCGGTGGCGGCGGTCGTTCGCGGCGGCCCCGGGGGTCGGCGCACCCGGCCGGCACTCGGACCGCGGGTGCCACCCGTGGCGCGGGCGGCTCCCGCACCGGCGGCGCGGCACGCAGCGGCGAGCAGCCCGCCCGGGCCGGCGGCCGCGGCCAGGGCGGCGGCGCCCGGTCGCAGGGCGGCCACGCGCAGGGCGGCCACTCGCAGGGCGGCTCCTCGCGGGGACGCCGCGGCGGGACCGGATCGACCGCGGTGCACACCAGCCAGTCGCCGACCGGCGGCGCGGCCGCCTTCTCGGCGCGCAGCCGGGCGGCTCGCTAAGAAGCGTCGTAAGCCCGCCACGGTCCAGACCGTGGCGGGCTTCGTGCTGTCATGATCAAGCCGCGCTGGGCTCCACGCGGCATTCCACGGTCACCCGGACCCGCCGGGCGATGATCCCGCGGCCCGCGGTCACGCCCGCGGCCACCCGGTCGACGAGCGCGGTCGCCCGGAACCGGTAGCCGTCGCCGGCCGGCGCGGCGTCCACCACGTCGAGGACCATCGGGGCGGAGCCGCCGCGGACACCGAGCACGCCGGCCAGCCGCCAGCCCTCGGGCGTGCGGGTCAGGCCGGTGCTGCGGAAACCGATCACCGGATAGGCGTCCGCGGCCAGGAAGCGCTTGCCGCGGATGTCGGCGTCCCGCCGCTTGTCGTCGGTGGTGAAGCTGGCCGCGTCCAGCTCGGCGGAGGCCGTGGACTGCTCCCGTCTCGCAGCCACCACCAACGTGCCGGCGCGGATGGCGAAGGTGCCGTCGACCGGCTTGAGGCCGAAGACGTGCGTGGCCGTGAACCGCACGGTCGAGCGGTGCGGGTCGATGCGGTAGGTGCCGGGCAGGACGTCTGTCTCAAGATGAGTTGTCATGCCCGCAAGCCTCGCCGCCCGGGCGCCGCGGGCCCTCAGTGCTACCGCTGAGAAACGGTACGTACCCAGGACGCCACCTGGGTACGGTTGCTCAGCCCGAGCTTCGCCAGCAGGTTGCGGACGTGGGTCTCCACCGTGCGCTCGGAGAGCACCAGCTTCGCCGCGATGGCCCGGTTGGCGAGCCCCTCGGCGACCAGGAAGGCTATCTCGCGTTCCCGGGCGGTCAGCGCGCCCGGCCCCGCCCGTACCCCCGCGGTCTCCTCGGCCAGGGCCTGCGCCGACGCCGCGACGGCCGGCATGCCCAGCCGGCGGGCGGCGGCCGCGGCCGCCGCCGCGAGTTGCCGTGCCCGCCCCCGGTCACCCGGCGCGGCCCGCGCGACCAACGCGCGCGCCAGGCCCAGCCGGGCGTGCGCCAGGAACGGCGGCGAGCCCTCGTCCATCGTCACCGCGGTGGCGAGATGGCCGACCGCCGCCTCGTGCTCGCCCAGCGCCGAGGCGATCGCGCCGAGCGACCTCGCCGTCGCGCCGTAGCAGCTCGTGGTGTTGTTCAGGTAGGTGTGCTCGTAGCGGACGGCGCGCTCGTAGCAGTCGCGGGCCGCGTCGTGGTCGCCGAGCCGGGCCGCCAGCTCCCCCGCGGTGATGAGGATGTAGCTGCGGCGGGCGTCGGGTGCCAGGTCCGCGAGCGCGGGCCGCAGGCTCTGCCAGCACAGCTCGACCGTCTCGCTCGCGTCGGCGTCCATCGCCAGCCGGCCGAGCTGGGCCGTCGCGACCGGCAGCGACAGCGCGACCGGCACCCATTCGGCGGCGGCGGTGCTCAGGTAGCTGCCGGAGTCCCCGGTCTGTAGCACCAGCCCGCTCGCGAACGCGTGGTAGAGCTGGGCCGCGGTGTCGTCCTGCATCCGGACGCCGACCTCGCGGGCCTGCTGCGCCAGCTCGCCGGCCTCGGTGAACCGGCCCGCCAGCAGCGCACGCGCGGCCCGGGCCCGCAGCAGATGCCAGCGAGCGAGCGGCCAGCCGAGCCGGTCCGCGAGCACGCCGAGCCGTACTGTCTCCTGCTCGGCCGCGGCGTTGTCGCCGCTCATCAGGTAGGCGTCGATGCGCCAGGTCCGGCCCCACAGCTCGGCGTCCGGGCGGCCCAGCGAGCAGCTCCGGTCGGCGAGCTCGAGCACCAGGCCGGGGCGCTCGAACGGGTCGATGACCTGGTGCCGGGCGTGCACCGCGGCGGCCAGGTCGCCGGGGAGCCCGGACTCCTCGGCCAGCGTCATGGCCTCGATGCTGATCTCCGCCGCCCGGCCCGCGTCGCCGCTGTCCGCGAGCAGGAACGCGTACTGGGCGAGGACCCGGGGATTGCGGCCCGCCAGCGCCAGGGCCCGCTCGCAGAGCAGCAGCAGCGCCGGGGCCAACGGGCCGGCGACGCCGCGCACGACGAGCGCGGCGTCGACCGCGAGGGCCGGCCGCCCGGCGCGTTCGGCCACGTCGAGCAGGGCCACGCAGTCGGCGATCGCCAGGTCGAGGCGGCCGTCGGCGTACGCCGCCGTCGCGCGGGCGAGCCGGTCGGCCGGATCGTCGGCCAGGTCGACGGCCTGGCCGTACCAGCGGACCGCCTCCGCGAGGTCGAGGGCCGCGGCGGCCGCGGCCCGGCTGGCCTCGACGGCCGCCTGCCGCGAACCCGAGTCGACGGCGCAGCGGACCCGGTGCCGGGCCACGTCGGCCGGTGCGGCGCCGGCGGCCGTCAGCGCGTCGGCGAGGCGGCGGTGCCAGGCGATCCGCTCCGCGCGGGCGAGATCGTCGTAGCGGGCCTGGCGCACCAGTTCGTGCGCGAAGCGCAGCAGGGCCGGGCGCCACGGGTCGTCGGTCAGCACGCCGGCGTCGAGTGCCTCGGCGAGCAGGTCGTCCACCGCCGCCGGGTCGCTCGCCGCGGCCCGCAGCACGGCGACGTCGATCTCGGCGCCCAGCGCCGCGGCGCCGCCGAGCAGCTCGCGGCAGGCCGGTCCGAGCTGCGCGGTACGCCGGCCGACCAGGCGCCGCAGCTCCGTTGGCACGCCGACGTCGGCGGCCGGGTGCCGCAGCCGGTCCTCACGCTCCAGCTGCCGGGTCAATTCCCTTACGTAGAGCGGGTTTCCGCCGCTGATCCGGTGCATCGCGGCCGGCCATGAGCCGTGCACGCCCGGACCGGCCTGTGCCCTCAGGTACGCGCCGACGGCGGCCGGTTCCCACGGGTCCAGCCGCAGCACCTCCGCGCCGGGCAGCGCGTCGGGCGGGAACGGCGGCCGCGCCGTGCCGATCACCATCAGCCGGGTGCCGGGCAGCTCGTGGCAGAGCAGGCGCAGCAGGGCGAGCGACGGCGCGTCGGCCCAGTGCAGGTCCTCGAGGACCAGCACGAGGTGGCCGGCCTCGCGCAGGGCGCGCACGGTGGTCTGCGCCACCCGGAAGCGGAGCGCCGCCGGGGACTCGCCCTCGGCGGCGGGCGCGGTCAGCAGCTCCGGCGACAGGCCCGGCGCGTCCTCGAGCAGCCGCAGCCACGGCCAGTACGCGGGCGCGCCCTCGTCAGGCACCGCCCGCCCGGTGCCCACCGTCGCGCCGGCCGCGGCGGCCCGGGCCACCGCCTCCTCGACGAGCGTGGTCTTGCCGATCCCGGCCTCGCCGACCAGCAGCGCGGCGGAACCCTCCCCGGCGACCGCGGCGGCGCGCAGCCGGTCGAGGGCGACCACCTCGGGTACCCGGCCCACCAGTCCCACGGGCCAACCCTATGGCGTGTGCACCGCGATCTCCGCACCGAGCCGGTAGCCGTTGCACAGCTCCAGGTCGTCGCCGCTCCAGAACCGGCCCGGGTCGTACCAGCTGGGCTGCTTCTTGCTCCCCAGCAGCCCCATGTCCTCGTAGGTCACCGCGACGACCTCGGCGCAGTACGCGGTCTCGAGGTCCGCGTCCTCGGTGGCCTTCTCCTGCCACGGCAGGCGCAGCTGCGGCACCCGGCCGCGCGCCCACCGCCAGGCGAGCTGCGCGCTGGACGGGAACGGCGTGCCGTCGAGCCGGGCGACCGTCTTGAGCGCCCTGTCCTCCATCTGGGGTGTCACCGGCTGCTCCAGCTGGCGCAGCCAGCCGCGCTGGCCGTACCGGTGCGCCCAGACGGTGACCGCGTCGCGCAGGTCGTGCAGCTGCACGCCGCGCTGGAACGTCCCCGACCAGAGGTCGGGCAGCGACTTGCCCAGCTCGGCGTGCCACATCAGCGGCGGCATGTCCTCGATCACGAGCGACATGCCGACGTGGTTGACGGGGCTGTTGGTCATGGCCTGGATAGCACGGTCGGGTCCGGAGCGGCCCCGGAATATCCAGATATCACCCGTACGCGTCAGATCGATGGCCTCGTCGAGGCTGATGTCGGCGACCACTTGTCTATCCTCATCAGATGCGTTGGTGGAAGGTAGCGGGATTGGCCGGGCTGGCAGGGGTCGCCGCCACGGGTGTGGTGCTGGCTCGTTCGGAGCGCCGGCGCCGGGCGTACACGCCGGAGGAGATCCGCGAGCGGTTGCACGAGCGGTTGTCCGAGGCGACCAGCGGGACGGCGCCGTCCCCGGCCGGCGAGGACTGAGCCCACCCGGTCAGACGACATCGGTGTCCCGCAGCAGCGACCAGAGGCCCGCGCCGTCCGGCGCGGCGAACCAGGTCTTGCCGCCGGAGCCGACCGCCTCCGGGCCGCCCGTCGGCCCGGGGATCGCGCCGGCCAGGACCGCCTGCGTCGGCGAGAGCCGGCGGATGGCGACGGCGGCGACGTTGTCCGGGTGCGCGTGCGCGAACTCCGAGTAGATCTCCTGGTCGTGCTGCCCGTCGTCGCCGATCAGCAGCCACCTGATGTCGGGAAACTCGGCCGCGAGCCGGCGCAGGGTGCTGCGCTTGTGCTCCTGCCCGCTGCGGAACCACCGGTCCGGGGTCGGCCCCCAGTCGGTGAGCAGCAGCGGGCCGGCCGGGTACAGGTGCCGGGAGAGGAAGCGGGTCAGCGTCGGCGCCACGTTCCAGGCGCCGGTGGAGAGGTAGAAGACCGGCGCGCCCGGATTCGCCGTCACCAGGCGCTCGTAGAGCACCGCCATGCCCGGCACGGCCGCGCGGGCGTGCTCGTCGAGCACGAACGTGTTCCACGCCGCGAGCAGCGGGCGCGGCAGCGCGGTCACCATCACCGTGTCGTCGATGTCGGAGATCACGCCGAACTTCATGGCCGGGTCGACGACGCGGATCGGCGCCTCCACCGACTCGGCTCCCTCGGTGCTGAGCCGCACTGTCGCCCAGCCGGGCTCGAGATCGCCCTTGACCCGGGTGTCGATGTAACCGCTGCGGTCGGTCCGGGTCTCGTGGATCCGGTCGCCGACGCGCAGCAGCACCGGAGCGTTGTTGACCGGGGACGTGGTGAAGCTACGCCAGCCGCGCGTCTTCTCCGGGCGGCGCTTGGCCGGGGTGCGCCGGGTCAGCACGACGCGGGCCATGACGCGGGCCCAGCCCGGCGCCCCGTAGCCCGTGTAGGCGGTGATGACGGGCTGCCAGCCGCGCTGGCGCAGCCGTCGCTCGATCACCTCGTGCACGGCGTCCTCGATGCGCGCGGCCCGGTGCAGGCGCACGGCGGGCGGTCCGCCCGCCGGGGTCAATGACACTCAAGGCCTCCTGCCATCCCTCATGAGCGACTCTGTGACGGTACCTGGCCTGCCGGTGTTACGCGGCGCAACGGGGTGCGCGGCCGGCCATCGGGTGACCGGGTCCACTCAGGACGATGCCCGTAACGCGCGGGCCCGGTGCACGGCGATCCGCGCCTTCGCGGGCCGCGTCGGCGTCCACCGCTGCGGGTGCCGCACGTCCTGCCCGGCGCGGGACTGCACGGCCAGCGCCTCGGCCCGCAGGCCCCGCACGGTCGCCGCGGCCCGCTCGGCGTCCTGCCAGGCCCTCCGCTCCCGGTCGGTCGCCGCCCGGTAGAGCGCGAACCGGTGCTCCCGCACCGCCGCGCGCAGTGCGGCCTCCTGCGCGACCGGATGGCGGCGCGGATTCCACCCGCCGCGGTGCGCGAGCACCTCGTTGAGCTGCGCGATCGACAGCTCCCTCCGGCGGCAGGCCGCCGTGGCCCGCCGGTGCAGGTCGCGCTCGCGGTCGGCGAGCTCCGCACGGGTGCGGCGCTGCTTGAGGACCGGGAAGGCGGCCGCGGTGACGGACTTGCGGGCGGCGCGGTCGGCGGCGTCGAACGCCGCCCAGGCCGCGTCGACCTCGTCCTGTGCGCGCGCCCAGTCGGCGCGGCGGCGGCGGGCGATGGCGGCGGCCTGCTCGGCGGCGAGCGCCACCTGGTCGGCGTAGAGCTCCTCGACCGGCCATCCGGCCGCGCGGGCGGTTCGCCGCGGCGCGGCGAGGGCCGCCGTCGCGGCGGCCAGGGCGAGCAACAGCACCAACCAGACACTTGCGGTGAATTCCACAATGAACACCGGCCTCTCTCGGGGTATCAGCTGTGGGTTGCGCTTCGACCCCGAATCCCTTACGCGCACAGGGTTTCCGGAGGCCGCGGTGCGGCGCTGCCCGTGGTACCCGGTCGGAGTCGCGGGCACACGGCGGCGTCACGGGACGCAGGGGTGGTGAGTGGCTAGATGCGCGGCGGTGCGCGCTCGCCGCCGGCGTCCCGGTCGGCCTCGCCCGCGGGCGTGCGGGCCTCGACGCAGATCCGCTCGCCGGGCACCGCCGCGTCCGCGACCCCGTCCGCGACCCCGTCCGCGACCTGGTCGGCCGCGACGGGCTCGGCCGGTGCCGTCGCGGTGTCCTGGTCGGCCGGGCTCAGGGCGGCCGCGGCCGGGCTCTCCACCTCGACCCGGCCGGTCAGGCTGGTGTCGGCGGGTAGCTCCGGCGCGGCCGGGGTGTCGACGGTGGTGATGATCGTGACCGGGGGCTCCGCGGGCTCGACCGCCGGGGAGGCCGCCAGGACCGGGGCCGCGAAGGCCAGCGCGATCAGGGCCAGCCCGGTCAGGAACCGCAGCAGGCGGCGCCCGTCCCAGTGACGGGGAAGCAGGCGCGCGACGGCAGTCACCCGATCAACTTACCGTTCTCGGCCCGTCCGTGCACAGATCGGCGTGACTGCGTTCTTCGTCCCACTCCGGAGGGTGAGGGACCATGGACGGGTGACAGGGATCGAGCAGCTCGCCGAGTGGGTCGGCGACGGCGGCGTGGTCGTGCTCAGCGGCGCCGGCATCTCCACCGAATCGGGCATTCCCGACTACCGTGGCCCGACGGGCACGGCCCGGCGCGCCACGCCGATGACCTACCAGGCCTTCACCGGTGACCCGGCCGCCCGGCGGCGCTACTGGGCGCGCAGCCACCTCGGCTGGCGCACGATCGGCGGCGCCCGGCCGAACGGCGGCCACCGGGCGGTCGCGCGGTTGCAGGCGCTGGCCCGCGTCGACGGCATCATCACCCAGAACGTGGACGGGTTGCACCAGGCCGGCGGCGCGCACGGCGTCGTCGAGCTGCACGGCAACCTGGCCCGGATCGTCTGCCTCGGCTGCGGCGCGCTGACCGCCCGGGAGGAGCACTCGGCCCGGCTGGACGCCGCCAACCCGGGCTTCGCGGCGGCGGTGACCCGGATCAACCCGGACGGCGACGTGGACATCGACGACGAGGCGCTGGGCGGCTTCGCGGTGGTCGACTGCGTCTCGTGCGGTGGCCTGCTCAAGCCCGACGTCGTCTACTTCGGCGAGACGGTGCCGGCCGCGCGGGTCAGCCGCGCCTTCGGCCTGGTCGCCGGCGCGCGGACCCTGCTCGTGCTTGGCTCGTCGCTGACGGTCATGTCGGGGCGGCGGTTCGTGGTGCGCGCGGCCCGGGACGGCGTCCGGGTGGCGATCGTCAACCAGGGTGTCACCCGGGGCGCGCCGTACGCGGATCTGACCGTCGACGCCGCGCTGGGCGAGGTCCTGCCCGACCTCGTCGGCCGGGTCGAGCGCGCCGCGGTACCCGGCTGATTGGGGCGGTTTTCTCCACCTTCCCAGGCCGGGAGGCATCGATGGACCCCTTCGATATCGTCTCGAAACCTAAATAAAGCTTCCGACTCGTTGACGTGACCCGGCTCACCGGAGTTTACTGCCGGAACCGCTCCCGAAACCGGTTCCGAAACCGCGGCTCAATGATCACGTAACACAGTCGGAGGACACGTGCCAATCACCATCGCCGATGTGGCGGCCCGGGCGAAGGTCAGCAAGACCACCGTGTCCCGGGTGCTGAACGGCAAGGGTGAGCTGGACGAGTCGACCGCCGCCCGGGTCCGCAAGGTGATCGAGGAACTGGGCTACGTGCCCAGCTCACGCGCGGTCGGCCTGGCCCGCGGCCGGACCCGCGTGGTCGGCATGCTCGTCCCGTCGCTGACCTGGCCGTGGATCGGCGAGGTGCTGCAAGGCGCGGTCGACGTGCTCGAGACCGAGCGCTACGGCCTGCTGCTGTTCACCTGCAACCGCGGCGAGGAGTCGATGCGCCAGTTCGGCGCCCAGGTCTCCGCCAAGAGCTTCGACGGCCTGCTGGTGATCGAGCCCGAGGGCACCCTCGACTTCATCGCCACCCTGCACGCCCGCGGGCTTCCCGTGGTGCTCATCGACGACCGCGACACGCAGCCGGTGCAGATCCCGAGCGTGGGCACCACCAACCACACCGGCGCCGGCGCGGCCGCCCGGCACCTGCTGGAGACCGGCCGGCACCGCCCGATCGTCATCACCGGGCCCGAGCGCTTCGGCTGCACCGCGCAGCGCCTCGACGGTTTCGCCGCCGTGTACGCCGAGGCCGGCCACCCGATCACCCCGGACCGCGTACTTCTCGGCGACTTCACCATCGCCCGCGGGTTCGAGCTCGTGCAGGCGGCCATCGCGTCCGGCCTCGAGTTCGACGCCATCTTCGCGCACAACGACCTCTCCGCCACCGGCGCGATGCAGGCGGTGCTCGACAGCGGCCGCCGCATCCCGCAGGACGTCGCGGTGGTCGGCTTCGACGACATCCCGATGGCGGCACACACCCAGCCGCCACTCACCACCGTGCACCAACCGTTGCGCGAGATGGGCGAGGCGGCGGCACGCACGCTGCTTGCCCACTTCGAGGGCACACCCCTGCCCAACCGCCCGACCGTCATTCCCGCCACCTTCACCGTCCGCGGCTCAACCGGCGCGGGCCCCTACGCCGAACCCTCGTAGTCAGTACGCAGAACCGATAGAAGACCCGCACCTTCGGCCGGCGCTTCGGCTCCCGGCGCACTTCGCCCTGCCTCGGGGCACCCCTCTCACCCCAAATCCGTAACACCTGAGGAGAATCAGTGATGCAGAGAAGGAAACTGTTCGCGGTCGCCCTCGCGGGCGTGCTCGCCTCGGGCGGACTCGCCGCCTGCAGCGAGTCGCCGAACGCGGGCAACAAGAACGCTTCCGGTGGTGCCACCTTCCTGAACGTCGGCATGCCGAACGGCCCGCAGACCGAGAACCACAACCCGTTCCTCACCACCTCGGCGGGCGCCTCCCTCGGCTACCGCTGGATGATCTACGAGCCCCTGATGATGTGGAACCCGGTCAAGCCGGCGGACGCGTCGCGGCCGTGGCTGGCCACCGGCGCCGAGTGGGCACCGGACTTCAAGAAGGTCACGATCACCGTTCGCGACAACGCGACCTGGTCGGACGGCCAGAAGGTCACCGGCGACGACGTCGCGTACACCTTCGAGCTGATCAAGAAGAACGAGGCGCTGAACCTGGCCGCCACGCCGTACGGCGAGATCTCCGCGAGCGGCAACACGGTGACGGTCACGTTCACCAGCTCGATGTTCGTCTACAAGGACAAGTGGCTCGGCCAGACCCCGATCGTGCCGAAGCACGTCTGGTCGGCCATCAAGGACCCCACCACCGACCCCAACAAGACGCCGGTCGGCTCGGGCCCGTACACGCTGAAGTCCTTCACGCCGCAGACCACCACGCTGTCGGTCCGCACCGACGGTTACTGGCAGGACCTGCCGCAGGTCAAGGAGCTGCGCTACACGTCGTACACCGACAACAACGCGCAGACCACCGCCCTGTCGGACGGTTCGAACGAGTGGAGCTTCGTCTTCATCCCGAACTACAAGACGGTCTTCATCGACAAGGACCCGGCGCACTACAAGGTCTGGGCGCCGCCGGTCCTCGGCATCCACGGCCTCTACATCAACACCACGAAGAAGCCGTTCGACAACCCGGCCCTGCGCAAGGCGATGAACATGGTCGTCAACCGCGAGGACATCTTCAACCAGGCCGAGGCCGGCTACTTCCACCCGCTGATCACCAGCGTGACCGGCCTGCCGTCGCCCGCCGGTGACGCCTACGTCGCGCCGGACTACAAGGGCAAGAACCAGGCCGTCGACGTCGAGGGCGCCAAGAAGGTCCTCACCGACGCCGGCTTCAAGCTCAACGGCACCACGCTGACCGACCCGAGCGGCAAGCCGGTCAAGCTGACCCTGACCGACCCGAGCGGCTGGTCGGACTACCAGACCTCGCTCGAGATCGTGAAGGACAACCTGGCGCAGATCGGCATCACCGCCACCGTCGACAAGGCGAACCAGGACGCCTGGTTCCGCAACGTGGAGGAGGGCAAGTTCGACGCCACCTTCCGCTGGACCAACGGCGGCTCGACGCCGTACGACATCTACCAGACGGTGATGGACGGCAAGCTGCTCAAGCCGATCGGCACCGCGTCGCCCGGCGGCAACTTCGGCCGCTTCAACAACCCCGACGCGACCGCGGCGCTGGCCGCGTACGCGAACGCCGCGGACGACGCCGCACGCACCACCGCGCTCAACACGCTCCAGAAGGTCTTCGTGGAGCAGACCCCGATGATCCCGGTCGGCGCCGACAACATCGGCATGGCCTACAGCACGAAGAACTGGGTCGGCTGGCCCGACGACACCAACCCCTACAGCGCCGGCCAGCCCACGCAGGCCAACGCCCTGGACGTCGTCCTGCACCTCAAGTCCGCCACCTCCTGATCCGCACCGCCGTGCCCCGGACGGGGCCATCCCGTCCGGGGCACGGCACCGCGGCAGTTCTGACCCCCTGCGAAGGAACTCGGCATGACGTTGAGCCAAGAGGCCGAGGCGCCGGCTGACGAGGTGGTGCTCGAGGCGATCGGCCTGAGCAAGCACTTCCCCGTACGCCGGAAGCTGCGCGACCTTTTCAACCGCACGCACGACGCCGTCCACGCGGTTGATGACGTGAACCTCATCCTGCGGCGGGGCCGCGTGACCGCCCTCGTCGGCGAGTCCGGCTCCGGCAAGTCCACGGTGGCCCGGCTGCTCGCGCAGCTCTACCCCCGCACCGACGGCGACATCAAGCTGCACGGCCTGAGCACCAGGGTCCGCGGCGGCCGGCAGTTCCGGCGGTACGCCGCCCGGGTCCAGATGATCTTCCAGGACCCGTTCGCCTCACTGAACCCGGTGCACACGATCCGGTACCACCTGACCCGGTCGCTGAAGATCCACGGCAACGCCGGCACCAACGCCGAGGAGCTCGAGGCGGCGCTGGCCAGCCTGCTCAACCGGGTACACCTCACGCCGCCGGAGCGGTACCTCGACAAGTTCCCGCACGAGCTCTCCGGCGGCCAGCGCCAGCGCGTCGCGATCGCCCGGGCGCTCGGCGCGGACCCGGAGGCGCTGCTCGCCGACGAGCCGGTGTCCATGCTGGACGTCTCCATCCGCCTCGGCGTGCTCAACCTGCTGCGCGACCTGAAGGAGCGGCTGAACCTGGCCATCCTCTACATCACCCACGACATCGCCTCGGCGCGCTACTTCGCCGACGACACGATGGTGATGTACGCGGGCCGCATGGTCGAGGGCGGCGACAGCGAGACGGTCACCCAGTCGCCGGCGCACCCGTACACCCAGCTTCTGATCGACTCCGCGCCGGACCCGGACCGGATCGAGAACCTGCTCGGCGACCACGCCGACCGGGGCAACGGCGAGCCGCCGAGCCTGATCAATCCGCCCAGCGGCTGCCGCTTCCACCCGCGCTGCCCGATGGCCATGCCGCGCTGCTCGCGGGAGCTGCCGACCCGCCTGGAGATCGGCGACCAGCCCGGCCACTGGGCCGCCTGCTGGCTCTACGACCCGGCGACCGTCGCCGCCGAGAAGCCCGGCTCCGCCGCGGTCGACTACTCCCCCGAGGCCGTCGCCGTCGCCGAGAACGCACACCCGGAGGAGGTCCGATGAAGTTCCTGATCCAGCGGACCCTGTTCTACCTGTTCACCGCGTGGGCCGCGATCACCATCAACTTCTTCATCCCCCGGATGATCCCGGGTGACCCGGTCAAGTCGCTGCTGGCCCGCTTCCAGGGGCAGATGAGCAGTGACGCGATCGCCTCGCTCTACGTGCTGTTCGGCCTCGACAAGGACGCCAGCCTCTGGGAGGAGTACGTCGACTACTGGAAGCAGCTGCTCCACGGCGACCTGGGCCTGTCGTTCACCGCGTTCCCGACCCCGGTCTCCGAGATCATCGGCCAGGCCCTGCCGTGGACCGTCGCCCTGGTCGGCATCACCACGATCATCAGCTTCTCCATCGGCACCAGCGTCGGCGTCCTCGCCGGCTGGCGGCGCGGCTCGTGGGTCGACGGCCTGCTGCCGGTCACCACGTTCCTCTCCTCCATCCCGTACTTCTGGCTGGGCCTGCTGGCGATCTACCTGCTTGCCGGTCCGGACAGCTTCTTCCCGTCCTCCGGCGGGTACGACAGCGCCTACGTGCCGGCCTGGGACATGTACTTCATCCCCAGCGCCATCAAGCACAGCCTGCTGCCCGCGCTGACGATCCTGATCTCGTCGGTCAGCGGCTGGATCCTGAGCATGCGCAACATGATGGTCACCGTCGCGGCGGAGGACTACATCACGGTCGCGCACGCCAAGGGCCTCTCCGACCGACGGGTCGCGCTGAGCTACGCGGCCCGCAACGCCCTGCTGCCCAACGTCTCCGGCTTCGCGCTGGCGCTGGGCTTCATCGTCGGCGGCACCCTGCTGGTGGAGATCGTCTTCTCCTATCCCGGCCTGGGCTACCTGCTCTTCCGGGCGGTCGGCGCCAAGGACTATCCGCTGATGCAGGGCATCTTCCTGGTCATCACGATCTCCGTGCTGGTCGCGAACCTGATCGCGGACATCGCGTACCTGATGCTCGACCCGCGCACCCGCAAGGAGGGCTGACAGGTGACGATACCCACCTCCAGCATCGACGAGGTCATCCTCGACCAGGCAACGGCGGCGCAGACGGAGGCGCCGCAGCCCGGCCGGGCGAAGCGGCGCAAGTTCCGGTTCGTCTCCAACGGCAAGGCCCTGACCGGCATCATCGTCCTCGGCCTCTACCTGCTGTTCGCGGTCATCGGCCCGTGGGTCGCGCCGTACGACCCGGACGCGCGCGGCGACCAGCTGGTGCAGCCGCCGTCGGCCGAGCACTGGTTCGGCACCACGCACCTGGGCCAGGACGTGTTCAGCCAGATCCTGGTCGGCACCCGGGCCGTCATGGTCGTCGGCCTGGCCGCCGGCATCCTCGCCACCCTGTTGTCCGTGCTCATCGGCGTCACCGCGGGCTACCTCGGCGGCGGCTGGGACGACAGCCTCTCCGCGCTGTCCAACGTGTTCCTGGTGATCCCGGCGCTTCCTCTGATCATCATCGTGACCGCGGCCGTGCCGGAGGGCGGCGACACCCTCGTCGCGCTCATCATCGGCTTCACGTCGTGGGCCTGGGGCGCCCGAATACTCCGGGCACAGACCCTGTCGCTGCGCAGACGCGACTACGTCGAGGCCTCCCGGGCCAACGGCGAGTCGACCTGGCGGATCATCATCTTCGAGATCCTGCCGAACCTCACCGCGATCATCGCGTCCGGCTTCGTCGGCACGGTCATCTTCGCGGTCACCTCGGAGATCACCCTGGCCTTCATCGGCATCGGCTCGGTCTCCTCGTGGAACTGGGGCACGATCCTGTTCTGGGCGCAGAGCCAGCAGGCCCTGGCGCAGGGCGCCTGGTGGTGGTTCGTGCCGGCCGGTCTCGCGATCGCGTTCCTCGGCACCGCCCTCTCACTGATCAACTTCGGCATCGACGAGTTCGTCAGCCCGCGCCTGCGCAGCATGGGCAAGACCAAGCTCAAGACCGCCTCCGGGCGCACGGTGCGGATGCGGGTCGGCTTCACGCCGGTCCTCGACAACTCGTCCGCGCCGCACACCCACGCCACCCCGATCCCGGTCACCGGCGGCAAGCCGACCCCGGTGAACCGCAGCAAGGAGGCGACCCAATGAGCGAGCTTGCGAGCGAATCATCAATTCAGGTCCAAACTCAGGACATCGCCGGAGCGCCAGCGGAGGCGATGGCATGAGCGAGCCCGTGTTGGAGATCAAGAATCTCAACGTGGACTACGGGCTGGGGGACCAGGCGGTGCACGCCGTCCGGGACGTGAACCTCACCCTGCACCGCGGCGAGGTCCTCGGCCTGGCCGGCGAGTCCGGCAGCGGCAAGTCCACCCTGGCGTACGGCCTGACCCGGCTGCTCGCCCCGCCGGGCGTGGTCACCGGCGGTGAGGTCATCTACCACCCGGAGAACGCCGAGGCGTACGACATCCTGGGGCTGAGCGACAAGCAGCTGCAGGCGTTCCGCTGGGCCGAGACGGCGATCGTGTTCCAGGGCGCGATGAACTCGCTCAACCCGGTGCACAAGATCTCCACCCAGCTGACCGACGTGCTGGCGGCGCACGAGCCACAGATGTCACCGCACAGCCGCAACGCCCGGGCCCGCGAGATGCTCAAGCTGGTCGGCATCTCGCCGGACCGGATGGACGCGTACCCGCACCAGCTCTCCGGCGGCATGCGCCAGCGCGTGATGATCGGCATGGCGCTGATCCTCCAGCCGCAGGTGGTCATCATGGACGAGCCGACGACGGCGCTCGACGTGGTGATGCAGCGGCAGATCCTGGGCCAGCTCATCGAGCTGCGCGAGCGGCTCGGCTTCTCGGTCATCTTCATCACGCACGACCTGTCGCTGCTCGTGGAGTTCTCGAACCGCATCGCCATCATGTACGGCGGCCGGATCGTCGAGGAGGCGCAGGCGACGGCGCTGTACCGGGACTCGCTGCACCCGTACAGCGCGGGCCTGCTGAACTCCTTCCCGGCGCTGCGCGGGCCGCGCCGCGAGCTGTCCGGCATCCCGGGTTCCCCGCCGGATCTCAAGGGGATGCCGACGGGATGCTCGTTCCACCCACGCTGCCCGAAGGTCTTCGACCCGTGCGCGGACAACATCCCCGTGCTCGGCAACCCCAGCACCCCCGACGGGTCGACCCGCACGGTCGCCTGTTGGCTCCACCCGGTCAAGCAGCCGGTCGGCTGAGACATAACGCCGACGGCCCCGGCCCACCAGCCGGGGCCGTCTTCGTATCCATCCCCATCGCCGAGTTCTGCCAGGAGAACCATGAACCCCACCGCCACCGGAGCACCCGGCCTGCTCCTGCCCGCCACCGCACTGCCACCGTCGTTCACCTGGGGCGTCGCGACGTCCTCGTACCAGATCGAGGGTGCCGTCGCCGAAGACGGCCGCACGCCGTCCATCTGGGACACGTTCTGCCGCGTGCCCGGCGCGGTGTCGGGCGGCGACAACGGCGACGTCGCGTGCGACCACTACCACCGGATGCCGCAGGACATCGCGCTGATCAAGAGCCTCGGGGTCGACGCATACCGCTTCTCGGTGGCGTGGCCGCGGGTGCAGCCGGGCGGGAAGGGCCCGGTCAACGAGGCCGGCCTGGCGTTCTACGACCGGCTCACCGACGAGCTGCTCGGCGCCGGCATCGACCCGTGGGTCACCCTGTACCACTGGGACCTGCCGCAGGAGCTGGAGGACGCGGGCGGCTGGCCGAGCCGCGACACGGCGTACCGGTTCGCCGACTACTCGATGCTGGTCTTCGACCGGCTCAGCGACCGGGTGGACACCTGGACCACGCTGAACGAGCCGTGGTGCTCGGCGTGGCTGGGCTACGCCGTCGGCGTGCACGCGCCGGGCCGCAAGGACTTCGACGCCGCGATCTCCGCCGTGCACCACCTGCTGCTCGGCCACGGCCTGGCCACCCAGCGGATGCAGGCCGCGGCGACGCGGGAGATGAAGTTCGGCATCACGCTCAACATGGGCACGGCCGACCCGGCCACCGACTCGCCGGCGGACCGGGACGCGGCGCGGCGCGCGGACGGCATGGGCCTGCGGGTCTACCTGGACCCGCTGCGCAAGGGCGAGTACCCGGCCGACATGGTCGAGGACCTGGCGGCGCGCGGCTCGGCGTTCCCGGTGCGCGACGGCGACCTGGAGATCATCTCGACGCCGTTCGACCTGCTGGGCGTGAACTTCTACTTCGGACAGGACTTCAGCGGCACCGACGAGCAGGGCAACACCCACGACGCCGACGGGAACCCGGTCGTGCGCGTGGTCCTGCCGGACCGGCCGCGGACGGCGATGGACTGGCCGATCACGCCGGAACGCTTCACCCAGCTGCTGGTCCGGCTGCACCGCGACTACCCGGACCTGCCGCTGTTCATCACCGAGAACGGCGCCGCGTTCGACGACACCGCGGACGCCGCCGGCTTCGTCGCCGACGACGACCGCACCGCCTACCTGGCCGACCACATCGCGGCGGTGGCGGCGGCCCGCGAGCAGGGCGCCGACATCCAGGGCTACTTCGCGTGGTCCCTGATGGACAACTTCGAGTGGGCCGAGGGCTACGCGAAGCGGTTCGGCATCGTGCACGTCGACTACGAGACTCAGGCGCGTACGCCGAAGCAGTCCGCGCTCTGGTTCCGCGACACGATCGGTCGCCTGCGCGGGGCCTGATCGGGGGTGTGGAAGGCCCGGCCACGGCCGGGCCTTTCATTAATACATGTAAATTATGTAACAAGCTTTACCGTCTGTTCCAGCGGCGGGAAAATCTGTTTCGTGACCACTCCCCGGAAGTTCACCGTGGCCGCGACCGCCACCCTCATGCTCGCCGCGACCGGCGCAGCCGTGCTCCTCGGTACCCCCGCCGAGGCTGCTGCCGAAGCCGTCAACATCTACCTGACCACCACCAACGACTCCCGCGGCGTCAACGTCACCCGCGGCCTACAGCAGCAGACCCCGATCGCCTTCGCGTCCTCCAGCGCGGCGGCGAACACCACCGTCACCGTCAACGAGGGCACGCAGTATCAGCAGTTCTCCGGCGGCGGCGCGTCCATCACGGACACCACCGCGTACCTGCTGCGCGGCGGCCCGGTCAGCGCCGCGACCCGCGACGCCGTGATGCGCAAGCTGTTCAGCCCGACCGACGGCATCGGCCTCTCCTTCGTGCGCAACCCGATCGGCGCCTCCGACCTGTCGCGGCCCGGCAACGTCTCGCTCGACGACACCTGCTGCGACCTCAACGACTTCGGGTCCAACGGCTACGACACCAACGTGCGGCTCCTGACGCAGCAGGCCCGGTCGCTCAACCCGGCGCTGCGGGTCAAGGGCGTGCCGTGGAGCTCGCCGGGCTGGATGAAGGACAACGGGCGGATGGACCAGATGGGCTGGCTGAAGTGGGAGTACTACCCCACCTACGCGCAGTACCTGGTGAAGTACGTCCAGTCCTATCAGGCCGCCGGCGTGCCGGTGAACTACATCTCCGTGCAGAACGAGCCGAACTGCTGCAACGCCACCAACCCGGTGAACCAGACGTACCCGGGCATGAACTGGAACTCCGCCGGGCTCGTCGAGTTCACCAAGAACTTCGTCTACCCCGCGTTCCGGGCCGCCGGCATCACCACCAAGGTGCTCATCCACGACTGGAACTACGGCGACTACGCCGGCATGGGCGCGGCGATCCTGGCCGACGCCGGGGTGCGCAACGACCCGCTCTTCGGCGGCATCGCGTGGCACGGCTACTTCGGTGACCCGGCCGTCGGCACCCAGGTACACAACCAGTACCCGAACGTGCCGCAGTTCTCGACCGAGCACTCGGGCGGCACCTGGATCTCCAACCAGCACAACGAGGACCTCGCCGACATCGTGAACTACGCCCGGAACTGGAGCGGCAGCCTGGTCAAGTGGAGCCTCGCCGTCGACCAGTCGATGGGCCCGCACAACGGCGGGTGCGGCACCTGCACCGGGCTCATCACCGTGCAGAACGGCGGCTCCCGGGCAGGGCAGGTCGACTACACGGTCGAGTACTACACGACCGGGCACCTGACGAAGTTCGTGCGGCCGGGCGCGTACCGGATCGACTCGACCGCGAGCGGCACCGTGCCGAACGTCGCCTACCGCAACGCCGACGGGTCCAAGGCGCTGATCGCGCACAACGGCGGCACGTCCGCGCAGTCGGTCAAGGTGGTGTGGGGCAACCAGTCGTTCACCTACAGCCTGCCGGCGCGCACGACGGCGACGTTCACCTGGAGCGGCACCCCGGGCACCGGCGGGCCGACGACCCCGCCCGGCGGCGCCCAGGGCCCGATCGTCAGCGCGGCCAACAACAAGTGCCTGGACGTCACGGACGGCTCGACCGCGGACGGCAACCTGCCGCAGATGTGGACCTGCTACGCCGGCTCGGCGAACCAGACCTGGCAGCGGGCGTCGGACGGCACGGTCCGCGGCCTCGGCAAGTGCCTCGACGTACAGAACAACGCCACCGGCGACGGCGCCACCGTGCACCTGTGGACCTGCATCGCCGGGGTGGCCAGCCAGCAGTGGCAGGCGACCGCGGGCCGCGACCTGGTGAACACCGCGTCCGGCAAGTGCCTCGACATCAAGGGCAACAATCTCGCGGACGGCGCGAAGCTCCAGCTCTGGAGCTGCACCGGCGCCGCCAACCAGAAGTGGACCGTCCCCGCGTAGCGCGACCGGCCCGGGGCCACTCAGCCGCGGCCCCGGGCCAGCGACCGCCGATGGGCGGCACGCGACGGCGGTGCCGAGACGTCCGACGCCGGCGGCAGGCCGCCGTCGGCGAGCAGCCGCGCGATCGGCAGCGTCGCCGCGCCCATCGCGACGGCGTCGGGCCCGAGCTGACAGAGATCGATTCGGGTACGCGAGTACGGCTGCTTCAGGGCGTTTCGTGCGGCAGCAGCCCGAATGTCGGGAAGAAAGCGCTCTCCCAGCGCCAAGCCCGCCGGGCCGCCCAGCACGATGCGCTCCGGGGAGAAGAGATTGATCAGCCCCGCGATGCCCGCGCCCAGATAGCCGACGGTCTCCGCCATGATCTCTGCCGCCGGGCCCTCCAGGGCGCCGCCGGCCGCCAGCATCCTGGTCAGCAGCCCGGGCTCCGGCTCCTGCCCGGTCGCCGCCGCGATCCGGGCGATCACCTTCGCCGACCCGATGTACGCCTCCAGGCAGCCCCGCGCGCCGCACCGGCACAGGTCACCGTCGTAGACGAGCGTGGTGTGCCCCCACTCCCCCGCGTTGCTGAACGCGCCGCGGTAGCTGCGCCCGTCCAGGACGACCGCCGCGCCGACCCCGGCGCCGACAAGCACTATCACCGCGTGCCGCGCGCCCCGGCCCGCGCCGAACCACATCTCCGCCTGGCCGACGGCCTTCGCACCGTTCTCCACGAAGACCGGCACATCGGTACCCGCGCGCAGCAACTCGCCCAGCGGCACCGCGTCCCAGCCGGTGGTCTGCGAATGGACGACCGGCGAGCCGCCGGACTGGTCGACGACGCCGGCAACGCCCACCCCGAATCCGAGCACCTCCCCGCACCGGACGCCGGCCTCCTTGACGACCGCCGCCAGGCCATCGAGCAGCAGCGCCACCGCCGCCGCGGGGTCCGAGCCGTCGTCGAGCGGGTACTGCGCCATCGCGAGCCGGGACATCGCCAGGTCGTAGAGCTCGACCAGGACCCGGGTCTCGCCGACGTCGGCGCCGACCACGTAGCCGTGACCGGGCGCCACGCGCAGCAGCGCGCGCGGCCGGCCGCCGTCCGAACCGACCAGGCCGGCCTCCTCGACCAGGCCCTCGTCGATCATCTCGCCGATCAGGTTGCTCACGCTCGCCTGGCTCAGTGCGGTCGTCTCGCCGAGTTGCTGGCGGCTCTGCCGGCCGCCGTGGAACAGGTCCGTGAGCAGGCTGGCCCGGTTCGCGCGGCGGACATCCCGCACCGTCGTACGCCTGGTCTCCAAACCGTTACCGCCTTCACATCCAGCCGCCATGACCCTGACATCATGTGACACGGGCGGCCGGGAAACCACAGCGCGGATCCAGCCGGGCGCGATACCGTCGCGCCGTGACCGACTATCGCGCACTCAACCGGGCAAGTTGGGACGATCGGGCACCGGCACACGCCGCCTCCGCCGACTACCGGGTGAACGACTTCGCCGACGACCCCGCACACCTCAGCGACGTGGTCCGCTTCGACCTGCCGCTGCTCGGCGACATCAGCGGCCTGCGCGGCGTACACCTGCAATGCCACATCGGCACCGACACGGTGTCGCTGGCCCGCCTCGGCGCGACGATGACCGGCGTCGACTTCTCACCCGCCTCGCTCGCGGAGGCGCGGCGGCTCTCCCGGCTGGCGGGCAATCCGGTCGAGTTCGTCGAGTCGGACGTCTACGACGCCGCCGGCAAGCTCGGCGGCGGCGGCTTCGACCTGGTCTACACCGGAATCGGCGCACTCTGCTGGCTGCCCGACATCCGCCGCTGGGCGCGGGTCGTGGCGGAGCTGCTGCGCCCCGGCGGCCGGCTGTTCATCCGGGAGGGCCATCCGGTTCTGTGGGCGCTGTCCGACCCGCTGCCCGAGGGCGGGGCGCTGACCCTCGAATACCCGTACTTCGAGCAGGCCGAGCCGCTGGTCTGGAACGAGGGCGGCACCTACGTCGAGACCGACGCCGAGTTCACCCACAACACCACCCACGAGTGGAACCACGGCCTCGGCGAGATAGTCACCGCGCTGATCGACGCCGGGATGTCGGTGACCGGGCTCGTCGAGCACGACTCCGTGCCGTGGGAGGCGCTGCGCGGCCACATGCGCCGGGTCGGCAACGACGAATGGCAGCTCACCGACCGTCCCGAGCGGCTGCCGCACACCTACACGCTCCAGGCGGTCCGCACGGCGGTTTAATGATCGACGGTTTCGGGGTAATCCGGCGCGCAGTCCCCAACGACCTAGGAGCCCCCCGATGCGCGCAGGATCAATCGGCGGCGTCATCGTCGCCATCTGGCTCGTCCTCGGCGTAGTCGCCGCGTTCGAGCGCGGCTATTTCAACGACAGCGGCGACGCCGGCTGCGCGGAAGCCGGCACGGTAATCGTCACCGTCGTCGCCGGCCCACTCAACTGGCTGGGCGTCAACCCGAAAATTACCTGCGATGTTCCGGAGCCTTCGAAGTAGATCGGCGTAGATATTGCGCCTAGCCTGACTGGGTGCCCGGCGCTGTGTCGTCCCACGCAGGTGCCGCCGTTCGTCTGAGAGCGGCGGCACCCTGCCGAACAGGCGCGTGTCCCGCGCCCGGCCGGCCGGCCGGATTCAGGCGGACGTGATGCGCCAGAGGCTCCGCGCGCTGAGCTCCGACCGGCTGCTGCTCGCCCTGATCGCCGCCACCGCCGGCCTGGCCGTCTGGTACGCGACCGGCCCGTCGAGCCGCACCGTCCAGGTCGTCACGGCCTGGGTCTTCATCGCCTCGATGCACGCCTGCCTGATCTGGATCACCCGGTCGTTCACCCGCACACCCGGCCTGCCCGCGCCGATCCTGCGCTTCTGGCGCGCCGTGCTGGTCGGCGCGATCGCCTACCTCGCCGGCGACCTGGCCCAGGTGGTGCTGGCGGCCACCCAGCCCGGCCTGCCCAGCGCCGCGACCGGCGGAACGATCCGGACCGCGACCCTGTCGGCCGGCAGCGCCTGGCTGCTGCTCGCCCTGCTCGCCTCCCCGCTGGGCCTCGCCACCCGCCGCGCGCGCCTGCGCTTCTGGCTGGACGTCGCCACGGTGATGGTCGCGGCCGTCGTCGTCGGCTGGTACCTGGTGGCGCCCGACCGCCCCGCCGACCTGCTGAGCGCCGCGGCCCCGGTCCTGACCGGCCCGGTGATCCTGCTGCTGTGCGTCTTCGCCGTCGCCAAGCTGACGATGTCGGGCACGGCGCTGTTCACCCGCGCCTGCGCCGTCATCGGCACCACGGCCGCGGCGATCAAGGCGGGCGCGGACCTGCTCATCTGCGACGGGCTTGACCCCCGGCGGCTGCACTGGTTCCTGGCCATGACGATCGCCGCGAACGCGGGACTGACGATCGCGGCGCGCGTCACCCAGATGCAGCTCGCCCGCAACCCCCTGGCGCTCGACGGCCCGCGGGTGCGCCGGCCTTACAGCCTGCTCCCGTACGGCGCGATCGTGGTCACCTACGGCCTGCTGACCGTGGCGATCTGGCGCAACGAGGCGGCCACCGTCCCGATCGCGCTGACCGGCGCGGCGATCAGCACGCTGCTTGTGGTGCTGCGCCAGCTGGACGCGTTCCACGAGAACGCGCAACTGCTCGCCAAGCTGCACTGCTCGCTCGATCAGCGCGAGACCCTCGCGGCCCGGCTGCAACACCAGGCCTTCCACGACGGCCTCACCGGCCTGCCCAACCGCCAGCTGTACTCGCACCGGCTGGACGCGGCGCTCGCCGCCGGCGCACCGGCGGTGGTCATGCTGATCGACCTGGACGACTTCAAGCTGGTAAACGACGCACACGGCCACGCGGCCGGCGACCACCTGCTGAAGGTGATCGCCGACCGGATGCGTGCCTGCGTCAGGAGTTCGGACACGGTGTCCCGCATCGGCGGCGACGAATTCGCGGTACTGCTGTCGTCCCTGCCCGGCGACGACGCCCTCGAGATCGCGGCCCGCATCGTCCGCGAGATCGAGGCACCGGTCCCGGTCGACGGCGGCGCGGCGCGGGTGGGCGCCAGCGTCGGCATCGCCTTCGCCCGCCCCGGCCCGGCGGGCCACCTCCCCGACGGCGAGGCCCTGCTCCGCGAGGCCGACCACGCGATGTACGCGGTAAAACGCGACGGCAAGGGCTCCTACGCGGTATCCCCAGGCTGACCCGACCTCAGCCACTCGCCCGAGGTGGGCGTCAGCGCACCCAGGGCGGGCTGATCGAGGAGCCGTCGGGGAGGGTGGCCTCGAGTCCGACGCTAGTGGTGACCCAGGCGGTGGCCGGGACGCCGGAGGCGTTGTCGAGACCGAACATCGCGCCCGCCGGCACGAACGCGACCTCGCCGGGCCGCAACGCGCTGACGACGCCGTCGATGGACACGGTGACCTCGCCGGACATGATGAGAAGCACCTCCTCGCGGCTCACCCGGTGCGGCACCCCGGTCGTGCCGGCGGCCACCTCGAGCCGCCAGGCGCAGAGCTCGGTGCTGCCGGACGAGGGCGCGACGAAGGAGTTGAAGGTGGCGCCGTGCAGCTGGTGCGCGACGGCGTCGTGCTCGCGGACGACTGGCATGTCGATCCCTTCGGGAAGGTAGTCAAGCTGCTTGACGAAATAGTCCAGCAGCTTGACCAAGCTGTCAAACTCCTTTCGTGGAACGTGACCTCCTCGACCTTCCGGTGCTGCTGCTCAGCGCCGCCCGCGCGCTGGTGGACGGCATCGACGCCGGCGTGCGGGCCCGCGGCTTCGACGACCTGCGCCCGGCGCACGGCTTCGCGTTCGTGCGCCTCTCCGGCGACGGCGCGACGGTCGGGCAGCTCGCCGAGCACCTGAACGTGACGAAGCAGGCAGCCAGCCAGATGATCGAGGAGCTGGTGACCAAGGGCTACGTGACGCGCCGCCCGCACCCGGACGACGCCCGCGCGCGGCTCGTCGTGCTGACCCCGAAGGGCTGGGCCTGCACCCGCGCGGCCGACGAGGCGGCGACCGAGCTGCTGCGCCCGTGGGCGGCCGCCCTGGGACCCGAGCGCCTGGCGGCACTACGCGCCGACCTCGCCCGGCTGGGCACCCCCGGCCGCGTGCGCCCGATCTGGTGACCGGCTACCCGATGAGTTTCCGGCGCGCGCGGCGTATACCTCCCATGAACCAGAACAGAGAACTTCGCGAAGCGGTGGCCGCGGAACGCCGCGAGCAGGCCGAACTGCTCGCCGGCCTGCGACCGGAACAGTGGGACGCGCCGACCCTGTGCGAGGGCTGGCGGGTCCGCGAGGTCGTCGCCCACACCACCATGCCGTTCCGGACGTCATTGGGCCGGACCGTGCTGGAGCTGGCGCGGGCCCGGGGAGACGTCAACCGCATGGCGGACCGCTGCGCACGCCGCGACGCCGCCCGGCTCTCGGACCGTGAGTTGCTGGCCGCGCTGCGCGACAACATCGACCACCCATGGACGCCACCGGGCGGCGGCGTCCGCGGCGCGCTCTCGCACGACGTCATCCACGGCCTCGACATCACGGTCGGCCTCGGCCTGGATCGGCGGGTACCGCCGGAGCGGATCGCCCTGGTGCTGGCCGGACTCAGCCGGAGGAACATCGCGTTCTTCGGCGTGGACCTCGACGGCATCGCCCTGCACGCGACCGACCTCGACTGGACCTACGGCACCGGCACCCCGGTCCGAGGCGCCGCGCAGGACCTGTTGCTGGTCCTCTGCGGACGCAACCTGCCGCCTGGCCGCCTCAGCCCCGCACTACCGGCACGCGGCCCGGCCCCGGCACGATGACGACACCCACCACGCACTCCCCGCCGACCCGAACCACCGCCACCCACCGCGGCCGACGGTCGCGGTAGCCGACCGGATCCAGCGGATCGCCCGGCGCGGCGGCGCAACCTCGGCAACCTGGACCGGCGTCCCGGCGGCGCCGAGGAATGCTCCGCCGCGCCAGTCGGACGCCACGGCGGCCAGTAGAACTCACAGGCCGGTCGTGCTTCCGGACCAGCTCTCAACACCTGGATCGGTGAAGGCCTGGCATCCCCCGGTCGCGGGTTGCCGATCGTCCAGGCCCACGACCGGACCGCCGGCCAAGCTGCTCCCAGCCTGAGCCCGCATGTCGCCAGACTCAACCGGCCAGACAAACCCAACCGCGCGGCAGCCGACCACCCGAACCGCAGCCAAACCGCCCGCCAAGCCGTTCCGCACCTGAACCCGCAAGTCGCCAGACTCAACCGACCAACCGCGAGGCGGCCGACCGCCTAGGCCCGCGACAAAGGCGCCCGCGCTGCCGTTTCCCGGCTGAGGCGGTGTGTCGTCAGGCTTTGTCGGCCGTGCGAGCCGGCGGGCCGGTCACGTCCGCCAGGTGGTGCTCCACGTCGTGAAGCAGGTAGCGGCCCAGCGACTCGAAGGTGAAGACCGATCCGTTCGAGCGCACGCCGCGGCGGCCCCAGGTCTGCTCGGGCGCCGCCGCGAACACCGCCGCGACATGCCGGCATCGCGCCGCCAGTTCGTCCGCGACCGTCGACGGGTCCTGCTCCCAGTAGCGGTCGGCCAGCGCGGCGGCGTCGCCGTCCCAGTCGGCGAAGCGGGCGTCGTCGTCGGCGAGGATCAGTTCGGCGCGCTCGCCGAAGACGGCGAACACGTCGCGGACGTGGCAGGCGTACTCCAGCGGGGACCAGATCGCCGGTTCGGGGCGCTCGGCGACGTCGGCGCGGGTGAGGACCTGCCGCCACTGGGGCGCGAGGCCCGCGATGGTCGTGGCCAGGTCCGCCGCGGCGAGGTCCCGGCTGTCGAAGCCGCAGAACCCGCACGGCTTGTCGAGCACCCAGGTCCAGTCCTTGGTCTCCGGAGCGGGAAGCGCGGGGTCGGTTGCCGCGCCGGGACGACGGGCGAGGGTTCGGTCATGACGCAAGACCTTACTTAATGATCTTGAGAGGGGCAGGTGCTCTGCCCCTCCCGTCGCGGTCAGCCTCGTTCGATCAGGTGGCCGATGATCTGCGGGCCCATCAGGACGGCCTCGCCGGAACCGTCGCGGCGGCCGTCCGGGTCCGGAAGCTCCACCGGGTCGCCGTTCCTGCTCGCGCCGACCGGGCGGGTGCCCACCCAGGCCAGTTCGAGGCGGGACTCGCCCTTGAGGAAGCGCTGGACCCGGACGCCGCCGGTGGCCCGGCCCTTCGCCGGGTAGGACGCGAACGGGGTCACCTTGACCTGGGTGCCGGTGGAGGTCACCACCATCGGGTCGCCGTGCTGCGGGTCCGTCGTGTCCACCACGTTGAACGAGACCACCTCGGCTTCCGCCGCCAGGTTCATGCCCGCCATGCCGCCGCCCTTGAGGCCCTGCGGGCGGACCAGTTTCGCGGGGAAGCGCAGCATCGAGGCGTCCGAGGAGACGAAGGCCAGCGATTCCGCGCCGTCGGTCAGCCAGCCCGCGCCGAGCACCTCGTCGCCGTCCTTGAGGGTGATGACCTCGAACTCGTCCGAGCGGACCGGCCACTCCGGCGAGCAGACCTTGACCACGCCCAGCCGGGTGCCCATCGCCAGGCCCGGCGAGCCGTCGGTGCCGAGTGGGGCCAGGCCGACCACCCGCTCACCCGGCGCCAGCGGGATCAGCTCCGAGGCCGACATGCCGCCGCGCACCGACACCGTGCCCGACTGCTCCGGCAGCACCGGCAGCGGCAGCACGTCCGTCTTGAACGCCCGGCCGGCGCTGGTCACCAGCAGCACCCGGCCGCGGGCGGTCGAGTGCACCACGGCGCGGACCGCGTCGTGCTTCACCCGGCCACTGCGGCGGCGCGCCTCGATCGTCTCCTCGCTCTCCGCCGCGGTGCGGGCGATCAGCCCGGTCGCGGAGAGGATGACCTGGCACGGGTCGTCCGCGACCTCCAGCGGCCCGGCCGGAACCGAGGCCGCGAGGACCTCCTTGAGGTCGCCGTCGATGAGCGTCGTGCGGCGCGGTCCGCCGAACTCCGCCGCCACCGCCGCGAGCTCGTCGGAGACGACCTGCTTGAGCACGTCGTCGTTGTCGAGGATGCGGCTGAGCTCGGCGATCTCGGCGCGCAGGCGCTCCTGCTCCGTCTCCAGCTCGATGCGGTCGAAGCGGGTGAGCCGGCGCAGCGGGGTGTCCAGGATGTACGTCGCCTGGATGTCGGTGAGGCCGAACTCGCTCATCAGGCCGACCTTGGCGGCCGCGGCGTCGTCGCTGCCGCGGATGATCGCCACCACCCGGTCGATGTCGATGAGCGCGATGAGCAGGCCGTCGACCAGGTGCAGCCGGTCCTGCCGCTTGGTACGCCGATGCGTGGTGCGCCGGGTCACCACCTCGTAGCGGTGCGCCAGGAACACCTCGAGCAGCGCCTTGAGGCCCAGCGTCCGCGGCTGCCCGTCGACAAGCACCAGGTTGTTGATGCCGAACGACGACTCCAGCGGGGTCAGCCGGTAGAGGTCGGCGAGCAGGGCCTGCGGGTTGACGCCGACCTTGCACTCGATGACCAGGCGGATGCCGTGCTCGCGGTCGGTGAGGTCCTTGACGTCGGCGATGCCCTGCAGCCGGGCCGGCTGGCGCTGGCCCTTGCGCGGGCCGGAGGTGATGAGCTTGCCCTTCACCTCGTCGGTGATCGCCTCGATGATCTTCTCGGTGCCCACGCCGTAGGGCAGCTCGACCACGGTGATCGCCTGGCGGCCGCGGCCGCCCTCCAGCGGGCCGGTCTGCGCGCGGGCCCGCATCCGCACCACGCCGCGGCCGGTCTCGTATGCCCGGCGCACCTCGTCGAGGCCGAGCAGCTGGCCGGCGGTGGGCAGGTCGGGGCCGGGCACGAAGCGCATGAGCGCGTCGAGGTCGGCCTCGGGATCCGTGATCAGGTGCCGGGCCGCCGCGACGATCTCGCCGAGGTTGTGCGGGATCATGTTGGTCGCCATGCCGACGGCGATGCCGGACGTGCCGTTGACCAGCAGGTTGGGGAAGGCCGCGGGCAGCACCCGCGGCTCCTGCTCGGAGCCGTCGTAGTTGGGCTTGAAGTCGACGGTGCCCTCGCCGAGCTCGCCGACCAGCAGCATCGCCTCGCGCGACATCCGGGCCTCGGTGTATCGCGAGGCGGCCGGCCCGTCGTCGGGCGAGCCGAAGTTGCCGTGCCCGTCGATCAGCGGCGCGTTCAGCGAGAAGCCCTGCGCCAGGCGAACCATCGCGTCGTAGATCGCAAGGTCACCGTGCGGGTGGTACTTGCCCATAACATCGCCGACGACGCGGGCCGACTTCACGTAGGGGCGGTCGGGGCGGTGGCCCTGCTCCTGCATCGACCAGAGGATGCGACGGTGCACGGGCTTGAGCCCGTCGCGCGCGTCCGGCAGGGCGCGGGAGTGGATGACCGAGTACGCGTACTCCAGGTAGGAGTCCTCGACCTCGGTGGTGAGCGAGTTGTCGATGACCCTGGCGCCGGCCTGGTCGAAGGCCGACAGGTCCACCCGGGACTGTTCGTTCTTGCGGCGTGCCATGTCTTAACAGCCCCTCAGGCGTCGATCGTCTCGTGGTCGATGCGGCCGGCGGCCTCGATCAACCAGTTCCTGCGCGGTTCGACCCGCTCGCCCATCAGCAGTTCGAGCGTGGCCTCGGCCTGCTCGGCGTCGTCGATGGTGATGCGCCGCACGGTGCGGGTCGCCGGGTTCATCGTCGTGTCCCACAACTCGTCGGCGTCCATCTCGCCGAGGCCCTTGAACCGGGGCACCGGCTTGACCACGGACTTGCCGGCCTGTTCGAGCCGGCCGACGGTCCGCTCCATCTCCTGCTGCGTGTAGGTGTAGACGGTCTCGGCGTTGCGGCCCTTGGTGGCGACCTTGTGCAGCGGGGGCATGGCGGCGAACAGCCGGCCACCCTCGATCACCGGGCGCATGTACTTGGCGAAGAGCGTGATCAGCAGCGTGCGGATGTGCGAGCCGTCGACGTCCGCGTCCGCCATGATCATGACTCGGCCGTATCGCATCGTGCTCATGTCGAAGGTGCGGCCGGAGCCCGCGCCGAGCACCTGCACGATGGCCGAGCACTCGACGTTGTCGAGGACCTGCTGGAGGCTCGCCTTCTGCACGTTGAGGATCTTGCCTCGGATCGGCAGCAGGGCCTGGTATTCCGAGCTGCGGGCCATCCGGGCGGTGCCGAGCGCGCTGTCGCCCTCGACGATGTAGAGCTCGCTGCGGCCGATGCCGGTGGAGCGGCAGTCGACAAGCTTGGGCGGCATCGAGGCGCCCTCGAGCGCGGTCTTGCGGCGGGCCGCGTCCTTCTGCTGCTTCTGGGTCAGGCGCACCCGGGCCGCGTCGACGACCTTCTGCAGGACCGTGCGGGCCTCGGTCTTGGTGCGCCGATCGTCGATCCAGCCCTTGATGTGCTGCTCGACCAGGGTCTGCAGCACCCGGGTCACCCCGGCGGTGGAGAGCTCGTCCTTGGTCTGCGAGGTGAACTGCGGCTCGGGCACCCGCACGTGGATGACCGCGGTCATGCCCTCGAGCAGGTCGTCGAGGACCGGCGGGTCCTCCTTGGGCTTGAGCAGGCCGCGGGCGTTGCGGATCGCGTCGGTCAGGGCGCGGACCAGGGCCCGCTCGAAGCCCTTGCGGTGGGTGCCGCCGTGCACGTTGCGGATGGTGTTGGTGAAGCACTCGACCGTGCGGTCGTAGCCGGTGCCCCAGCGGAACGCGATCTCGACCTGCGCGTGGCGGACGACGTTGGACTGCATGACGCCGTTGGCGTCGGCGGCGTTCTCCTTGTAGGTGCCCTCGCCGGTGATCATCAGAATCCCGGAGACCGGCTTTTCACCCGACGGGGTGAGGAACTCCACCATGTCGGTGAGGCCGTGCGGGTAGTGGAACTTCTCCTCGACCGGCTCCTCGCCGGTCTCGTCGCGCAGCACGTAGGCCACGCCGGGCACCAGGAAGGCCGTGTTGCGCAGCTTGGCCTTGACGATGTCGACGTCCAGGCGCGCGCCGGCCTCGAAGTAGCGGGCGTCGTACCAGTAGCGGATCGAGGTGCCGGCGCGCTCGCCGCGCTTCATCCGGCGGACCACGCGCAGGCCGGACTCGGGCACGAAGGCCGCCTCGGGCCCGGGGCCTGCGAAGACGCCGGGCACGCCGCGGCGGAAGGAGAGCTCGTGCACCTTGCCGTCGCGCTTGACGGTCACGTCGAAGCGCAGCGACAGCGCGTTGACCGCCGAGGCGCCGACGCCGTGCAGGCCGCCCGAGGTCTTGTAGCCGGAGCCGCCGAACTTGCCGCCCGCGTGCAGCCGGGTCAGGACCAGCTCGACGCCGTTGAGGCCGGACTTGGCGTTGATGTCGGTGGGGATGCCGCGCCCGTCGTCGTCGACCTGGACCGAGCCGTCGGCGTGCAGGATGACCGCGACGTGCTCGGCGTGGCCGCCGACGCCCTCGTCGGTGGCGTTGTCGATGATCTCGTTGGCGAGGTGATTGACGCCACGGCTGTCGGTGGATCCGATGTACATGCCCGGGCGCTTGCGGACAGCGTCGAGTCCTTCGAGGTGCGTGAGGTCGTCAGCCCCGTAGAGGATCTCTGGTTGCGCAGTCACGAAGCACTACTCCCGGCGATGGCGGCTGTCAACGACGCGGCGAGCCTACCGGGCACCTACGACGAGTCTGGGTGAGGCCGACAGTGAGCGTCATGACATAACAGCGACGAAAGGGATGAATCCTACTGGTCGTGAGCCACGACACGGTTACGGCCGGCCTGCTTGGCCTCGTACAGCCCGGCGTCGGCCCGGCCCAGCAGCGTGTCGGGGGTCGCGTCCTCGGTGCGCAGGCGGGCCAGCCCGATGCTGATCGTGACCGGGATCGGACCGGACCTGGTGTCGATCGGCGAGCCGCCGACCACCGCGCGCAGCTCCTCCGCCAGGTCGGGGCCGGAGGTGTCGATGCCGGGCAGCAGGACCGCGAACTCCTCGCCGCCGTACCGGGCGACCAGGCCCTCCGTCGGCAGCCCGACGAGCAGCCGGCCGACGACACCCTTGATCACGTCGTCGCCGGTCTGGTGCCCGTACGCGTCGTTGATCCGCTTGAAGTGGTCGATGTCGACCATCAGGGCGGTCACCGGACCGTCCTTGGCCCGGGCGACGGTCAGCGATCGCTCGGCGAGTTCGAAGAACCGCCGCCGGTTCGCCACGCCCGTGAGGCTGTCCGTGGTGGCCAGCTCGTTGACCCGGCTGAACAGGCGCGCGTTGTCGTAGGCGACCATGCCCTGGCCGACCAGCGCGGCCGCCACGCCGAGGTCCGCGGCCGCGTAGGCACCCGGACGGTCGGAGGCGAGCACCAGCACGCCGACCGCGCCGTTGCGGTCGTCGAGGGTGACCGCGAGCCAGCTCTGCCCGGTCGAGTCGTCCAGGGAGCCGGCCCACGGCGGCGTGCCCGAAAGCATATCGGCCTGCCGGTGCTCCAGCAGCGCCCGCAGCTCCGGGTGGTCGGCGAGGGTCAGGGTCAGCGGTACCGGCCCGCCGTGCACGGTGACCTCGGCCGAGGCCGAGGTGCCGAGGATCAGCCAGCCGCGGTTGGCGCCGGGCGTCTGCCGCGCGGTGAGCAGCAGCCGGCGCAGCACCAGCTCCGGGTCGAGCGTTCCGGTGAGCCGGGCCATCGCCCGGCGCAACGTCTCGGCGATGTCGCGCTGGCGGTTGGCGGCGGCCACCGCGACCTCGAGCTGTGCGGCGCGGGCCGTCTCCAGGCCGACGGCGATGTGGTGGGTGATCGCGGTGAGCACGTCGGCGTCGTCGACGTTGAAGACGCCCTTGGCGACCCGGCTGTCCAGGTAGACGACGCCGAGCAGGCGGTCGTCCAGCTCGAGCGGCGCGACCAGGATGCTGCGCAGGCCGAACTGGACCACGCTCTGCGCGCCCAGCGCCGCACCCTCCTCGGTGCCGGTGACCACGAGCGGCTCGCGGCTGTGCCGGACCCGGTCGACGACGGTGGCGCTGTAGCCGGTGAGCTCGTCCAGGTCCCGGCCGGCGGCGTCCCGCCCGACGTACGGCGCGAGCACCTGCGTCTCGGCGTCCATCAGGAACAGGATGGCGCGCTCGGCGCCGAGCAGCCGGGTGGTCTCGTCCAGCGCGACCCGGGTCAGCCGCTCCGGGTCGCTGAGCCGCGACGCCGCGAGGCTGAGCTGCTCGAGCGCGGCCCAGCGCTGCCCGGCCCGGCCCCGCGCGGCCTGTACGGGCACGCGGTTGCGGCGCCCGGTGTCGAGCCCGAACTCGGTGGCGACCTTCCGCGCGCGGTGCGGCCAGCCCTGCGCCTCGGCGATGCCCGCGGCCATCCGCGCCTGCCGCTCGGCCTCGCCGGTGCTGCCGGTCGCGGTGAGCGCGCGGGCGCGTACCAGGGCGGCCTCGAAGGCCGGCAGCGGCGCGTCCACCCGGCGCAGCAGCGGCTCCGCCGTGGCGAGCAGGTCGAGCGCGGCGTCGCCGCGCTCGGGGTCGAGCGCGAGCAGGGCGGCCCGGGCGATCTGGTGGTGTGCGGCGACGATCGGGCGGCGGGTGATCTTGCCGAGGCTGGCGACCGCGGCGCGGGCCGTCTCCAGGGCGGCCTCACGGTCCTCCGGCGCGGCCCGGCGGGCCTGCTCCAGCCGGCCGTACGCGAGGCAGACGTAGTAGCCCTGCTGCGCCGGGAGCAGGTCGATGGGGCGCACCCCGAACGTGTCGAACTCGGCGACGGCGTCGTCGAAGGCGGCACCGAGATCGTCGCGCTCGATGGCGGCGAGCAGCCGGGCGGTGACGGTGTGGATGACCTCGTGGATGCCCTTGGGCCGGTTGTCGGCGCGGGCCAGCGCCGCGAGCGCCTCGCCGGCCCGTCCGCGCAGCGCCAGCAGGCCCGCGTCGACGGCCACGACGGCGCTGCGGTCGGCGTGCCCGCCGGCGTCCAGGCAGCGCTGCCGGCCGGGACGCGCGGCCTCCGCGACGCCCACCTCGCCGCGCAGCACCCAGTCCCAGCCCAGCACGGTGTAGCAGTCCAGGATCAGCCCGACGTCGAGGAAGCGCTCGCGCTCGGCCAGGACCTGCCCGATCCGCTCGCCGGAGTCGGCGCCGCTGCCGTGGAAGGAGATTCCGGTCATCCAGTCGATCCGGGCGACAAGCGTGGGGTCGCCGAGCTCGTGCGCCAGACCGAGTGCGTTCGCGGTGATCCGGTCGGAGGTCTTGCGCAGGCCGAGCATGCGCAGCGCGAGGGTCAGCGCGACCAGGTCGCGGGCCCGCTCGGGAGAGCGGCCGAGCCGGCTGATCGGGTGCATCATCCGCATGCCGTAGAGCAGGGACCGCAGCGGCCGCATGGTCCGCACGCTGCCGGAGGCGCCGTAGTGGTAGAGCGTCGACTGGAGCCGCAGGCGCTCGCGGTACGCGCCCTTCGCCGTGCCGTAGCCCAGCCGGGTGACCCGGATCAGGCAGCCGATGATCAGCAGCCAGAAGCTGGTCAGGGCGGACAGCACCGGGTTGGCGGGCAGCGGCCGGCCGAGCTCGGCCAGGCCCTCCTCGACGGCGCTCAGCTGTTCGGCGCCGCCCCAGTTGCTCTCGTGCACCCGGGCGAGCATCAGGTGTACGTGCGCCCGCTCGGTGGGGTCGGTCGACTTCTCCAGCGCGGCGGTGAACGTGGCGATCGCCTCGTCGAAGCGGCCGTTCTGGTGGTACGCGGTCCCGAGCAGCTGGAGGAACGCGCTGCCCAGGGCGATGCCGGCCGCCTCGGCGGCCTCGGCGGCGTAGTCGAGGTAGATCAGGGCCGTGTCCGGCGCGTGCTCGGCGAGCGCGCGGGCGCCGGCCGCGTGACCGGCGCGCACCATCCGGTCCGGGTCGTGGCTCGGGTCGCCCAGCGCGCAGTGCCGGGCGAGTGCGTAGACGTCGGCGTCCGGCGTGCCGTCCAGCACGTCGGCGATCCGCTGGTGCAGGGCGCGCATCTCGTCGTCCGGAATGCCGTCCAGCAGCGCGATGCGGATGCTGTCGTGCAGGAAGCGGTGCACTCCGTCGCGGTGCTCGACGAGCCCGCGGCGGACCGCGTCGGAGAGCACGTCGAGCACGCGCCGGCGGTCGGCGCCCGCGACATCGGCCACCAGGCCGGGCGCGAACGAGGTGCCGACGACGCCGGCCACCCGCAGCAGGCGGCGGCTCTCCTGGTCGAGTTCGCCCATCCGGCGCAGCACGAGCTGCGCCGAGTCGGCGGGCAGCGCCAGGTCGCGGATGCCGGCCGCGTCGATCTGCCACACGCCCCAATCCGGTAGGAGCAGCCCCGCGTCCATCACGGCCTTGGCGTACGCCAGGGTGACGAACGGGTTCCCGCCGGTGAGCATGGCGATCATCTCGGCGCTGTCGGCGTCGATCCGGTTGCCGCCGGAGAGCGACTCGATGAGGGTGCCGACGTCCTCGGCGGGCAGGGCCTGCAGCGTCACGTCGGTGTCGCGGGCCGGGCCGAGGCGGGCCAGGGTGGCCGCGACCTCGGGCGCGGCCTCGTCGTCGCGGGCGGTGGCGAGCACCAGCAGCGGCACGCCGGACAGGTCCGTCGCGAGCTGTTCGAGCACCCGGACCGTGCCGTCGTCGTACCAGCGGACGTCGTCGAGGAAGAGCAGCACCGGGCCGGCGCCCCGGGCCACGCCGGTGAGCAGGTCGGCGACGGCGGCCGAGTGCCGCTCCAGGCCGATTTCGCCGGCGACCTCCGGCACGCCGAGCAGTTCGGCAAGCACCGGGGACAGGCTGGTGACCAGGGCGGCGCCCTGCCCGGCCGCGGAGCGCAGCAGGGTGGCGGCGGCGGCCCGGCCGCCGGGCTCGCCCAGCAGGCCGCGCACGTACTCGTCGACCGCCGCCCGGATCGGCGCCATCGGCCGGCGTTCGCTCGGCGTGGCGCTGCCGCGCAGCAGGATGCCGCCGGCGGCGGTGACGGCCGCGCCGAGCTCGGCGGCGAGGCGGGTCTTGCCGGACCCGGCCGGGCCGTGCAGCACCGCGATGCCGCCGCGGCCCGCCACCGCGTCGGCCCAGCGCGCGCGCAGGGTACCGAGCTCGGCGTCGCGGCCGGTCAGCGGCGCCTCGCCGATGACTGTCGGCCCGTCGTTCAGTGCCAGCGGGAAGATCGCGTCCGGTTCGAGGGCGAGCCGGCGCAGGTCGGCGAGCAGCCCGCGGGCGCCCTGGTAACGGTCGTCCGGGTCCTTGGCGAGCAGCCGGACGATCACCGCGGCGAACGACGCGCTCAGGCCCGGCGCCAGGGCGCGGGGGTCCGGCACGGACGCGGTCGCGTGCAGGTGCAGCAGCTCGCCGACGTCGGAGGCGGCGAACGGCGGCGCGCCGGTGACGCACTCGAACAGCACCGCGCCCAGCGCGTACAGGTCGGAGCGGGCGTCCACCGGCCGGTTCAGCATGCCGGCCTGCTCCGGTGCGGAGTAGGTGAGCGTGCCGGCGATCGGGTCCGTGGGCCCGGTGAGGCCGCCGGGGGCGTCGGAGGCGCGGGTGACCAGGCCGAAGTCGACGAGCCGGGCCGCGCCCTGCGGCGTGACGATGATGTTCTCCGGCTTGACGTCGCGGTGCACGAGGTCGTACTCGTGCGCCGCGCGCAGGGCGGCGGCGATGTCGGCGGCGATCTGCACGGCGGCGCGCTCGCGGATCGGGCCCCGGACCAGCCGGGCGGCGAGCGTGTCGCCCTCGATCAGCTCCATCACCGCGTAGGGGCGCCCGCCGGCCATGCCGACCTTGTGCACGCGGGGCAGCCCAGGGCTCACGATGGCGGCGAGCAGGGCGCTCTGCCGGCGGAACTCCTGTGCCTGCTCGGGGTGCTGTGCGGCGTCGCTGCGCAGCAGCCGCAGGGCGTACTCGCGGCCGCGGTAGCGGACCCGGTGCACGACGGCCTGCGCGCCACGGCCGATCTCGCCCAGCACCTCGAGCCCGGCGGCATCGCCGGGCTCGAACTGGATCTGCTCCGGCTCTGCCGGCAGCGATGGCGAGACACCCACGGCTGCTCTATCGGCGCGCGCCGAGCGCGCTGAAGGATTGTCAGCCGCACGCCTGTAGCGCGCGCCCGGCGGCCGGGATCTGCGGATGCAGCGCCCGCCAGAGCTCCACCGGCGCCGCCTTGCCGGCCACGGACACCGGCGGCATCTCCTGGTAGGCCACCGCGGCGTCGGTGACGTCGCGGGTCGTGGCGCAGACCACAACCGTGTCGTGCGGCGCGTACGCCTGCAACCGGGACGCCGTGCTCACCACACTGCCGCTGATCATGCCGTAGCCGCCGTCGCGGGTCTCGTCCAGGTCGACGATGGCGTCGCCGGTGGCCAGCCCGACCCGGGTCCGCACCGGGAACCGGCCGGCCATGAGGCGCCCCCGCAGCGCCTCCTGGACCCGCAGGCCCGCACGCACCGCGCTCGCCGCCGCGCAGGCGACCCCGTCCGGTGTGCCGGCGTCCGGGCCGAGCGCGCCGAACACCGCCATCACCGCGTCCCCGATGAACTTCTCCACGACTCCGCCGGCGGAGCGCACCGCGGCGGAGACCGTCGCGAAGTAATCGACCTGAAGATCCCGTACGTCCGCGCAGTCCAGCTCGTCGACGATGCTGGTGAAACCGACGATGTCGACGAAAAGCACCGTCACAGCCTGTCGCCGGCAGCGTATGCCGGTCGCCGTTCTGTTCATGCCCACGCTCCTTCGCCGCCTTGGCGAGGAGAACGGTGCCATTCCGGTGCGAGCGGCGGATCTGCAAAATGACGTATCTGTGACAGCCACCTGACGGTCGAATTTGTGACGCAGAACCGTCCGAACCGACGAGAACCTGCTACCGGAATGGGCACTAGGCTGCCACGCATGGCCAGTGAGGGGGACGACGCGCCACTTGTCGGACGTACCGGCACGTTGGCCGCGGTCCGCACGGATCTGCTGGACGCGGGGCCCGGCGGCACCTCGGCGGTGTTCGTCACCGGCGAGAGCGGCGTCGGCAAGAGCCGCCTGCTCCGGGAGACCGCGGACGCGCTGCGCGAGGCCGGCATCGCCGTGCTCTCCGGCACCTGCCTGGACATCGGCGACGCCTCACCCCTGCACCCGGTCCTCCAGGCGCTGCGGCGCGCCGGCGTGCACACCGAGCCCGGGCCGGCCGACGCGGGCGCCCAGGACGGTGCGGGCGCCCTGCTCGAACGGGTCTCCCAGCAGCTGCGCTCGCTCGCGCAGGGCCGCCGGCTCCTGCTGGTCCTCGACGACCTGCAATGGGCCGACCGCAGCACCCGTCAGCTGCTGCTCTACCTACTGGCCGGCCTCGGCGAGCTCAACCTGTCGGTGCTGGCCGCGGTCCGGGCCGAGTCGTTGCACGGGTCGCATCCGCTACGCCGGGTGCTGGCCGAGCTGCGCCGGCTGCGCTCCGTACGCGTGCTGGACCTGGCCCCGCTCGACCGCGACGCGACCGGTGAGCTGGTGGCCGCGATCGCCGGGACGGACGTCGCGGCCGAGGACACCGAGCGGGTCTTCAAGCGCAGCGGCGGCAACCCGTTCGTCGTCGAGGAGCTGGCCCGCGACCTGCGCGACGGCCGGGTCGAGCTCTCCGACACGCTGCGCGAGATCTTCCTCTCCCGCGTCGACGAGCTGCCCCCGCACGCGCACGAGGTGGTGCACGCGGTCGCGGCCGGCGTCGAGCCGGTCGAGCACGCCCTGCTCGCCCGGGTGCTGCCGCTGCCCGAGTCCGAGCTGATCGAGGCGGTCCGGGCCGCGGTCGCGCACCGCTTCGTGACCAGCGCCAACGACGGCTACCGGCTGCGCCACCGGGTCGTCGCCGAGGTCCTCGAGCACGAGGTGCTGCCGGCCGAGAGCGCGGCCCGGCACCGCCGCTACGCGGAGGCGCTGGAGGCCGCGCCGGGCGGGCCGGACCACGCCCGGCTGGCACACCACTGGCGGCAGGCGGGCGAGCCCGAACGCGCGCTGCCGTCGGTCATCGCCGCCGCACACGACGCCGAGCGGATGTACGGCTACGCCGAGTCGCACCGCCAGTGGACCCTCTCCCTCGAGCTGACCGGCGACGACGCGCCGCAGCGCACCGAGCTGCTGGCGCACGCCGCCGAGGCCGCGCACCGCTGCGGCGAGCACCAGCGTGCCCTGACCCGCATCGAGGAGCTGGCCACACGCTCGGACGGCCCCGGCGAGTGCGAGATCCACCTGCGCCGGGCCCGCTACCTGGCGGCGGCCGGTCGGTCGGCCACCGCCGAGATCGAGTACGAACGGGCGCTCGCAACGCAGGCGTGCACGCAGAAGGAGAAGGCAAGCGCGGCGGCGAACCTGGCCGAGCTGCTGCTGCACCTGGGCCGCTACGCCGACGCCGGTGTCCGCGCCCGTGAGGCCCTCGAGCTGGCCGAACGCGCCGACGGCTCGACCGCGGACCTGGTACGCGCCAGCGCGGCGCTCGGCTTCAGCCTGGCCTTCCGCGAGGACCCCGACGCCGGGCTCGCGGTGATCCGGCAGGCGGTGGAGATCGCCGAGCGCTCGGGGCACCCGGACGACGTCGGCTGCGCCTACCTGCACCTGGCCGAGCTGCTCACCGGGCCGCTGAACAGCGTCGAGGAGGGCGTGCTCGTCGCGCGCCGGGGCGCCGCGAAGCTGGCCGAGATCGGCCTGGGCCGCACCTACCAGGCCCGGCTGCTGGCGATCGCCGCGAACGGGCTTTTCCGGGTCGGCGACTGGGCCGAGGCCGAGCGGGTGCTCGAGACAGCGATGAGCCACCGACCGTCCGGCGCGGACGCGGTCGAGCTGCTGCTCTCCCGGTGCCGCCTCTGGGTCGGTTTCGGCGACGTCGAGCAGGCGGACCGCGACCTGGACGCCGTCGCCACCATCCTGGCCGGCGGGGGCGCCCGGCACGTGATGCCGATGCTGACGCTGCGCGCCGGGCTCGCCATGTGGCAGGGCCGGCACGCCGACGCGCGGGCGGCCGTGCAGCGCGGCCTGACCGAGACCCGCTCCGACGACCTGGTGCTGCTCGGCGTGCTGGCCTGGCACGGGCTGCGCGCCGAGGCCGAGGCGCAGGCCGGCGGCGAGGTGCCGGTCGACCCGGGCGCGGTCCGGCGGTTGCAGGTCGTTGTGGAACGGCTGGGCCGGGGCGCGGGCAGCGCGGCGCCGGCGGTCCGCGCCGTCGTCGACGGCTACCTGGACCTGTGCGCGGCCGAGCAGAGCCGGATAGACGAGCGCAACGACCCCGACCTGTGGGCCCGGGCGGCGACGTCCTGGGACCGGCGCAAGCAGCCCTACCCGGCGGCATATTCGCGGCTGCGGCAGGCCGAGGCGTCGTTCGCGCGCCGCCCGAGCCGGTCCGCGCGGGCGCGGGCGGCGGCAACGGCGGCGCTCCGCGAGGCGTACGCGACCGCGCGCGCGATGGGCGCCCGGCCGTTCGCGGCCGAGATAACCACGGTGGCGACCCGGGCCCGGGTGGCCCTGACCGGCGACGAGGACACCGTGCCGCACCCGCCGCCGGGCCCGGACCCCGACGACGAGCTGGGCATGCTCACCGACCGCGAGCGCGAGGTGCTGGCGGCGGTCGCCGAGGGGCTGACCAACCGGGAGATCGGCCAGGCGCTGTTCATCAGCGAGCGCACGGTCGGCGTCCACGTCGGGCACATCTTCGACAAGCTCCAGGTCCGCACCCGGGTGCAGGCCAGCCGGGTCTACCTACGGGCGGCGTGACCGTTTCGTTATCCGCGTACCCGGAATACGTCGTTCTACCGATCCCCCCGTACGTCGTCGATGGAAGGCTGGCTCTCGTTCGGGGGAGCACCGCCCGGCGCCCGGCAACGCCGGGCGGTGCTGGAGGGCCTCCGCCGGGAAGTTTCGTGTGTGGAGGACCGCTATGACCGTCGACTCCGTCTGGGGCCCCGTCCAACGGGAAATGGCCGCCGTGCTGGCCGGGCACCCCGACGACGTGCCGGCCGTGGTCGACCAGCTCACGAAGCTTCAGGACGTGCTGCTGCGGGTGCCGCCGCTGCTGGCCAGCAACCCGCTCGCCGACTTCAACAAGCTGTACCTGACCATCACGACGAACGTGCTCGAGCGCCTGTACGCCGGCCGGTTCGCCGATCCGGCGTTCCTGGCCCGGCTGGACGTCGAGTTCGCCGCCCGCTACTTCGACGCCCTGCGCCAGTGGTCGGACGCGAGCAGCGGCTGCCCGCGCGCCTGGGCCGTGCTGTTCCACCGCATTCCGGGGCCGGACGCCCGGCCGCTGCCGTCGGCGGCCGCCGGCGTGAACGCCCACATCAACTACGACCTGCCGTTCGCGCTGGTGACGACGTTCGACCACCTGGGCTCGGATCCGGTCGACGACAGCGAGCAGCACCACGACTACCTGCAGATCAACGACATCTTCGCCGAGTCCATCCCGGGCCTGCGCCGCGGCATGCTGGAGAAGTGGCAGCTGATCATCGACATGATGAACGGCGACCTGGACGACTGGTGGCAGGGCGAGCTGATCGAGTACACCCGCAACGTGGCCTGGCGTAACGCGCAGCGGCTCTGGGCGGTCCGCCACGACCTCCAGGCGCTGGGCCGGGAACGGAACCGGCTGGACAGCACCGCCGAGTCGTTCGGCAAGCTGCTGTTGTCACCGATGGGCGCGATCCTCCAGTAGCCCGACGGACTTTCTTCGAGGGGGCGGTGGAAGGGCCCGTGCTCGTCCAAGAGCGCGGGCCCTTCTCATCGGGGGTGTCTCCTACTTGACCGCGATGAGGCGGGCGACGTTCTTGTCGCCGTCCTTGCGGCCGGCCACGCCGACCTCCGCGCCGGTCTTGATCGCCGCGGTCTCGACGGCCTTGCGGTCCTGCACGACCCGCAGCTTGTCGCCGAACGTCCAGGTCAGGGCGAAGCCGTCGGACGACTTGACGCTCACGGTGTCGCCGTCGACGGCGGTGACGGTGCCCCGCTGCACGACGACCGTCCGCACGCCGTCCTTGCCCTGGACCGTCAGCTCGCCGTGCAGGGTGTTCTTCCGCAGGAACCGGCGGGCGCCCGGGTGCCGGCGCCCCTTGTCCTCGCCCGGTCCGGCCGAGGCCGGCGCCGCCGGCTCGGCCTCCAGCCCGGTCTCCAGGCCGGTCTCCAGGCCGACCGCCTGTAGCGCGTACGCCTCCCCGGCGACGTCGGCGATGGTCGCCGAGGAGGCCCCCGTGCTGCCGGCGCCGCCCCCGCAGGCCGTGAGCGCGAGCAGGCCGGTGAGGCCCAGCGTGGTCAGGGTCAGCGCGATTCGGGTTCGTGTCATGCCGATCAGGTTGCGCCCCGGTTGCACGGGCCGGGTCAGCGTCATGTTCGGGCTGTGTAAGGGAGCGTCACGGTGAACATCGCGCCGCCCTCGGGTGCGTGGCCGGCCGCGATCGCGCCGCCCAGCCGGCCGACCAGCCGGGCCGCGAGTGCCAGACCGAGGCCGCTGCCGGTCTTGCGGATACCCCGGTAGCGCCGGTGCAGGGCGCCGCGCTGGAAGGCCACGGACAGGTCCTCGTCGGTGAAGCCGGGGCCGCCGTCACGGATCTCGACAACCCCGCCGTGCTCGCCGGCCCGCACCGCCAGCACGAGCGGGGCGCCGGCCGGCACCACCCGCAGCGCGTTCTCGCAGAGCCCGTCGATGACCTGGCGGATCCGGCCAGGATCGGTGTCGACCACGATGGACTCCGGCGGCAGCTCGGTGAGCAGGCGCGGCCCGTCCGGCACGCAGCGCGTCGCCCACGCCTCGGCGGCGGAGCCGACCAGGTCGACCAGGTCCACCGGCACGACGTCGACCGGCAGGTCCGCGGCCTCGAGCCGGGCGAGCACCAGCAGGTCCGAGATGAGCCGGTCGAGCCGGTCCGCCTCGGCGAGCATGGTCTCCCCCGCGCGCGGCGCGCCGTCCGCGCCGATCACTCCGTCGGCGAGCGCCTCGGCGTACCCCCGGATCGTGGAGAGCGGCGTGCGCAGCTCGTGCGAGACCGAGAGCAGGAAGTCGCGCTCGCGGCCCTCGCTGATCTGGAGCGCCGCGCCGAGGTGGTTGAGCGCCGAGGCCAGCTCGGCGACCTCCTCGGGCGGCCGGACCGCGAGGCGCACGGACCGGTCGCCGGCCGACAGCAGGCTCGCGGCCACCGCCGCGTGGCGCAGCGGCCGGGCGATGAAGCGCGCCAGCAGCGCGCCGGCGAGCACGCCGCCGACCAGCCCGGCGAGCAGCGCGAGCCAGACGCCGCGGAGCACCCGGCCCGCGGTGCCGGACGCCGTGTCGCGGGTGAGCACCACGCCGCTGTCGACGCCGCGCAGCGGGCGCCCGACGATCATGACCGGCTGGCCGCCGACGATGGCCCGGGTGTCGACCTCCGCGCCGCTGGCCACCTGGGTGATCACCTGGTCCGGCAGCCCCGCGCGGTCGACGGCACCGCGCCTGATCAGGTAGACGTCGACGCCGTCCTCGCGCAGCCGCGAGACGATCCGCTCGCGGGCGACCTGGCGCTCGGTGGTGAGCAACTCGACGGCGAGGGCGGACTTCTCCACCAGGTCCCGGCGGGCCGCGCTGTTCGCCGAACGCACGGCGATGGGGAGCGCCACCAGCGCGGTGACGATGACGGCGACGACCGCGGTGGCGGCGGTGACCAGGACGATCCGCCCGGACAGCGTGCCGAGGAATTTACGCATCGGCGGTGTAGCCGACGCCGCGGACCGTGCGGATCAGGTTCGCGGCCGGCCCGAGCTTCGCGCGGACCTGGGCCACGTGCACATCGACCGTACGGGTGCCGGCATGCGACGCGTACCCCCAGACGCTGGCCAGCAGCTCCTCCCGGGTGAAAACCCGCCCCGGCCGGCCGAGCAGGTGTCCGAGCAGGTCGAACTCGGTGGGGGTGAGCGAGAGCGCGGCGCCGTCCACGGTGACCAGCCGCCGGCCGGGGTCGAGCAGCAGCGGCCCGAGGGTGCGCACCCGGCCACCGTCGGGCGGCCCGGCGGCCCGGCGCAGCAGCGCCCGCACCCGGGCAACCAGCTCGCGCGGGCTGAACGGCTTGGTCAGGTAGTCGTCGCCGCCGAGTTCGAGGCCGAGGATCCGGTCGACCTCGTCGTCGCGGGCGGTGAGGAAGACGACCGGGGTCCAGTCGCCCTCCTCGCGCAGCCGCCGGCAGATCTCGGTGCCCTCGAGACCCGGTAGCGCGATGTCCAGCACGCAGGCGACCGGGCGCATCCGCCGGGCGGCCGCCAGCCCGGCCACGCCGTCGTGCTCGACGTGCACCCCGAAGCCGTCCCGGGTCAGGTAGAGCCGGACCAGGTCCGCGATCGGCCGCTCGTCCTCGACGAGCAGGATCAGGCCCTTGGCGGAAGCTTCGCTCACCGCCCCATTCTGCCCGGGTGGCGCACCGGTCAATGTTCGGATGTTGTACGGGTCGCCAGCGCCGCCGCCCGCAGCGTCAGGTAGCGCTGCTCGGGCAGGCTGGCCGTCATGCCGGCGGCCCGGATGTAGCAGGCGTGCGCGGCCGCGTGGTCCCCGGCCAGCTCGAGCAGGTGCGCGCGGACGGATTCCAGCCGGTGGTTGCCGGCCATCCGATCGTCGCCGTCGAGGTCGGCGAGCACGGCCAGCCCGGCCAGCGGCCCGCGCGCCCGGGCGACGGCCACCGCCCGGTTCAGGGTCACCACCGGACCCGGCGAGACCCGCTCGAGGACCTCGTACAGGGCGAGGATCTGCGGCCAGTCGGTCTCCTCGGCGGTGGCGGCCTCGTCGTGCAGCGCGGCGATGGCGGCCTGCAACTGGTACGGGCCCAGCGGCCCCCGGCCGAGCGTGGCGGAGACCAGCGCGACCCCCTCGGCGATGAACGCGGCGTTCCACGACGTCCGGTCCTGCTCGTCCAGCGGCACCAGGGCGCCGTGCGCGTCGGTGCGCGCGGCCCGCCGGGCGTCGGTGAGCAGCATGAGCGCGAGCAGCCCCGCCGTCTCGCCGTCGCCGGGCGCCAGCCGGTGGAGCATCCGGGTCAGCCGGATCGCCTCGGTGGTCAGGTCGGCGCGCTGTAGCTGCTGCCCGGCGCTTGTCGTGTAGCCCTCGTTGAAGACCAGGTAGAGCACCTGCCGCACGACGGCGAGCCGCTCGGCGCGCTCGCCGGGCGGCGGCTCCTCGAAGCCGAGCCCGCTGGTCCGGATCCGCTGCTTGGCCCGGCTGATCCGCTGCGCCATCGTCGCCTCGGGCACGAGGAAGGCGCGGGCGATCTCGGCGGTGCTCAGGCCGCCGACCGCGCGCAGCGTCAGCGCGAGCTGCGAGGGCCCGGACAGCGACGGATGGCAGCACAGGAACAGCAGCGTGAGGGTGTCGTCCCGCTCCGGGGCGGCGGCCGCCCCGGCCGGTTCGAGCAGCGCCACGTTCTCCTCGCGGGCCCGGCGGGCGCTCTCGCTGCGCCACTCGTCGACCAGGCGCCGCCCGGCCACGGTGATCAGCCACGAGCGGGGATTGTCGGGCAGCCCCTCGACCGGCCACTTGAGCGCGGCGGCGAGCAGTGCCTCCTGCACGGCGTCCTCGGCCGCGTCGAACTGGCCGTACCGGCGCACGAGCGCCCCGAGGGCCTGCGGCGCGAGCTCGCGCAGCAGGCCCTCGAACTCGGGTGTCTCGGCGCTCACTGCTCGGGCGGGCCGGCGGCGACCTCGCGCAGCTCGACCCGGTCGGCCCAGACGACGACCTCGCCGGCCCGTTCGATCGCGCGCCGCTCGTCGGCGACCTCGAGGATCCAGTATCCGGCCAGCGACTCCTTCGCCTCCGCGAACGGCCCGTCGGTGACCACGACCTGGCCGTCGACCAGGCTCACCGTCTTGGCCGAGCTCGGATCCGCGAGGCCCTCGGCCGTGACGAGCTCGCCGGTCTTCTCCAGGTCGGCGATGAAGGTCTCCATGAACGCCATCATCTCGGTGACCCACTCCGGGCTGCGGGTCTGCATCATCGTCGCGCCGTCGCCGAACATCATCAGCATGTATTTCATGGCTCAGTCTCCCAGCTCGCGGGCGCCCCGGCGGGGTCGCTGCCACCGGTGAGTCGGAGGCCGGGCGCGGTTCTCGACATGCGCCTGCGGAAATTCCGGCGTGACCGGCGGCGCGGACCGCCGGCCACTCTTGGAGAGCGCTCTCCAAGTGCCCTCCAAAATCGTCCTCCGTCCGTCCAATGTCAAGAGATCGAGATCCGATAAGCGGCATTAGACCGCAAAGTCATAGCGACTTTCCGGCCATCGAAGCCCAGCTATTGACACGAAAGAAAAGCGGGCGTAACACTGCGGCATGCGTGGAGAGCGCTCTCCATGAATCCCCGTTCCCAAGTGACTCCGTCCCCGATCGTCAGGAGTTTCCCGTGCATACGGCTACTTCCCCGCCAAGACCCCGCCGATGGCGCCGGCTGATCCCCGTCACCGTGCTCGCCGTCGTCGTCGCCTATCTGGGCGTCGTGCAGCTCTCCGCGCAGGCCGCCGATTCGTTGCTGTCGCAGGGCAAGCCGGCGACGGCGTCCTCTCAGGAGGGTGCCGACGTGACCGCGGCCAAGGCGGTCGACGGTGACGCGGGCACTCGCTGGTCGAGCGTGTTCAGCGATCCGCAGTGGTTGCAGGTCGATCTGGGCGCCACGGCGACGATCAGCCAGGTGGTGTTGCAGTGGGAGGGCGCTTACGGCAGGGCGTACAAGATTCAGACCAGCCCGGACGGCAGTGCCTGGACCGATGTGTACAGCACGACCACCGGGGCCGGTGGCACCGAGACGCTGACGGTGAGCGGGTCCGGCCGGTATGTGCGGATGTACGGGACCGTCCGGGCCAGCGGTTACGGCTACTCGCTGTGGGAGTTCAAGGTCTACGGGACGACGGGTACCACTACACCGCCGGGCAACTGTGGCACCTCGAACGCCGCGCAGGGCAAGCCCGCGACCGCGTCGTCGCAGGAAGGCGCGGACGTGACCGCGGCCAAGGCCGTCGACGGTGACGCGGGCACTCGCTGGTCGAGCGTGTTCAGCGACCCGCAGTGGTTGCAGGTGGACCTGGGTGCCGGCGCCTCGGTCTGTCAGGTGGTGTTGCAGTGGGAAGGCGCTCACGGCAGGGCGTACAAGATCCAGACCAGCCCGGACGGCAGCGCCTGGACCGACGTGTACAGCACGACCACCGGGGCCGGCGGGACCGAGACCCTGACGGTGAGCGGGACCGGCCGGTACATCCGGATGTACGGCACAGTCCGGGCCAGCGGTTACGGTTACTCGCTGTACGAGTTCAAGGTCTTCACCACCGGCGGAACCACCACACCGCCGACGGACCCGACCACCCCGCCGACCATCCCCGGCGACTTCACCACGGTCTGGACCGATGACTTCTCCGGCGCCGCCAACACCTCGCCCAACCCGGCGAACTGGCTGCTGCGCACCGGCACCCAGTACCCGGGCGGTGCCGCGAACTGGGGCACCGGCGAGGTCGAGACCGCCAGCAACTCGACCGCCAACGTCTACCTCGACGGCGCCGGCAAGCTCAACATCAGGGCGATCCGCGACGGCGCCGGCAACTGGACGTCCGGCCGGATCGAGACCCAGCGCACCGACTTCGAGCCGCTCGCCGGGCAGCAGACCAAGTTCACCGCGGTCCTGCGGCAGCCCGACGTCGCCAACGGCGACGGCTACTGGCCCGGCTTCCGTGCCACCGGCGCGGCCTACCGGGGCAACTACAACAACTGGCCGGGCGTCGGCGAGACCGACATCATGACCGACGTCAACGGGCACAGCCGGCTGGCGCAGACCCTGCACTGCGGCACCGCGCCCGACGGGCCGTGCGCGGAGTACAACGGCCGCAGCAGCGGGTTCGCCACCTGCGCCGGCTGCCGGACCGGCTACCACGAGTACACCCAGATCATCGACCGGACCAGGACCGACGAGGAGATCCGCTTCTACCTCGACGGGCGGCAGACCTGGGTCGTGCGCGAGTCGCAGGTCGGCGTCACGGCGTGGAACGCGGCCGTGCACCACGGCTTCTTCCTCCGCTTCGACCTCGCGGTCGGCGGCTCGCTGCCGAACGCCATCGCCGGCTACACCACGCCGACGCCGGAGACCACCTCCGGCGGCGTGCTCAGCGTCGACTCCGTGACGGTGGCCCGCGCCGCCGGCACCGCGCCGGCGGCGATGACCGACCCGGCCACCCCGGCCGGGCCGTCGACCGTGCGGGTCACCGGCTCGCAGGGCAACTGGCAGCTCACCGTCAACGGCGCGCCGTACGAGCTGAGGGGCCTCACCTACGGCCCGCCGCAGGCCGCCGCCGACGGATACATGCGCGACCTGAAGAACATGGGCGTCAACACGATCCGCATCTGGGGCGTCGACGACGCCAACACCCCGCTGCTGCTCGACCGGGCCGCCCAGCAGGGCATCAAGGTCGTCGTCGGGCACTGGCTCAACCAGGGCGCCGACTACGTCAACGACACCGCGTACAAGACGAACACGAAGAACGAGATCGTGGCCCGGGTCAACGCGCTCAAGAACCGGCAGGGCGTGCTGATGTGGGACGTCGGCAACGAGGTCATCCTGACCATGCAGGACCATGGGCTGCCGGCCGCCGAGGTCGAGGCGCGGCGGGTCGCCTACGCCCGGTACGTCAACGAGGTCGCGCAGGCGATCCACGCGGCGGACCCGAACCACCCGGTCACCTCGACGGACGCGTACACCGGCGCGTGGCCGTACTACAAGCAGAACGCGCCGGACCTGGACCTGCTCGCCGTCAACTCGTACGGGGCGATCGGCAACGTCAAGCAGGACTGGATCAACGGCGGCTACACGAAGCCCTACATCCTCACCGAGGGCGGCCCGGCCGGCGAGTGGGAGGTGCCCAACGACGTCAACGGGGTGCCGACCGAGCCGTCCGACCTGCAGAAGCGCGCCGGCTACACGGCGAGCTGGAACGCCATCAAGGCGCACCCGGGCGTGGCGCTGGGCGCGACCGAGTTCCACTACGGCCTCGAGAACGACTTCGGCGGCGTCTGGCTCAACACGTTCACCGGCGGCTGGCGCCGGCTCGGTTACCACGCGCTGCGGCAGGCGTACACCGGGCAGGCCTCGGCGAACACCCCGCCGGAGATCACCTCGATGTCGGTGAGCAACCAGACCGCGGTGCCCGCGGGCGGGACGTTCACGGTCAACGCCGCGGCGACCGACCCGAACGGCGACCTGATCCGCTACAACCTGATGTACAGCAACAAGCACATCACCGGCGGCACCGGGCTGACCAATGTGGTCTTCACCGCGGGCGCGAACGGCACGTTCACGGCGAAGGCACCCGAGCAGCTCGGCGTCTGGAAGGTCTACGTGTACGCGTACGACGGCCAAGGCAACGTGGGCATCGAGCAGCGCTCGTTCCGGGTGGTCCCGCCGACGATCCCGGGCACCAACCTCTCCCGGGGGCGGCCCGCGACGGCGTCCAGCTACCAGCCGACCGGCACGAACGGGCCGCAGCTTCCCGCGTACGCGGTGGACGGCGACTACGGCACCCGGTGGGCCAGCGAATGGGTCGACACCGCGTGGCTACAGGTCGACCTCGGCTCGGTGCAGTCGTTCAACCGCGTGCTGCTGGCGTGGGAGGCGGCCTACGCCAAGGGATACACGGTGCAGGTCTCCGACAACGGCACCACCTGGAACACGATCTACACCGCGACGGCCGGCAACGGCGGCTTCGACGACCTGGCGATCTCCGGCTCCGGCCGCTACGTCCGGGTCAACGGCACCGCCCGCGCCACCGCGTACGGCTACTCGCTCTGGGAGCTCGGCGTCTACCGGAGCTGAGCACCCGATCGGACCCGGCGGCGGACGTCTGGCGGTGGCCGCCGTACCGGAAAGGTGGGCGCCCCTCACTCGGCGAGGGGCGCCCACCGTAATGTTGGTGAATGTCTCAGGTCGCGCGCTGGAGCGCCCGGATCACCGGCTCGCGACTGTTCGAGGTCTCCATCGTCGTCGCCATCGGCGCCAACGCGATCGTGCTCGGCCTCGAGACATACCCGCACCTGGGCGAGGCCCGCCCGCTGCTGCACGGCCTCGAACTGTTCTTCCGCGCCCTGTTCGTCGTCGAGATCGCGATCCGCATCCTGGCGTACGGCCGGCGCCCGCAGGACTTCTTCCGCAACGGCTGGAACGTCTTCGATTTCGTGGTCACCATGGCCGTGTTCGTGCCCGGCCTGCACGGCGACTCGACGATCCTGCGGGTGGTCCGGATCGCCCGCGTGCTGCGGCTGGTGCGCTTCTCCCCCGGCCTGCGCACCATCGTCTCGGCGCTGCTGCGCAGCCTGCCCGGCGTCGGCGGCGCCCTCGCGCTCGCGCTGGTCACCCTCTACGTGTACGGGATGGCCGGTTGGCTGATCTTCAAGGACGTCTACCCCGAGGAGTACGGCAACATCGGCCGGGCCGTGCTGACGCTCTTCGTGCTGCTCTCCCTTGAGACGCTGCCCGAGCTGATCGAGCAGGGGCTCGCGGTCTCGCGGTGGACCCTCGTCTACTACGTCAGCTACGTCCTGATCACGGCGAACCTGCTGGTGAACATCCTGATCGCGGTCATCGTGAACTCGATGGAGGAGGTACGCCGGCTGGAGATGACCGAGGGCCTCGCCCCGGACTTCGACGAGGACGGCGACGGTATTCCGGACGAGCTGGACCGGATCGCGATCAGCCAGCGCCTCGACGACCTGCGCGCGGTGATCATGGAGCTGGAGCGTGAACTTCGCGTCGGCCGGCGCGATACGCACTAACGTCGGCGGGGAACGCCAACGCTGAGGAGCGGCCATGGACAAGGTGGTCCATTTCGAGGTTCCCTACGACGACGCCGACCGGGCACACGCCTTCTACCGCGAGGCCTTCGGCTGGCAGCTGCGGACCATGCCGCAGATGGGTTACACGATGGTCACGACCACGCCGACGGACGAATCGGGACGGCCCGGTGAGACCGGCGGCATCAACGGCGGGATGCTCGCCAGGCAGGGTCCGATCACCAGCCCGGTCATCACGATCGGTGTGGAGGACCTGGACGAGTCGCTGGCCCGGGTGGAGAAGCTGGGCGGCTCGGTGAAGCTCGGGCGGCAGCCGGTCGGCGACATGGGCTTCTCGGCCTACGTCACCGACACGGAGGGCAACCTGATCGGCCTCTGGCAGAACGCCTGACGGCCTGGGTCAGCCGGCCAGTCCGGCGGCCCAGGCCAGTACGCGGTCCACGTCGGCGCGGGTCCAGCCGATCGCCGAGTCGACCGGCACCAGCAGGGTGGGTGCCGATCGCTCGGCGGCCCACCGGCGCCCGGCCTCGGTGTGGTTGTCGTCGATCCAGGCGAGCGGGCGGTCGCCAGCCACCGCCGCAACGGCCGGCACCTTGGCCTCCGGCGGGAACGGCAGCGGCGGGAACGGCACCACCGGCAACGGCTCGACGCCCAGCACGGTCCCGTAGAGCGTGTTCGCGTCCTCGCCCCAGGCGCTCGCCCAGTGCAGGTCACCGGCCGTGGCCAGTTCGGTGATCCAGGCGGCGTGCGCGGGGCAGTAACGCTCCGGTCCCTCGCCCGGGTAGAACTCGTGCTCGAGGTAACCGTCGGGGCAGGAGGACGCGGCGAACGGGTTCAATACCCCGTCGAGGTCCAGCAGCAGAACGGATCGGCTCACGGTGCCATCTAAACGCGCCGGGTTTCCGGTACGCCAGCCCGGGTCCCGCCGCGGGTGATGGAAGCCCCTGCGCGCCACAGCCTCGGTGGCACCGTGGCGCGCAGGGGGATTCTGTTGCGGTGGTTACGGGCCGGACGTCAGGTACTGGATCTCCGCGCCCCGCTGCGCCGTACCACCCTTGTCGTTGATGATCTTGTTGATGGTGCCCTGGCCGCCCAGGGAGACCGTGACCATGTTGGTGAACCGGATGCCGGCCTTGACCGGCACCTCGATCGCGCGCTCACCCACCACCGACTGGTCGAGGGTGAAGACGCAGTAGCTGCCGACGCCCCAGGCCTGGTGGGTGTTCACCGCGTCGGCGACCTTATACGCCGCGTAGCCGCGGGTCGCCCCGTTCATCCAGGCCGCCTGGTTCGGCATCTCGTACGGCATCTCGTTCTGGTAGAAGTACGTCCGGCCGCGCTCGCCGTTCCAGACCGTCTGGTACTTCTGGAAGTGCTCGACGAACAGGCCGTACATGGTGACGTCGGCGCCGTTGACGACCAGGCCCTGGTCGGCGGTGTTTACCGACCAGCCGACGCCGTCGCCGTGATCGGCGCGCCACAGCCACAGGTGGTCGCCGATCACCTGGTTGCTGTTGACCACGACGCTGTTCGTCGCCCGGCCGACGCCGGAGCCGCCGATCCGGACGAACACGTCGTGCAGCGAGATCGGGTTGGCCGCGTTGTTCGCGGTGGAGCCCGCCGGGCCGACCTCGATCAGCGTCGGCGAGTTGGTCGCGCCGGCCTCGACCAGCACGCCCGCCAGCTTGACGCCCGCGACGTCCGCGATCTTGACGGCCGCGGTGCCCGCGGTCGGCTTCAGCGTGGCCAGGCCGAGGCCGAGGATCACGGTGTCCGCGCGGTTCACCTGCAACGGCTGGTCCAGGTTGTAGACGCCCGGGGTGACCAGCAGGTGCCGGCCCTGCGCCAGGGCCGCGTTCATTGTCGCGGCGGTGGTGCCGGGCCGGACCACGAAGAACTGGCTCAGCGAGATCGACGAGCCGGCCGGGGTCTTGTTGTACCAGCTCGTGCCGGTGCTGTTCTGGCGCAGCGCGGGCACGAACACCTTGTACTCGCCGGCGCCGTCGACGTACAGGAAGGGCTTCTCCCGCACGGTCGGGGTGGTGGCGATGACCGTGTGCGAGGGGTTCGGGAAGTTCGGCGGCGGTGCGCCCTGCACGCCCTGGAACACCATGTTCCAGACCGAGCCGGCCCAGCTGCCGAACTCGCTGTTGCGCGAGTACCACTGCTGCTGCGAGCCGGAGACGACCGCGCCGTCGACCTTGGTGTCGGCCATCAGGCCGCCGGACGACCAGCCGTCGCCGCCGTTCCAGAGCTGGATCTGGTTGCCGGCGCCCCGGAGGTGCATGCGGCGGTACGGCGCGGCCTGCGAGACGGCGTACCGCTCGACGGTCGTGCCGGCCGGCAGGGTGACGGACAGGTTCTCGGCAACGCGCCAGAAGTTCTGGGTGGCGTTGCCGTTCATCCAGTTGGCCTCGACGCGCACGTGGCCGTTGAGGTTGACGTCGTCGGGAGAGAGGCCGAGGCCCGAGACCTGGGTGAAGAAGCCGAGGTTGACGTCGGCGGTATAGGTGCCGGGCTTGAACAGCACGGCGTAGCGCTCGGGGCCGAACTGGTTGGTCTCCTGGGCGGTGAAGAGCTGGTTGAACCGGTTCTGGATGGTCGCGGCCGGCGTCGACGGGTCGAAGACGTTGACGTTCGGGCCGAAGTTCGGGTTACGCGGGTCGGTCGTCTCGACGGGCGGCGTGGTGGTCCCGCCGGTGGTGAAGACCTTGAACTCGTACAGCGAGTAGCCATAACCGCTGGCCCGGACTGTGCCGTACATCCGGATGTACCGGCCGGTCCCGCTCACCGTCAGGGTCTCGGTCCCGCCGGCCCCGGTGGTCGTGCTGTACACGTCGGTCCAGGCGCTGCCGTCCGGGCTGGTCTGAATCTTGTACGCCCTGCCGTAAGCGCCTTCCCACTGCAACACCACCTGACAGACCGAGGCGCCGGCACCCAGGTCCACCTGCAACCACTGCGGGTCGCTGAACACGCTCGACCAGCGAGTGCCCGCGTCACCGTCGACGGCCTTGGCCGCGGTCACGTCGGCACCTTCCTGCGACGACGCGGTCGCGGGCTTGCCCTGCGCGGCGTTCGAGGTGCCACAGTTGCCCGGCGGTGTAGTGGTACCCGTCGTCCCGTAGACCTTGAACTCCCACAGCGAGTAGCCGTAACCGCTGGCCCGGACGGTCCCGTACATCCGCACATACCGGCCGGACCCGCTCACCGTCAGCGTCTCGGTGCCACCGGCCCCGGTGGTCGTGCTGTACACATCGGTCCAGGCACTGCCGTCCGGGCTGGTCTGAATCTTGTACGCGCGGCCGTAAGCGCCCTCCCACTGCAACACCACCTGGCTGATCGTCGCCGTGGCGCCCAGATCGACCTGCAACCACTGCGGGTCGCTGAACACGCTCGACCAGCGAGTGCCCGCGTCACCGTCGACGGCCTTGGCCGCGGTCACGTCGGCACCCTCCTGAGAGGACGCCGTCGCCGGCTTGCCCTGCGACAACAGCGGATCGGCGGCGCGGGACGGGCCGGCGACGGTCAGGCTCAGTGCGGTGACAAGGACTGCGACGAGGGCGGTCAGCTTTCGGCGCCCGCGCGCGAGCGGCGGTATCGGATTCATGGTCCTACCTGTCATGACGGGGGCGGCACCCGCTGGCGGGATCGAGAAGGCCACCACAGAATGATCTTTGGAAAGCGCTCTCCAAGTAAATCGATTGTTACGGCGCCGTTGTTCCACGTCAATACGCCGAGGTTCCGGAAATGAAATCGGCGACGCGTTGACACCCCCGGCCGGGGCGCCGAGACTAAGACGCTTGTCTTTCGAATGGAGTTCGCGTGAACCTCGCGCAGCGCACCGCCGCGACCGGCTGCCTGCTGGCAGTGCTGCTCGGCGCCGCGGCCTGCGACGGCGGCACCGTCGCGCCGGCGCCGGCCTCAATCGCGCCGTCCGCGACAAGCGTCTTCGGCGGCACCGACCTCGCCTGGGTCGAGATCAACATCGCCATGAACGAGGAGCTGCGGCCGCTGCTCGAGCTGGTCGCCACGCACAGCTCGAACGCCGCGACGAAGGCGCTCGCGGCGGAGGTCGCGGCCTTCAACGACCAGGAGCTGGCCGCCCTGCAAGGACTGCACGACCAGGCAGGACTGCCGTCCGAGAACCCACACAAGGGCATGCCGATGCCGGGCATGGTGACACCCGAGCAGGTCACCGCGGCGGCCGCGGCCAGGGGCGCGGCGTTCGACGCCCTGCTGGCCGGGCACCTCAAGGCGCACTTCGAGCAGGGCGTGAAGCTGGCCGAGAGCGAGGTGAAGGCCGGCGTCGAGCCGCGGACCAAGACCCTCGCCGCACAGGTGATCAGCAGCCGGGAGCGGTACCTGCCGAGGCTCGCCGCGCGCTGAACCCGTACACCGGAAAGGCAGTGAGAATTGCACCCGGCTTCCTTTTTCCGGGTGGCCGGAAATTGTCCGGGCGCCGGTTTCGACGCCCGGACGAATTTCGTTTCCTGTTACGGCAGGACGTAGTTCTCGTTGAGGGCCGCGCCGCGATCCGGCTTGTACTGGTCGAAACCGCGCGGGTCGCATTGCAGCCCGCCCCTGATGCAGTGGTTGACGAGCGCGTTGAGGGTCGGCGCGTCCCACGCGTTGTAGAAGTCGTAGTGGAACGAGTAGGCCCGCCCGCTCGACAGCCGGACGTTCGACATGTTGCCGCTGACCGGGAACGCCATCTTGAACTCGATCATCGGCACGGCCACCGGGTGGCTGGCCGGGCAGACGCCGACGGTCGGGTACGCCATGTGGCTCTTGTGGTCCGGCGTGTCCAGGTAGATGCCGTCCCAGCAGCTCGGTGCCTGGTAGCGGATGTTCAGCTGGGTGCCCGCCGGGCACGAACCCGGGAAGTCCCAGTTACGGACGCTGTCGCCGCACTCCCAGCCCTCGACCGCGCCGGGCGCGTTCTTGAACTCGTCAAGCGTCGCCGCCGGGCTGCCCACGACGTACCGCAGGCCGGGCGGGGACGGGCGGACGCTGCGGTAGTCGATCACGCCACTCTTGTAGTAGATGACCTGACGGCCGACCGGCTGAACGGCGGTGTCGCCGTTGAGCAGCGTCGGCATCCAGTAGCCGGTCTTGTCACCCGGCGTGATGCAGGAGGTCCCGCCCGCGTTCAGGCTGGCCAGGGTCGTCGCCGCGTTCGTGGTGGTGTTGCCCATGAACGTGTGCGAGTGCGAGGCGCCCGGCAGGTTCGGGAAGACGATCGGGTCGTCGGGCAGGTTCGACCGGCTCACCGAGCAGTTCGCCTGGAACTCGTGGTGGGTCGTCGGCGGATTCGTCGCCGGCGGGGTGGCCGTGGACGGGACCACGCCGGTGACCGGCGGGTTGGCCAGGACGTAGCCGGCACCGCCGGTCGGCGGCGGTGCGCTGCTCGTGCCGTACACCTTGAACTCGTACAGCGAGTAGCCGTAGCCGGTGCCGCGCTGGGTGCCGTACATGCGCACGTACCGGCCGGAGCCGCTGACCGCCAGCGTCTGGGTGCCGCCGGTCGCCGTCGTGGTGCTGTAGATGGTGGTCCAGGCGTTGCCGTCGGGCGAGGTCTGCACCTGGAAGGCCCGCGCGTACGCGGCCTCCCACTGCAACACGACCTGGGTGACCGTCGCGGTGGCGCCGAGGTCGACGCGCAGCCACTGCGGGTCGGCCCACTGGCTGCCCCATCGGGTGTCCGCGCGGCCGTCGACCGCGGCGGCCGCGGGCGATTCACCGTTCTCCAGCGAGGAGGCGAGGGCCGGCCTGCCCTGTGACAGCAGGCTGTCGGCGGCGTGCGCCGACTGGACCCCCGCCACCAGCAGCGATCCGACGACGGCGGCCACGCCGAGCGGCGCGACGAGCCGTCTGAGCCGGCTTTTCCCTGATCTCATGAGTTCTCCCGGGGATGAGGACGAGTGCCTCACCCGGCCTGGCGCCGGCATGACGGCGTGGCGGAGCGCCACGCCACGGCGACGCGGGGATCGGCCGGGCGATGCGGGACGTACTTGGAGAGCGCTTTCCGAAGTGTTACGCCAAGGTTGCACGTCCGTCAATATGCCGAGGCAGATCCGGAACCCGGCGGCCCGCGACCGGGCCGTCAGGGCCGTTTCGGAGAGCGCTCTCCAACGTGTGCTATAAAAACTGTTATGCAGACCCGGAACGCGACCCGATGACCGCCGGCACCGGGCGGGTGCCCGTCGGCGAGCGACTGCCGACCCTCGAGGACGTGGCCCGGGTCGCCGGCGTCTCCCGGGCCACCGTGTCCCGGGTGATCAACGGCATCCGCAACGTTGACCCGCAGCTGCACGAGATGGTGTGGAACGCGGTCGGCCAGACCGGCTACGTGCCGAACCGGCTGGCCCGCTCGCTGGTCACCCGCCGGACGGGCACGGTGGCGCTCGTCGTCTCCGACTCCGAGTCGCACGACGACGACCCGTTCATGGGCCGGTTCTTCGCGGACCCGTACTTCGGCCGGGTGGTCGGCGGCCTGATGAGCGTGCTGCGGGCCGCGGGGATCCAGCTCGCCCTCCAGATCGTCGGCACGGAGGAGCAGCGCACCCGGCTCGTCGGCGACCTGCGCCACGGCCAGGCGGACGGCGTGATCGTGCTGTCCCTGCCCGGCCACGACCCGCTACCGCGGATGCTCACGGACGTGGGCGTCCCCGCGGTGATGATCGGCCGCCCGGCCGACCCGGTGCCGATCAACTACGTCGACCTGGCGAACGACACGGGCGCGTCCCTGGCCGCCGACCACCTGGTCGAACGCGGCTGCCAGCTGATCGGGATGATCTCGGGCCCGGCGGACGTGCCGGCCAGCAACGACCGGATCGCCGGGTTCCGCCGCTCGATGGCCCGGCACGGCCACGCCTGGGTGCCGCTGGCCTCCGGCAACTTCACCCAGGAGAGCGGCGAGGTCGCGATGCGCGCCCTGCTCGCCGAGAACCCCGGCATCGACGGCGTCTTCGTGGCCAACGACCTGATGGCGCTCGGCGCACTGCTCGCGCTGCGCGACGCGGGCCGGCGGGTGCCGGACGACGTCGCGATGGTGGGCTTCGACGACAGCAGCGCGGCGGTGGCGGCGAGCCCGGCGCTGACCACGGTGCGGCACCCGCTGGAGGACATGGCGGCCGAGAGCGCGCGGCTGCTGCTGGCCCGGATCGACGACCCGAGCATGCGGATCTCCTCGGTCATCTACGAGCCGACCCTGGTACTACGCCAGTCGGCGTGATCAGCGACCCGTCACGCCGTCGATGAGCTCCCGCAGGATATCGGCGTGCCCGGCGTGCCGGACCGTCTCGCCCGTCACGTGGGCGAGCACCCAGCGCAGCGTGCGCGGCTCGTCGTTCACCGGGTTGGCGGTACGGGCCTCGGGGCCGCCCGCCGCGCGGATGTGGGCGTCGCTCTCGGCGATAGCGGTGCGGTAGTCCGCGATGACCTGATCCACGGACCGCTCCGGCGCGACCACCATGTCGAACGTGACCTCGGCGTATCGCGGGTCACCGGCCAATGTGTATCCGAACCAGTACCGCTCGGCGTCGACCAGGTGCTGCACCAGCCCCAGCAGCGTCGTGCCGGACACGACCAGGCGCCGCCGCACCTGCTCCTCGTCCAGCCCACTCAGCTTCTTCAGCACACAGGACCGCGCAAAAGCCAGAAACGCCAGCGCCGTATCCAGCTCACCGCCGTCATTGAGCGGCACCCGTTCACGCTGCGACTCGATCATGAGCCGACCCTACGTCCCGGCGCTCGTGAAGCATGGGGTGAGAGCCGCGGGAAAGCTGAGCGTTGCCACCGCCAGTGTTGCCAACGATGGCAACGCGATGACCCTGCCGTTCCCCGTGCGTGAGGCGCGACGCTGCGTCTGGAGACGGCGTCCTGACATTTCGACCTCAGCCGCTGTCCCCATTGATCAAGGGCGGGCTGAACGGTGACGCGACGGCGGCAGCAGACCTGGCTATTGACCCGGTGGTCCAAGCGGCAACGACAGGCGGTGCTCGATGCCGCTGCGGCGGCCCAGGAGGCCGAACGGTGTGCCGCTCGGATGCGACTGCTGAAGACGGCCGCCCAATGGCCCGTCCCTCCTTGGCTCGACAGGTGACGTTCCGAGTCCTGCCCGACAGCGCCGTATCGCTGGCAGGGATGGGTCAACCAGCGGGGTGGTCCGATGTGGCACGAACGGCTCCGAGTCGCCAGGCGGACCGCCGGGCTGTCGCTGCGTGAGCTGGCCGCGCAGGTCCACTACTCGCGTGGCCACCTCCACGACCTGGAGACGGGCCGCCGCAACCCGGCCGCGGAAACGGCGGCCCGCCTGGGCGTCGCGTTGGGCGCCGACCTCAGCCTCTCCGACGAGGACGACCGACTGGCCTGGGCCGCCGAACACCCCTCCCACTCCGAGCCGGGGGCGGCCGACGGCCAGTGACCTGTTCGACCGCTTCCTTCGGTGGACCGGCTGATCCGCCTCGTGGGCTACGGGCTGGCGGCGAGGAAGAGGAAGACCGCCAGCAGGCTCAGGTGGATGCCGCCCTGGAGGACGTTCGCGCGGCCCGGTACCACCGTCAGGGTGCCCACCACCACGGTCAGCGCCAGCAGCACCATCTGCGTGCCGCCCAGGCCGAGCAGCAGCGGGCCCGGCAGCCAGATCATGGCGATCGCGATGGCCGGGATGGTCAGGCCGATGCTCGCCATCGCCGAGCCGAGCGCCAGGTTCAGGCTGGTCTGGATGCGGTCGCGGGCGGCGGCGCGTACCGCCGCGATGGTCTCCGGGAGCAGCACCAGCAGGGCGATCACCAGGCCGACCACGGCCGGCGGCCACCCCGCCTTGAGCACGCCCGTCTCGATCGCGGGTGAGACGCCCTTGGCCAGGCCGACGACCGCGACCAGGGCCACCAGGAGGAAGCCGAGGCTGGCCATCGCCGCCCGGCCGGTGGGCGGTTCCAGGTGGTCCTCTTCCTCGATCACCTTGCCGGCGGTCGTGATCGGCAGGAAGTAGTCGCGGTGCCGGTGCGTCTGTACCAGCACGAAGAGCAGGTACAGGGCGAGCGAGGCCACCGCCGCGAAGGCCAGCTGCGCCGGCGAGAACTGCGCGCCCGGGCGGCTGGTGGTGAAGCTGGGCAGGACCAGGCCCAGTGTGGCGATCGTGGCGACGGCGGCCAGTGCTCCGCCCGTACCCTCCGGATTGAAGACCGCGAAGCGGCGGCGGACCGCTCCGACCAGCAGGGACAGGCCCAGGATGCCGTTGCAGGTGATCATCACGGCGGCGAAGACGGTGTCGCGGGCAAGTGCCTGTGACTTCTCGGGACCGGTGATCATCAGGGTGACGATCAGGGCGACCTCGATGACGGTGACGGCGACGGCCAGGACCAGCGAGCCGAAGGGCTCGCCGACCTTGTGCGCGACCACCTCCGCGTGGTGCACGGCCGCGAGCACCGCGCCGGCCAGCAGCGTGCCGCTGATGATCACAAGCGGCGCCGGCAGTTCGCGGCCCCAGGTCAGGATGAGCGCCACGACGGCCAGCACCGGAATCCACGCCGTCCACCGGGCAAGGTAGGAACCGATCTTGGCGTTCATCCGACTACCTTGCCAGAAAATCCGGGGCACCGCCCAGGACCGGCGGTTTCCGGCACCGACCCGGTCACCTCGGCGCCGGCGGGGGCGGCGGTGCCGTGCATTGACGCCCTACGATGCTCGGCAAAGTCCACCATGGAGGTCCCCGTGAGCGACCAGATCGACAGCTCGACCGCTCAGCCGGCCCGCCGGTACAACTACTGGCTCGGCGGCAAGGACAACTTCGCGGTCGACCGCGCCTCCGGGGACGAGATCCTCAAGTCCTTCCCGACCGCCCGGATCGCGGCGCTGGAGAATCGCCGCTTCCTCCAGCGGGCGACGCGCTACCTGGTCGCCGAGGCGGGCATCCGGCAGTTCCTGGACATCGGCACCGGCCTGCCGACCGCCGACAACACCCACGAGGTCGCGCAGCGCATCGCGCCCGAGAGCCGCGTCGTCTACGTCGACAACGACCCCATGGTCATGGTGCACGCGCGGGCGTTGCTGAACAGCACGCCGGAGGGCAGAACCACCTACCTCGAGGCCGACCTGCGGTCGCCCGAGGCCATCGTCGCGGACCCGGCCCTGCGGGAGACCCTCGATCTCGGCCGGCCCGTCGCGCTCATGCTGGTGGCCGTCCTGCACTTCATCGAGGGGTACGGAGCCGGCGCGCCGCTCGTGCGCACCCTGATGGACGCCCTCCCCAGCGGCAGCTTCCTGGTGATCACGAACGCCACCAAGGACTTCCTCGGTCCGGAGATGGCGGCGGCCTACGACGCGGCCCTGGCCGCCGGCATCACCAACGTCTGGCCGCGGGACCGGGCCGAGTTCACCGCCCTCTTCGACGGACTCGAGCTCGTCGAACCCGGCGTGGCCGCGGTCAGCGAGTGGCGCGCCGAGGACGAGCCGGAGCCGCGGCCGGACCCGGCACACATCGCGATGTTCGGCGGTGTCGCCCGTAAGCCGTAAGGGGTTTCGTGTTTGACAGGTGACTTCAGGCTGGATTCAGGTGGACTGGTTGAAGGGCCAGACCAGACCGGGAGCCGGCATGCTCATCGCCCTGTCGCAGGAACCCAACTGGATCATCGTGACTCTCGTCGGCGCCCTGGTCGGCGCGTCGGTGACCTGGTGGTCGTCGCCGATCAGGTACCTGCGTGCGCGCAACGATCACCAACATCTGCTGGGTACCTGGTACGAGTACCACTACACGTTCCGGCACGGCCAGGTGATCCTCGGCCGCGCGGCCGTGACCATCCGGCCGGGTTTCAAGAACGCGCTCATGGCCGTCGTCGTGCAGCACGAGACACACCCCGACGGTGAGGTCACCGATCTCAGCTACGCGGGACGGGTGAGCTACGAGGGACACCTCGTGCTGTCGCTGTCCGGGAGCCCGCACGACCACACGGTGGTGATGCGGTACCTCGAGCGGCTGCCGTCCAACACCGCGCCGATGCTGGGAATGTGGATGAGCCAGGACCACGATTGCCTGCCGGCCGCCGGCGTGAGCGCGTTGAGCAGAAGAGAACTGACCGACGAGCAGGCACGCGAGGTCCTCAGGTTCGAGGGCTCGTCATCGGGCGCGCTGCGGGCCGTACAGACCTTCCCGCGGTGACCTCAGGGGGTTTTCTCGAGCGGGGCGAGCGCCTCCCGTAGCAGGTCCGCGAGTTGCCGCTGGGTCGCCGGTGACAGGTGTGACAGCAGGCGCTGCTGCTCGGCCAGGCCCGCGGCGACCGCCCGGTCGACGACCTCGCGCCCCTTCGGCGTGAGCCGGACCTGCACGCCGCGGCGGTCGGTCGGCGACGGGGAGCGGCTGGCCAGCCCCGCCCGCTCCAGCCGGTCGAGCCGGGCGGTGGTGCCGCCCGTGCTGGCCATCATCGACGCGGCGAGCGCGCCCGGCGAGAGCTGGAACGGCTCACCCGCCCGGCGCAGGGTCGCCAGCACGTCGAACTCGGGGCGGCCGATGCCGTAGCCGGCGTAGACGCGCTCCATCTCGTCGCCGGCGATCCGGGACAGCCGGAAGATCCGGCCGAAGACGGCCATCGCCGTCGTGTCGAGCTCCGGGCGCTCGCCGCGCCACTGCTCGGTGATGCGGTCTACGCGGTCGAGGTGTGCCACGTCTCCATTGTCTCGATGTCGAGCATCTTGACAAGAAGATGGTCCAGAGAGAGTCTCTTGATGTCGAGATACTTTACGTCAAGGGAGTTGGGATGCGCCCGCCGGTCCTGCTGGTCACCGCCCTCACTCCCGTCGCCTGGGGCACCACGTACGCGGTGACGACCGAGTTCCTGCCGCCCGACCGTCCGCTGCTCGCCGGCACCCTGCGGGCGCTGCCGGCCGGGCTCCTGCTGATCGCGCTCGCCCGGCGGCTGCCGCACGGCGTGTGGTGGTGGCGGTCCGCGGTGCTGGGCACGCTCAACATCGGGGTGTTCTTCGCGCTGCTGTTCGTCAGCGCCTACCGGCTCCCCGGCGGGATGGCCGCCGTGCTCGGCGCCGCCGCGCCCCTGTTCGTCGCCGGGCTGACCGCGCTGCTGCTGACCGAGCGGGTCGCGCTGCGTACCGTCGTCGCGGCTGTCGCCGGCGCGGGCGGGGTCGCGGCGACGGTGCTGACGGCCGTCGTGGGGCTCGATCCCGTCGGGCTGCTCGCCGGGCTGGGCGGCACCGCGTCGATGTCGCTCGGGCTGGTGCTGACCAAGCGCTGGGGCCGGCCCGACAAGACCTCGCTGCTGACCACGACCGGCTGGCAGCTGACCGCCGGCGGGCTGCTGCTCGCACCGGTTGCGGTCGCCGTCGAGGGGCTGCCGGCCACGCTCACCTCCGCGAACCTCGCCGGGTACGCGTACCTGTCGCTGGTCGGCACCGCGGCGGCGTACATGATCTGGTTCTGGGGTCTCGAGCGGTTGCCGGCCGCCCGGATCTCCCTGCTCGGGTTACTCTCGCCGCTGGTGGCGACCGCGGTCGGCTGGGCGGTGCTCGGCCAGGTGCTCACGCCCGCGCAGCTGCTGGGGATGATGGTCGCCTTCGGCGCGGTCCTCTACGGTGCGTCAGCGCAGGTCCGCGTTCTCCACGACGTGCGTGGGGAAGCCGGTGCGGGCCGCCCGCAGCATGGCCCGGCCGAGCCGGTCGGTGCTGGTCACGTACCTCGGCGCCACGCGCCCGAGCAGCGGCAGCAGCGGAGCGGTGAGCGTGTACAGGGCCCGGTAGAGGCCCGTCTTCGAGGTGGCGCCCTGCGTCGGCTGGATGAAGGCCGGGCGGAACGCGTACCCGTTCGGGAAGGTCTTGATGATCTCGAGCTCGGTGCGGCCCTTGACCCGGGCCCACATGGCGCGGCCGTCGGGATTCGTGCCGGCGCCTGACACGTAGAGAAAGGTCATCTCGGGGTTGAGCCGGGCGAGCAGGTGCGCGGCCGCGACCGGGAAGTCGTACGAGATGCGGGTGTACTCCGCCTCGCTGAGCCCGACCGACGAGACGCCGAGGCAGTAGAAGCAGGCGTCGTAGCCGCGCAGCTCGTCCTCGATGCCGCCGAGGTCGGCGAAGTCCGCCCAGACGAGTTCCCGGAGTTTGGGATGCCGCACCCCGGCCGGCCGGCGCACCACGGTGAGCACCTGCTCGACATCGTCCGCGAGCAGGCTCTCACGCAGGGCGCCCTGGCCGACCATGCCGGTCGCACCGAAGATGATGACCTTCATGTACGCATTCTCCCGCCGCTCGCGGGCGCGGAACGTCGTACCCGGCTTCTACAGTGCTCCGGTGCCCGTTGAACTATGGTCCACCGCACAGATCGACGCCCTGGCCCCCGACGCGAGTTCGCTGAAGGGTGCCCGCGGCGTCAATCAGTGGCTGGAGGCCGGCCTGCTCGATGAGGTCCTGTGGGGTCTCTGCAAGGGCAGCGGGCAGAAGCCGTACCAGGTCTGCGTCGACCTGGCCGGGCCGGCTTACCGATGCTCGTGCCCGAGCCGGAAGTTCCCCTGCAAGCACGCGCTCGGCCTGCTGCTCTACTGGGCCGGCGGCGGCCCGGTCGAGGCGCCAGCGCCCGCGTTCGCCGGCGAGTGGCAGGCGGCCCGCGCGGCCCGCGCGACGGCGGCGCCGGCCCGGGGCGCCGGGACGGTGGACCCGGCCGCCGCCGAGAAACGCGCCCGGCAGCGGGCGGACCGGGTCGCGGCCGGCATGGCCGAGCTGCGGCGGTGGCTCGACGACCAGGTGCAGCAGGGCCTGGCCGGCGCGGAGCAGGCGGGGCGCCGGCCCTACGAGGCGATGGCCGCCCGTCTCGTCGACGCGCAGGCGCCCGCCGCCGCCTCCGCGGTGCGCCGGCTGGGCGGGGTCGCGGGCATCGGGCCGCACTGGGCCGACCGGCTGCTCGGCGAGCTCGCGCTGCTCCGGCTGCTGGTCGCGGGTCATGAGCGGCTCGGCGCGCTGCCGCCGGCGCTGGCCGCCACGGTCCGGTCCCGGATCGGGTTCCCGGTGGCCAACCAGGACGTGCTCGCCACCGCCGAGGTCCGGGACCTGTGGCAGGTGCTGGGGCAGATCGACAGCGAGGAGGGCGCCATCACGACCCGGCGGACCTGGCTGCTCGGCGTCGGCAGTGGACGGTTCGCGCTGCTGCTGTCGTTCGCGGCGCCCGGGCAGTCGCCGGCGGCCGAGGTGGTGCCGGGCACGGCGATCGAGGCGGCGCTCTGCTTCTACCCCGGCGCCGCGCCGCTGCGGGCGCTGGTGAAGGAGCAGTTCGGCACGCCCCGGCCGCTGACCGCACCGGCACCGGCCGCCGGCCTGCGGGCGGCGCTGGCCGGCTGGTCGTCGACGCTGGCCGCCGAGCCCTGGCGTCACGACGCGCCGGTGCTGCTGGCGGACGTGGTGCCGGGCGCCGACGGGTTCCTCGTCGACGCCGCCGGGGAGTCCCTGCCGCTGGCGCCGGGGCACCGCGAGCCATGGTGGCTGCTGGCCGCCGCCGGCGGGTCGCCCGCGACCGTCGCGGGCGAGTGGTCGCCGTCGGGGCTGCGGCCGCTGGCCGCGTGGGTCGACGGCAACTATGTGCCGGCGCCACCGCCGGCGCCCGGCGGCGGGGGCGGGCGCGGGCCGGAGCTGCCGGCCGACCTGCTGGCGGCGGCCCTCGTCGGCACCGCCCGGCGGCCGTGGACATCACCGGGGTTGCACGTCGGCGACCGGGTCCTGAGCCTGGCACCGGCCGGTGCTCCGGCCGCCGATCTGTTGGAGGCGGCCGCGACCGCGCTGACCTATCGGCGGGCGGGCGTCACGCCGTCGTCCGGCCACGCGCCGGTCCCGTCCGCGCCCGCCGAGACCGGCCCGCCGCTGCCCGCCGCGGCCGGGGCCCGGCTTCGGCGGTTGCTGACCGACGGCGGCGCGCCCGGCGGCGCCCAGCAGGCGCAGGAGCTGCTCGCACAGTGGCTGACCGCGGCCGCCCGGCACGGCGGGTTCGTCCCGCCCGAGTCGCTGCCCGCGCTGCTCGACGCCGGCCGCCGCAACGGCGCCGTCCGGCCCGCGATCGGCCGCGTCGCCGGCCGGCGCGGCGACTGGCTCGCCGCGATGCGCGCCGACTGGCGCTGGCTGCGCGACGAGGCGCCCGGCGCCGCCACGCCGTCGGATCCGCAGGTGTGGGAGACCGGCACCGGCGGCGAACGCCTGGCCCACCTCACCCGGCTGCGCGGCACCGACCCGGCCGCCGCGCTCGCCCTGCTGGAGAGCACCTGGCAGACCGAGACGCCCGAGGACCGCACTCGGTTCGTCGACGCGATCGGCACCGGGCTGTCCCTCGCCGACGACGCCTTCCTCGACCGTGCACTCGACGACCGGCGCAAGGGTGTCCGCGAGGCCGCCCTCGACCTGCTGCGGCGGCTGCCGGGATCGTCGCTCGGCCGGCGGATGACCACCCGGGCGACGGCGGCGGTGCGCCTCGAGCGCCGCACACTCGGGCGCGACCGGCTCGTCGTCGGCCCGCCCGCTGAGCTGACGACCGAGCTGCGGCGCGACGGCGTCGGCGCACAGCCCGCGCACGGCACCGGGGTGCAGGCCTGGCTGCTCGAGGAGGTCGTCGCCGGCACGCCCCTGACCATCTGGACCGACGCATTCGGGCGCTCCCCGGCCGCGGTCGTCGACCTGGCCCGCGGGCACGACTGGGAGACGCCGCTGCTGCACGGCTGGGCCAAGGCGGCGATCATGCAGGCCGACTCCGCCTGGGCGGCCGCGCTCGTCGACAACGACACCCGGGGAAGCGCGACCGGGCTGCGCGAGGCCGTCCGATGGGACCTGCACCTGCTGCTGCCGCCGGCCGACCTGGCCCGCATCGCCGCCGACTTCCTGCGACGCGAGGACCATCTCGCGCACCGGCTGCTTGCCGTGCACCCGGGCGCCTGGCCGGACGAGCTCGCCGTCGCGGTGGTGGAGACCATCGCGCACCGGGTGCGTGCGGACAAGCACAGCTGGCAGCTCGCCGAGCTGTGCCGGGCCGCGGCGATGGCGATGCCGCCCGGCTACGCGGCGCAGGTCGCCCGGCTGGCCGAGCAGCTCGATCAGCAGCCGGCCGACCCGTCCCGGGTGCGGCCGGTCGCCGAGCTGGCCCGGATCCTCGCCTTCCGCCACGAGATGCTCCGGGAGCTGCGGCCGCCGGAATCCGAGGTGGAGCCCGGCTCGCGCACCTGACCGGTTCTTGTCGGAGGTGCTTAGTAACGTGCCAGTCATAGCAGCGCCGGCGGGCCGGGCAGCCGGGCCGTGGGACAGACAGGAGTTCGAGTGACCGCACTGCGACCGCACGCCGAGGATCAGTATGCCGAGGAGCTCGCGCTGCTCGCCGCGACCGACGACCGGCCGCGACCGCCGGGCTGGCGGCTGTCCCCGCACGCGGTGGTGACCTACCTCCTGGGCGACGGCGCCAAGATCACCCCGAAGTATGTCGGCCCTCGGCGGCTCATGGAGGTCGCGGTGTCCACGTTGGTCACCGACCGGGCGCTGCTCCTGCTCGGCGTGCCCGGCACGGCCAAGACCTGGGTCTCCGAGCACCTCGCGGCCGCGATCTCGGGCGACTCGACCCTGCTGGTGCAGGGCACCGCCGGCACGGCAGAGGAGGCGATCCGCTACGGGTGGAACTACGCCCGCCTGCTCGCGGACGGCCCGTCCGAGGCGGCCCTGGTGCCCAGCCCGATCATGCGCGCCATGCGGACCGGCGCGATCGCCCGGATGGAGGAGCTGACCCGCGTCCCGTCCGACGTGCAGGACGCGCTGATCACCGTGCTCTCGGAGAAGACCCTGCCGGTGCCGGAGCTCAACACGGAGGTGCAGGCCCAGCGCGGCTTCAACCTGATCGCCACCGCCAACGACCGCGACCGCGGCGTCAACGAGCTCTCCAGCGCGCTGCGCCGCCGGTTCAACACGGTGGTCCTCCCGGTCCCGGCCTCGGCCGACGACGAGGTGGAGATCGTGTCCCGCCGGGTGGCCCAGCTCGGCAAGTCGCTCGACCTGCCCGAGGTGCCGGCCGCCCTCGACGAGATCCGCCGGGTGGTGACCATCTTCCGCGAGCTGCGCACCGGCCTGACCGAGGACGGCCGCACCAAGCTGAAGTCGCCGACCGGCACGCTCTCCCCCGCCGAGGCGATCTCGGTGATCACCAACGGCATGGCCCTTGCCGCACACTTCGGCGACGGCACCCTGCACCCGTCCGATGTGGCCGCCGGCATCGTCGGCGCCGTGGTCAAGGACCCGGCCTCGGACGGCGTGGTCTGGCGCGAATACCTCGAGACGGTCGTCCGCGAACGCACCGACTGGCGCGACTTCTACCGTGCCGCCCGCGATGCCTGAGCAGTTCTACGGCATCCGCCACCACGGACCCGGCTCGGCCCGCGCGGTCGTCCAGGAGCTGAATCGCCAGCGCCCCGCAATGGTGCTGATCGAGGGCCCGCCGGAGGCCGACGACCTGGTCCGCTGGGCGGCGGACACCGGCCTGGAACCGCCGGTGGCGCTGCTGGGCTACGCGGCGGACGACCCCGCCCGCGCGGCCTTCTGGCCGTTCGCGGTCTTCTCACCGGAGTGGCAGGCAATCCGCTGGGCGGTGGAGCACAGGGTGCCGGTCCGCTTCTTCGACCTCCCCTACTCCTACCGCCTCACCGACGACCGCACCCAGGACACCCCACCGACCGCCGGCCCGCGCCCCGCCACACCGTCGCCCCCACCCGCCGACACGGGCCCGATCGACACCCACACGCCGCACCCGCCCACCAACACACACCCAGCCGACCTGAACACGCACCCTGCCGCCGACCCCGCCGCACCTGCCCAGAGCGGCCCCGGTCCGGCCGTGACGGGCGACCTGGGCAGCGCGGGTCCGGGCGAGTTGGACGTCTCGGAGGGCGGCGGTGGGCCGGGGCGGGTGACTCCCGGGCCGACGGAACCCGGTGAGGACGGGGGTGTCACGGCGCCGGTGCGGGTGCGGCCGGTCGATCCGATCGGGGAGCTCGCCGCTGCCGCCGGATATGACGATCCCGAGCGCTGGTGGGAGGACGTCGTCGAGCACCGGGGGCTGCCCGCGTTCGAGGCCATCGCCGAGGCGATGACCGCCATCCGCGAGTCGTCGCCTGAGGACCCCGAGGACCTCGTCCGCGAGGCCTACATGCGCACGGTGCTGCGCGAGGTGCGCCGCACCCACGACAACATCGCGGTCGTGTGCGGCGCGTGGCACGTCCCCGCGCTGGCGCGCAAGGTCGCCGCCAAGGACGATGCCGCGCTGCTCAAGGGGCGGAAGAAGGCCAAGGTCGCCTTCACCTGGGTGCCGTGGACCTACGGGCGGCTGGCGGCACAGTCCGGCTACGGCGCGGGTGTGCGGTCGCCGGGCTGGTATCACCACCTGTTCACGACGACCGACGACGTCGTGCCGCGGTGGCTCGTCGACGCGGCCGGGGTGCTGCGCGCCGAGGGCGTGCCCACCTCGTCGGCGCACGTCATCGAGGCCACCCGGCTCGCCGAGGCGCTCGCGGTCGTGCGCGGGCGGCCACTCGCGGGGCTCGCCGAGGTGACCGAGGCGGCCGAGGCCGTCATGTGCGACGGCGAGCCGCTGCGCCTTGAGCTGATCGACCGGCGCCTCGTCGTCGGCGAGCGGCTCGGCGGCGTGCCCGACGACATGCCGGCCGTGCCGCTGGCCAAGGATCTCGCGGCGCAGCAGCGCACCGTGCGGCTCAAGCCGGAGGCGCTGGAACGCGAGCTCGAGTTGGACCTGCGCCGCGACATCGACCTGTCCCGCAGCCGGCTGCTGCACCGGCTGCGCGCCATCGGGGTGCCGTGGGGCGAGGCGGAGACGGCCCGGCGCGGCACCGGCACGTTCCGCGAGCAGTGGCGGCTGCGCTGGCAGCCGGAGTTCGCCGTTCAGCTGGTCGAGGGCAGCATGTGGGGCACGACCGTCGCCGTCGCGGCGACCACCAAGGTGATCGACGCCGCCCGCAAGGCGGCCACGCTCGCCGACGTGACCGAGCTGGTCGAGGTGTGCCTGCTGGCCGACCTGGCCGGCGCGTACCCGCCCGTGCTCGCCGCCCTCGACACCCGGGCCGCGCTCGACTCGGACATCGGCCACCTGATGGCGGCGATCCCCGCGCTGGCACGCACCCTGCGCTACGGCGACGTCCGCCGCACCGACCTCGCCGGCCTGTCCACCGTGACGGCGAGCCTGCTCGCCCGCGTCTGCGCCGGGCTGCCGGCCGCCGCCGGTTCGCTCTCCGACGAGGCCGCCGAGCAGCTGCGCGAGCGCGTCGACGGCGTGCATTCCGCCGTCGCCCTGCTGGACGACGACGAGCTGCGGGAGCGCTGGCTGACCACGCTGTCCTCCGTCTCGCAGCGCGCCGACCTGCACGGCCTGCTCGCCGGCCGGCTGACCCGCCTGCTGCTCGACGCCGGCCGCCTCGGCATCGCGGAGGTGCTGCGGCGGCTGCGGCTGCCGTTGACCGTCGGCACGCCGCCCGCGCACGGCGCCGCCTGGGTCGAGGGCTTCCTGGGCGGCGGCGGTCTGCTGCTCGTGCACGACGACACGCTGCTGGACCTGCTCGACGGCTGGGTCGCCGACATCCCGGCGGAGGCGTTCGACGACGTCCTGCCGTTGCTGCGCCGCACGTTCGGCGGGTTCGCCGCCGGCGAACGACGCGCGATCGGCGAACGCATCGCGGGCTCGGGCGCCGGCGGGCGGGCGGCCGCCGAGCCGCTGGTGCTGGACCACGAGAGGGCGGCCCTCGCCCTGCCGACGCTGAGCGCGCTGCTGGGCCGGGAGATCAGATGACCCACAACGACGAACCGGCACAACGCCCACGCCGCCAGCCACCCCCACTGCCGACCCTCAGCGCGCCACTAGGCCGGGAGATCAGATGACGGACGATGAGGATCCGGCGCGGCGGGAGCGTCTGCGCCGGTGGCGGCTTGTGCTGGGTGGTCCGGCGCAGGAGTCCCTGGGCACGGCGCAGGGGCGCGATTCCGCGATGGACGCGGCGCTGGCCGCTCTCTACGACGCGGGTGGTGACAGCGAGGGGGCCGGCACGTCGCGGTCCGCCGGCCTCGGTGGGTCCGCGCCGAAGGTGGCGCGGTGGCTGGGCGACATCCGGGAGTACTTCCCCAGCACGGTCGTGCAGGTGATGCAGGCGGACGCGATCGAGCGCCTCGACCTGACCCGGCTGCTGCTGGAGCCGGAGATGCTGGACGCCGTCGAGCCGGACGTGCACCTGGTCGGGACGTTGCTCTCGCTGAACGCGGTGATGCCGGAGCGGACCAAGGACGCGGCACGGCAGGTGGTCCGCAAGGTCGTCGCCGAGCTGGAGCAACGCATCTCCCAGCACACCCGGGCGGCGGTGAGCGGCGCCCTGAACCGGGCGGCACGCATCAACCGGCCCCGGCACGCCGACATCGACTGGGACCGGACCATCCGCGCGAACCTGAAGCACTACCAGCCGGAACACCGCACGGTGATCCCGGAACGCCTGGTCGGCTACGGCCGCCGCGCCACCGCGATCCAGCGCGACGTGGTGCTCTGCGTCGACCAGTCCGGCTCGATGGCCGCGTCGGTGGTGTTCTCCGGGGTGTTCGCGGCGGTGCTGGCGTCGATGCGCTCGCTGCGCACGTCGCTCGTGGTCTTCGACACCGCGGTGGTCGACCTGACCGACCAGCTGAGCGACCCGGTCGAGGTCCTGTTCGGCACGCAGCTCGGCGGCGGGACGGACATCAACCGGGCGATCGGCTACAGCCGGCAACTGATCACGCGGCCGCGGGACAGCATCTTCGTGCTGATCAGCGACCTCTACGAGGGCGGCGTCCGCGAGCAGATGCTGCGCCGGGTCGCGGAGATGACGGCGGCCGGTGTCCAGGTGGTGGTGCTGCTGGCGCTCTCGGACGAGGGTGCGCCGGCCTACGACCACGAGAACGCGGCGGCGCTGGCGGCCCTGGGCGTGCCGGCCTTCGCGTGCACGCCGGACGCGTTCCCGGACCTGATGGCGGCGGCCATCGAACGCCGCGACCTGATGGCCTTCGCGGCCCGCCAACAGCAGTGACCGCCAGGCTTCGGCAGTCGTATCCGGGCGATCCCGGCGGACGGCCAGGGGACACGTCTCGAGGCGCTCGGCGGCAGTTGAGCGAGCGCGGGGAGTTCCTGCCGGAATGACCGCCTGGATCCGCAGGGAGGGCACTTCGGCGGCCCGTTCCTGTACCTGCTGCATGCCGCGCATGGCCGGGTCCGGCTTGGCGCGCTGGAGATCGGCGGTGTCAGGCCGGTAGAGGCCGCCTCGTCGTGCCCGGTCCCGTGCGGCGGCTGGTCACGAAGTTGGGATGATGGACTCGATGGACGTCTATCGCGCGGTACGAACAAGGCAGTCGATTCGTGGATTCACCGATCAACCCGTCCCGCGCGAGGTTCTCGAACGGGTGCTGGCGGCGGCCGCCGATGCACCGTCGGGCAGCAACATGCAGCCATGGAATGTCTACGTCGTGACCGGTGACCCGCTGGCCAGGCTGAAAAGGACAGTGGCCGATCGGGTCGCGGCCGGCGGCTCCGGCGACAGTCGAGAGTTCGCGACCTACCCGTCCGAGTTGCGTGCGCCGTACGTCGAGCGCATGGCGGCACTGGGCGGGTCCTCTACGGCTCACACGGTGTCGCGCGCGAGGATGTAGCGGGCCGGGCCCGGATCCGGGCCCGGAACTGGAACTGCTTCGGTGCCGGCACGGCGCTGTTCTGCTATCTCGGCCGGGACATGCCGACGCCGCGCTGGGCCGACGTCGGAATCTACCTGCAGACGGTGATGCTGCTACTGCGGGCCGAAGGTCTGCACAGCTGCGCACAGGAGGTGTGGGCGGAGTATCACCGCAGCGTCGCTGAGGTGATCTCCCCGCCGCCGGAACGAATGCTGTTCTGCGGCATGTCGATCGGCTTCGCCGATCCGGCGGTCGCGCATCCGCGGATCCGCCGCGCCCCGCTGTCGGAGACCGTGACATTCCTGGACTGACGCCCAAAGCGGTTGGTGTCGGCTGTGGAGGTCTTAAGTCGGCGCGAAGAGCCGGGCCAGGCCCGCGATCGACTTCTCCCGATAGACCGGCTGGTCCGTGGCGATGCCGTACGCGAGGTCGGCGATGAGCCCGCATCGCGCATAGAAGAGCGCCCGCTCGGCGATTCCCGGGTCACGCAGTTCCGGCGCGATCTGCTCCACCGCCGCCGCGAACGCCACCGGTCCGAGATCGCGCAGGATCAGCCCGAGGTCCTGGGCGGGGTCGCCCACCGCCGCATCCGACCAGTCGATGATCCCGGTGATCTCCCACGTGCCCGGATCGACCAGAACGTGCTCGGCGCCGAGATCCTGGTGCGAAAAGGCCGGCGACGGCGCCGGGTCCGGCGCCGGGTCGGCCAGGAACGCCCGCACCGCGCCGTGCCAGGCCGCCGGCACCTCCGCCACCACCTCGGGCCACAGCGAAAGCGCCTCGTCCAGCCACTCCTGGGGCACGGAGTCGTCCGTCTCCCAGAGAGACTCCGCCTCCGAAGAGGACTCCGCCGCCATGGGCGACCCGGCCAGGGGTGAGGCCGGCAGGGGGTGCAACGCCAGGGGTGAGGCCGGCAGGGCGTGCAACGCCGCGAGTAGGCGGCCAAGTCCTCGGCCCAGCTCGCCCGCGTCCCAGCCTGCGACCGAGAGCAACGGCACCCCCGGCAGCATCCGGTAGGCGAGACACCCACCCACCGGGTCGACGAACTCCGGCACGGGCACCGCGATCGGCGACACCGCCGCGACCGCCCGCAGCACCCGGGCCTCCCGCGAGACCGCACCCGGGTCGGTGCGCCGGAACCGCACCACCAGGTCGTCGATCAGGTACGCGACGTTGTCCACGCCCGCACCCAGCCGTTTCATCGCACCGGACCGCCGAGGGTGATGGCCGTCAGCACGATCCCGTCCGCCACCAGGAACCGCCCGGCCAGCGTCTCGAACGGCCCGTCGACAAGCAGCCGCGCCGTGAACGTCTCCGCCTCCGGATCGAACGTCACCGCCGCACCCTCGAAGCCGAGCCATTCACCGGTCAGCGGCGACCACACCTTGTAGACGGACTCCTTCGCGCTGAACAGCAGCCGCTCCCACTGCACCGCCGGCCACTGCCGCGCCAGCTGCCCGAGGTGCTCCCGCTCCCGCTCCGACGAGACGAGATCCAGTACGCCCTCCGGCAGCGGACCGTCCACCTCCGCGTCGATGCCGACGCCCCGGACCGCGCCCGCCCGCGCCACCGCCGCGCCGCGGTAGCCCACGCAGTGCGTCATGCTGCCCACGATCCCCGCCGGCCAGACCGGCGCGCCGCGTACCCCGGGCAGGATCGGCGCGGGCGGCACGCCGAGCTCGGCCAGGGCGAGCCGCGCGCAGTGCCGGACCGTGGTGAATTCGTTCCTGCGCTTCTCGACGGCGTTGGTGATGAGGGCGGCCTCCGCCGGGAAGATCTCGGCATCCGGCGGGTCGGTCGTGGTGGACGCGGTCCGCACGTCCGGCGGCAGGAGACGCTCAAGCATCGGCGAAGAACTCCAGGACGGCCTCGTTCACGGCGTCCGGCTGCTCCAGGTAGCCGTAGTGGCCCGCGTCCGCGATCCGGGTGTACCGCGCGCCGGGAATCGCCGCGGCCAGTTCGCGGCCGCGGACGGCCGGCGCGATCAGGTCGTCGGCGAACGACAGCACCAGGGTGGGCACGCGGATCGTCCGGTACGCCTCCCGCCGGTCGGTGTCCACCGTCACCTCCAGCTGCGGGCGCTGGCCCTCGTCGGCCCAGTCCGTCGGGGACATCTCCAGGATGTCGAGCCAGTCCTGCGCTGTCTCCGGCTCCTCGAGGGTCCGCGGCGACAGGTTCTGGAGCGCGCGGTTGACGGCGTCGTACCCGGGCGGCAGCACGATCCCGGCGTCGGCCATGGCGCGTTCCGCGGCCGCCAGCGCCAGCGACACCGCGTCCGGCCGGGCCCGGCTCGCCATCAGGACGGCCCGGTCGGCCAGGTCCGGGCGCGCCAGGAGCACCTCCTGCACCACGTACGCGCCGAGCGACGTACCGATCAGCCGGCACGGACCGCCCGCGACCCGCTGGATCACCGCGACCGTGTCCGCGACCAGGTCCGCGACGGTCAGGCCCGGCCGGGCCGGGCCGCTCCGGCCGACGCCGCGGTTGTCCAGGGTTATCGCCCGGTAGCCGGCGTCGACGAGGGCCGGCACCTGGTGCAGCCACCAGGTGCGGCCGCGCGCGGCGGTGCCGGGAATCAGCAGCACCGGCGCACCACTCCCGGACTCCTCGAAGTGCAAGGTGATGTCGCCGACATCGATCGCAGGCATGATCGTGAGGCTATCGGACGCCGAAGGGCGGATACTGTCCCGATGCGACCGGAGATCCGCCGGGTCACCGCCCGGCACCGCGAGAGCACGACAGCGGAGGGACCCGGCGCCGCAATCCTGGCCCGGCTTCCCGCAACGCGGCGGCGAACCGGCCCCCGCCATGGTTAGGTTTTCGGCGGGACTGTCGCTCTCTGAGGAGGAGTTTTCTCATGCCGTTGACCGGTGAATACGAGCCGAGCACGTCCGACTGGGCCCGCGAGCAGGTGGAGCAGTTCGAGGCCACCAACGGCGCCGAGGCGAACGAGCTCCAGGGCAAGCCGATCATCGTGCTCACCTCGGTCGGCGCGAAGAGCGGCAAGCTGCGCAAGACCCCGCTGATGCGGATCGAGCACGACGGCCATTACGCGGTGATCGCCTCGCTGGGCGGCGCGCCGAAGCACCCGGTCTGGTATTGGAACCTGGTCGGTAATCCGCACGTCGAGCTCCAGGACCTCGCCGTCAAGCGCGACTACGAGGCGCGCGAGGTGCACGGCGAGGAGCGTGAGCTGTGGTGGAAGCGGGCCGTCGAGGCCTGGCCGCCGTACGCTGATTACCAGACCAAGACGGACCGCGTCATCCCGGTCTTCGTACTCACCCCGACCTCCGACTGAGGAGTCCGCATGCCGCTGACCGGTGAGTACGGACCGAGCACGTCGAACTGGGCCCGCGAGCAGGCGGAGACGTACGAGGCGACGAACGGCGCGAAGGCCGGTGAGATCCTGGGCCGGCCGGTCATCGTGCTGACCTCGGTCGGCGCCCGCACCGGACTGCTGCGCAAGACGGCGCTGATGCGCGTCGAGCACGACGGGGAGTACGCGGTGGTCGGCTCGCTGGGCGGCGCACCGAAGAACCCGGTCTGGGTCTACAACCTGCGCAAGAACCCCGAGGTCGAGCTCCAGGACGGCGAGGAGAAGCACGAGTACGTCGCGCACGAGGTCTCCGGCGCCGAGCGGGCGCTGTGGTGGGACCGCGCGGTCGAGGCGTTCCCGAACTACGCCGGCTACGAGAAGAAGACCAAGCGCTCGATCCCGGTGTTCGTGCTGCGGCGGGCTAGCGCTTGAGGCGGGCGGCACGCGCCGCCGGTACCACCAGCGGCGTGTGCGTCTGCGGGTCCGGGATCACCTCGCAGGCCAGGCCGTACACGTCGGCCACCAGTTCGGCCGTGATGATCGCGCTCGGGTCGCCCTCCGCGACGATCTTCCCGCCCTTCATCGCGATCAGGTGGCTGGCGTAGCGGCAGGCCTGGTTGAGGTCGTGCAGGACCGCGACGAGCGTCCGGCCCTGCTCGTTCAGGTCGGCGCACATGTCCAGCAGGTCGATCTGGTGTGCGATGTCCAGGAAGGTCGTCGGCTCGTCCAGCAGCAGGATGTTCGTCTGCTGTGCCAGCGCCATCGCCATCCAGACCCGTTGGCGCTGGCCGCCCGAGAGCTCGTCGACCGCGCGGTCCGCCAGCGCCGTCACGCCGGTCGCCTCCATCGCCGCCGCGACCTGGTTCTCGTCCTCGGGGGTCCACTGGCGCAGGAGCCGCTGGTGCGGATACCGGCCGCGGGCCACCAGGTCCGCCACCGAGATGCCCTCCGGCGCGGTCGCCGTCTGCGGCAGCAGCCCCAGCCGGCGGGCCACCTCCTTGGCCCGGTACGAGCTGATCGACGCGCCGTCCAGCACCACGGCGCCCTGCTTCGGCGCGAGCAGGCCGGCGAGCGCCCGCAGCAGCGTCGACTTGCCGCACGCGTTCGGCCCGACGATCACCGTGAAGGAGCCGTCGGGGATGCTCACGTCGAGGCCGGAGGCGATCACCCGGCTGTCGTACGCGAGGGTCAGGTCCGAGCCGGACAGCCGCGATGTCATCAGCCCTCCCTTCGAAATTGGAGGCTGAGCAGCCAGGCCAGGTAGACGCCGCCGACCGCGCCGGTCACCACGCCGACGGGTAGCTGGGCGGGTGCCAGCAGCCGCTGCGCGACGAAGTCGCTGAGCACCATCAGCAGCGCGCCGGTGATCGCGGCCGGCAGCAGCTGCGGTGCGGGCGCGGCGGTGAGGCGCCGGGCGATCTGCGGCGCGGCCAGCGCCACGAACGCGACCGGGCCGGTCGCTGCGGTCGCCACCGCGCACACCGCGACCGCGAGGACCACCAGCATCAGCCGGGACCGGTGCACCTGTACGCCGAGGGACTGCGCGGACTCGTCGCCCATCTCGAGCATCCGCAGCCGCCGGCAGAGCAGCAGCAGCGGCGGCGTCAGCACCAGCAGGGCCAGGCCGAGCAGGCGCGTGTACTCCCAGGTCCGCCCGTTCAGGGTGCCGACAAGCCAGACCGCGGCGGACTGGGCCGCGTCGAGCCGGGCCTGGCTGATCAGGTAGCTGTTCACCGCGACCAGCATCGCGCCGATGCCGATGCCGACGAGTACCAGGCGCCGCACCGCGCCGCCACCGATCGCCGCCAGCCCGTACACGATCAGGGCGGTGAGCAGGCCGCTCACGATGGCCGCGCCGGCGGCGCCGGCCGGCCCGGCGCCGAGGACCACGATCGCGAGGATCGCGCCGGTGGCGGAGCCGGTGGTGAAGCCGACGATGTCGGGGCTGCCGAGCGGGTTGCGCGACAGGCTCTGGAAGACCGCGCCGGACATGGCAAGCGCGGCGCCTACGAGCAGGCCGAGGGTCACCCGGGGCAGGCGCAGGTCGAGCAGGATGAAGCGGTCGGCGCGCCGGCCGCCGCCGCCGGCGATCTCGACGATGTCGGCGAGCGGGAGCCAGATCCCGACCGCCGCGATTGTCAGCGCGACCATGGCGGTCACGGCCAGCAGCAGGGCGCCGCCGACCCAGAGGGTGCGCACGTCGAGGCGCAGGGCGACGCCCGGCGCGCGGACGGTGATCCGGCGCCTCAAAGCGGCACGATCCGGCGGCGCATGATCACGCCGAGGAAGACGGGCGCGCCGAGGAACGCGGTGACCAGGCCGGCCTGTAGCTCGCCGGGGCGCACGACCAGGCGTCCGATGATGTCCGCGAGCAGCAGCAGGGTCGGCGCGAAGAGCAGCGAGTACGGCAGCAGCCAGCGCTGGTCCGGCCCGACCAGCATGCGGGCGATGTGCGGCACGGCGAGCCCGAGGAACGCGATCGGCCCGACGGCGGCGGTGGCGGCGCCGCAGAGCAGCGTGACGGCGATCGCCGAGAGCACCCGCGTGCGGTTCAGGTCGGCGCCGAGGGCGCGCGCGGTGTCCTCGCCGAGCGCGATGACGTTCAGCGACGGGCCGAGGAGCAGGGCCAGCAGCGTGCCGACGGCGATGAACGGCAGCACACCCCAGAGGACGCCGAGGTCGCGGCCGGAGAGGGAGCCGACCGTCCACAGCCGGTAGCGGTCGAAGGTGGTGACGTCGAGCAGCGCGACCGCGTTCGTGACCGCCAGCAGGGCCGCGCCGACGGCGGCGCCGGCCAGCGCGAGGCGCTCGGGGGAGGCGGCGGAGCGGCCGCGGGTGCCGAGCAGGTAGACCACGACGAACGCGCCCGCCGCGCCGGCGAACGCGAACCAGATGTAGCCGGTCAGCGTGCCGACGCCGAGCACCCGGATGCCGAGCACGACGGCGGTCGCCGCGCCCGCGTTGATGCCCAGGATGCCCGGGTCGGCCAGGGGGTTGCGGGTCAGCGCCTGCATCAGCGCGCCGGCCAGGCCGAGCGCGACGCCCGTTGCCAGCCCGATCAGCGTCCGCGGTATCCGCAGGTCGAGGACGATCCGGGCGTCCTCGCTGGTGCCGCCTCCGGTCCGGATCGCGTCCCACACCGTGCCGAGCGGGATCGACTTGGTGCCGACCGCGACGCTCAGGGCCGCGACCGCGACCAGCGTGGCGGCGGCGAGCGCCAGCCCGAGGCCGCGGGTGGTGAGTCCGCCCCGGTGGCGGACCCGCGCCTCGAGGGTGGTGTATCCGGCCCGCTCGGCGGCGGCGTGGGTCACGCCAGGGCGTCCTTGACCATCGGCACGAACCTTTCGATGGTGTACGGCGTGCTCAGCACCGAGTTGGTGGAGAACGCGTTGGCCAGATCGGGGTCGTCGATGATCAGCATCCGGCCGTCCTTCGCGGACGGGATGCTGTTCAGGATCGGGTCATCCGCGAGCTCCTTGCCGGCGCCGATGCCGAAGACGACGGTGAGGTCGGCGTCGAGCAGGGCGACCTGCTCCTTGGAGATCGGGGCGTAGTAGGTGGGCGGGTTGAGTGCCTCGATCTTCGGCGAGTTTGTGAAGCCGAGCGCCTCCATGAACTGCACCCGGCCGTCGCCGCTGGTGTAGGCGCCGTACTGCCCGTTGAAAGCGGCCGCGACGACGACGGTCTTGCCCTGGAATCCCGGGTTGGCCGCCTTGGCGTCGGCGAGCGCCTTGTCGTTGGCCGCGACCAGGGCCTCGCCCTCGGACTCGCGGCCCAGCGCCTGGGCGATCGTGAGTGTCTGGTCCTCGAGCGTGGTGCCGTACGGCTGGGTGCCGGCGGGCCCGGAGAGCGTGGGTGCGAGCTTTTCCAGCTGCTCCCAGGTGGCCTTCACGTTGTCGCTCTTGGTCAGGGTGACGAAGTCGGGCCGCAGCGCGGCGACCTTCTCGAAGTTGATCTCCGGGCCGGTGAGGACGGTGGGCTTGGCGCCGCCCAGCTTCGGCTGAGCCCAGGGCCCGACGCCGGTCGGCCAGGCCTGGAACCAGTCGAGGATGCCGGTGGGCACGACGCCGAGGGCGAGCAGGGCGTCGGCGTCGGCCCAGCCGAGCGAGACGACCACGGCGGGCGACTCGTCGAGGGTGGTGCTGCCGAACTGGTGCGTCACGGTGGTCGGGAACGTGCCGCCGGAGGCGGCCGGGGAACTCCCCGTGTCAGGGCTGTCGTCATCGCCGCAGGCCGCGAGCATTCCGGCGGCCGCGACACCGGCCGCGCCGCGCAACAGGTTCCGGCGCGAGATAGGTGTCGCCACGTCGGTCTCCAAATCCTTGATTACACAGGGTTAGGTCAACCTAACGCGATCGAAGGTCGAGGATCTTGGAAACCGGGGACATGCGGGAAAACGGGATGCTCCTGCCCCACCCAGGGTCGATCATGGGGTAATGCGCACCCCCCATCAGTCCGTCGACCGGCTCGGCAGCCGCGCCGCCGAGCCGGCCGTCGCCGCCTCGCTGCCGCTGTCCGGTGCAGTCGACGACTGCGACCGGCTGGTGGACGTCGTCGACCTGCTCGCGCTCGATGCCTTCGTCACCGGACGGGAGCCGTACGGCCGCACCACGCACCTCGAGAACGTCCGCGCCGAGGCCCTGCTGACCACCGACGACGCCCGGATCGTCCGGGACGCGGTCGAGGAGGACGGCCACGGCCGGCTCTCCGTCGGCGAGGGCTGGACCCTGCACGTCACCCGCTGGAAGCAGAGCCGCCGCGCCCGCGTGACGGTCACCGCGGTCAGCGCCGAGATGGCCGAGTCGGTGCTTGCCGTCGCGGTGGAGAACGCCGTCGAGGAGCCGCCCCCGGCCGCGGACAGCGTGCCGATCGGCTTCTGGCACTTCGGACCGCACGGCCCGCGGCGCGTGCAGCGCGAGATCGACGCCGCGCCGTGGGAGAAGATCCGCGCCAACTACGCGGATCCGGTGGCGCGCACCCTGGAACGGCTCATGGCCATCGACGGCACGACGGTCAACGGCCGCCTCATGCTGCTGCACGGCGAGCCCGGCACCGGCAAGACGACGGCGCTGCGCGCGCTGGCCCAGCAGTGGCGCCCGTGGTGCCAGGTCGACTGCGTGCTCGACCCCGAGCGGCTGTTCGGCGACCCCGCGTACCTGATGAGCGTGGCGCTGGGCAGCGGCGACGACGACGAGCCGCGCTGGCGGCTGCTCATGCTCGAGGACTGCGACGAGCTGATCAGCGGCGAGGCCAAGGCGGCCGCGGGGCAGTCGCTCTCCCGGCTGCTCAACCTGACCGACGGGCTGCTCGGCCAGGGCCGCAACGCGCTGATCGCGATCACCACAAACGAGGATCTGGCGTCGCTGCACCCCGCGGTGGTCCGGCCGGGTCGGTGCCTGGCCAGCATCGAGGTCGGGCGCCTGCCGTACGGCGAGGCGGTCGCCTGGCTCGGCACCCCGGCGGGCGTCGGCCCGGACGGGGCGACCCTCGCCGAGCTGTACGCGCTGCGGACCGGCGCCCGCCCGGTGACCGTGCCGACCGCCCCGCCGGCGACCGGCATGTACCTATAGCACCGGCACCCGGAACCGCTTGTCGGTGCGGCACGGCCCGTGCGACTCGAGGAACACCGGCGCGTCCAGCAGGTCCGCGATCCGGGCCGCGAAGTCGCCGGGCCGCTCCAGGTCACCGGGGCGGGACCGGGCCAGCAGCGCCGTCAGCGCGGCCTGCCGGCCCAGGTCCCGCGGCGGCGCCGGGACGATGCGCTCCCACCGCGCGCCGTCGAGCTCGTACGAGGTGCAGACGCGCAGCCGCGGATCCCGCGCCGGGGCGTCGAGGTGGGTGACCGCCAGGGCGTCCACGCCGCCGGCGACCTCGGCGGCGTAGCGGTGCGCCACCGCGTCGAAGTGCCCGACCCGGAACTCGCCCTGCCACTCCCCCACGCCGTTGTGCGCCTCGGGCAGCTCCAGCGGCGCTTCGGTGACGAACGGCCCGGCGCCGTGCCGGGTGGTGTACGTCCGCACCACGCCCAGCCGCAGGAAGTCGGGGCAGAGCGCCGCCACGTTGTCGAACGTCGTGGTCGACCACGTCGTGTACGGGTGCCAGCCCCGCCACTCGTCCAGCAGCACCCCCTGCGCGCCCTCAAAGACGCACCGCCCGGCGTCCAGCAGCACGCCGACGTACGAGGAGTCCACAATCCGCACCGCGCGGCCGAAGGCGAGGAACGCGTCCACGACGTCGTCCAGCGGCGCCGCCGCCAGCGGGCCGAACGCGGCCTGCACCGCGGCCAGCCGCGACCGGAGCCGGGCCGGCGAGAGCACATCGCGCACCCGGGGCGCGTCGGCGTGGCCGAGGGCGTACTCCACGGTCTGCCCGACGCCCATGCCGCACGAGCCGTGCCGGTCCCGCCCGCGCCGCCGCTCGCGGGCCTGGTTCGCGGCCCGGTGCCACGGGGTGGCGAGCAGCGCGTCGCCGTCCACCGTGAGCAGGTGGAACGGGTTGCCGAGGGCGGCGGCCTCGGCCGCGAGCGCGAGCGGGTCGACCACCGTGAAGCGCGACAGGTGGGTGGGCACGCCCTGGAACGTGCCCGACCCGAACTGCGCGAACGTGTGGTGCCGGCCCTGCGGCGTGACCACGTTGTGCGCGGCCTGCGCACCCCCGTTGAACCTGATCACCGCGGTGACCGGCCCGGTCGCGCAGATCGCGTCCACCACCGTGCCCTTGCCGGCGTCGCCGTAGCCGAGATCGACCACGGCGACGTGCCCCGCAGGGTTCACAGCCGTTCGTTCCCGCTCGGCGTTGCCGCGCCGCCCGGGTCGAGGGAGGAACGAACGGCCGTGACCCGCCCCGCGCCGAGCGGCGCGAGCGCCCTGCTGACCGACGGGCCGGCCACCGATCCGACGTCGACCAGGTCGGCGAGGCCGGCGTCGAGGTCGATGGACTCCTCGCCGAGGCCGACGGTCAGCGCGATGGTCTCGCAGACCGCGTCGAGGTCGTCCAGCTCGATGACCTGCTGGCCGAGCAGGGTGCGCCAGTGGCCGAGGATCTCCGGGTCGCCGCCCCAGCCGGCCGCGGTCGGCATGATGTAGTAGACGTCGAAGCTGCGCCGCAGCTCGGCCAGCACCGCCTCGATCGCGATCGGCTCGCCGAGCCGGTCGCCGATGAAACGCTTGACCTCCTTCGGCTTGACCTGCGGGTACGGCATCTCGTCGCCGATGATGAACAGGTAGCCGCGGCGCCCCCGCGCGGCGATGGAGTCCAGGCTGGTGTGCCGGGCCATGAAGTACATGGCGAGCTCGTACGACTCGCGGCGCTGGCCGCCGCCACCGCCCTCCAGGACGATGCGGGCCAGGTCCTCGTCCATGCGGTTGTCGGATTCGAACTGCCCGATCTGCAACGGCACCCGGTCGCAGGTGGCGTCGCCGATCGCGCCGAACAGGATGTGCGGATCGGTGGCGTAGCCCTTGCGGGTCAGCAGGCCGAGCAGCTGCGGCAGCTTCGTCTGCAGCACCCGCGGCACGGTGCCCATCGAGCCGGTCACGTCGAAGAGGACGGCGATCGGCGTGCTGTGCGGGTGTTCGTCGCTGTCGCGGCTCTCCCGCTTGCCCACGTTCATCGGGTCGAGCGCCGGGTGTGCCTTGCGGGCGCCGCCGTCGCTGTACGCGAAGGCGCTCGTGCCGCTGGCGGCCCGATAGCCGGCTGCCGCGGCGTAGACGTCGGTTGACCAGTGTCCGCTTCCCATCTCATACCTCCTGGTGAGTCACGCCGGCATCGCGAACGGGCGAAAGCGGCGGGGTCCGTACAGGTTCCCGAGCAGCTCGTCGAGCTCCCCGAGCAGTGACCACGCGTCCTGCGGACGCATGCGTGGCGCGTCGTAGGTGCAGCCGGCCGCGAAGCGCGCGAGCGGTGCCGGCGGGTCGGCGATCAGGCGCAGCATCAGGCCGGTGGCCATGAAGATGTCGGTGGCGGCGGTGGCCGGCTTGCCGGCGGTCACCTCGGGCGGGTAGGCGGCCCGGTGCCGAGCGACCAGCGCCGGCACGGGCGTGCCGGGCGCCACCGAGTAGCACCAGTCGACGAGGACCACGCCGTGCTCCGCGGGGTGGACGATGACGTGCTCGGGCAGCACCGCGCCGTGCACGACGCCGGCCCGGTGCGCCCAGCCGAGCCCGGTGAGCAGCCGGCGCCACATCCAGGCGGCGTCGCGCGGGTCGATGCCGCCCGGGTAGGCGCGGCGCACGTCCGCGAGGGACACGAAGCCGTTCTGGCGTTCGACGATGGTCGCCGTCCGGCGCGCCCTCGCGCCGTCCTCGTGGGTGAAGCTCTCGATCGGCCGAGGCGCGTAGGCCCGGTATCGCGGGTCGCCGTCGGACGCCAGCCGGTCAAGTGCGGCGGCCTCGGCCCGCATCAGGTCGTTGTCGCCCGGCCGGCGGGGCAGCTTGAGCAGCGCCGCGCCGCCGTCGACGGCGTAGAGCTCGGCGATGTCGCCGCTCGCGACCACCTCGCCGACCCGGTAGGTCGCCCGCCCGGTCGTCAGCACCCGGCCGTCGCGGTCGGCCCAGAGCCGCGCGAGCCGGGCGAGGGCCGCCGTCGCGGCCGCGGCCCGGCCCGCCGGTGCGACGTCCGGATGCACCGCCTTGACCAGCATCCGGTACGCGTGCCCGGCGGTCTGCCCGGGCGCGTCGTCCACCAGGTCCGCGAAGGTGCGCGCCGCGGTGATGCGGCCGACGGCGTCCGCGAACGACGGCGCCGCGGTCATCGGATGCCGTCCTCTCGGGCCGGCCGCAGCAGCGCCGGGTGCAGCAGCCGCGCGTCGCCGGCCCGGTAGAGCCGCGCCTTGGGCCCGCCGCGCTCCCCGCCGCGGGCCGCCGTCTCGCCGGTGCTCTCGACGAAGCCCGGCACCGACAGCACCTTGCGGTGGAAGTTGCCGGCGTGCAACTCCTCGCCCCAGACCGCCGCGTAGACCGCCCGCAGCTCGCCGATGGTGAACTCGTCGCCGACGAACGCGGTGGCCAGCGGCGTGTACTCCAGCTTGGCGCGGGCCCGGTCGAGGGCGTCGGCGAGGATCGCCGCGTGGTCGAAGGCCAGCTCGCCGGCCTCGTCGACGGGCACCCAGAACGCGCCGGACGCGTCGCCGCCGGCCCTCGGGTCGGGCAGGCTCGGCGCGAACGCCAGGTAGGCCACCGAGACGACCCGCATCCGGGGATCGCGGCCCGGGTTCCCGTAGGACCGGAGCTGCTCGAGGTGCACCCGGTCCAGGTCGTCCTCGCCCGGGCGCAGGCCGGTCTCCTCGGCGAGCTCGCGCAGGGCGGCACCGTCGAGTGTCTCGTCGCGCACGAAGCCGCCGGGCAGGGCACGCCATCCGGTGAACGGGTGGCCGCCGCGCTCGACGAGCAGGACGTGCAGCCGGGCGTCCCGGATGGTCAGCGCCACGACGTCGACGGTGACGGCGACCGGGGCGTATGCACCCGGGTCGTAGCCCTCGAGGAACTCCCGTTCGTTCGTCATCGTCGCCCCGCGTTGTTCTCGATGTGAGTAAGACTCGATCTGAGAACAACCTAGCCGCTGCGCCCGGCCGGGTCAACCCCGGGGCCGGCGCGCAACCAGGCCCGACAATGAATAACGATCAGCAGAAAGGCCGCCGCCCAGATTTCCGGCGGCGGCCTTTTAAGGCAAGGCTTAGTTAATCGAAACGCTTATCGCGCCTCGAAGGTGAGGCAGTCCGCCCGATCCTGCGCGGCGCCGACGACGATCGACGGCGCGTGACACTCGAGCTCGGTGTTGTGCACGCACTCGGACCGCTTGCAGGCGCCGACCTGCGCCGTGGCCTGGCCCATCCCGCCCTTGTCGGTGGTTTCGACGAACGTGTCGCACGCCGAGTTCACGCCGCCGATGGTGATCGCGAAGGCCGTGCAGCCGCCGTGGTTGTAGCCGCAGGCCGTGACCGTGCAGGTCTGAACGCGCGGCATCTCCAACATCTGAGTCATGGTGGGGCCCCTTTCTTCTAGCCGACCATAAACTATGTGAAGCGGCTTCGCGCGGCATGACCGACGTCATTTTTCGCGGGTTTACAAATGAGGTAAGCCTCCATTCACCATTCTTTAGGGAAGGCAATCCTCACCCGATCAAAGCTGGCATAATCGGGCAAAACACTCAATCGTCGGAGGGACGCGCCGCATGACCGACGAGCGACCGCGTGGCCCGAGGCTGTGGCGGGCCGGCGTCGCGGCGCTGATCCTGCTCGCCGGGCTCGGCGTCGCCCTGGCGAACACCGCCGGCGAACCCCGGCCGGCCGCGACGCCGACCGCGACGCCGTCCAGGCCCACCTCCGCGTCCCGCGGCGCGCCGTCCTCCGCCGAATCGCGCTCCGCTCGGCGACTGATCGCGCTCCCCCGCCAGGACGGCGAATGGCCGGGCCCGAACGGCCTGTCCGGCGTCAACGGCGACCCGAAGTTCGACACCGCGCACGTCAACGCGTTCTGCGCCGCGCGCGGCCGGCCGTGCCATGTCGCGCAGACCTACACGGACCGGACGTCGTGGGAGTCGATGACGGCCGGCACCGGCTGGACGTTCGACCTGTTCGCGGACTTCGAGGGCATGCTCGTCGTCTCGCAGGGGCTGGTGCCCATCGGTGCGGCCGCGGACCTGGCGGCGTGCGCGAACGGCGAAAAGGATCGGGACTGGAGGAATTTCGGCGCCCTGATGACCCGCCACGGCCGCGGCGACTCGGTGGTGCGGCTGGGCTGGGAGTTCAACGAGCGGACCTCGCCCTGGCGGGCCGACGACCCGGCGACCTGGATCGCCTGCTACCGCCGCGCCGCCACCAACATCCGCGCCGGCAATCCGGACGTGCTGCTGGACTGGACGATCAACGCGCACGGCACGCCGGCCGGGGTGTGCGGCGGGGTGAGCACGAACTGCTACCCCGGCGACGCCTACGTGGACATCGTCGGCATCGACAACTACGACCACTACCCCTGGTCGCCGACGAAGGCGGCGTTCGACCGGGTGGCCGCGGCCCCCGAGGGCCTTGACTGGCTGTACCGGTTCGCCCGGGCGCACGGCAAGCTGTTCGCGGTCGGCGAGTGGGGCGTGGTACCGACCGGCGACGCCGGCCGGGAGAACCCGTCGTTCGTGACCTGGATGCACGCCTGGTTCGCCGGCCATGCCAGGTACCTGGCGTACGAGACCTACTTCTCCGACTGCGGCGCGGGCGGGGTGCAGTCGAGCCTGTACCGCACGGACGCCGGCTGCTTCCCCAATCCGCGGTCGGCGGCGGTCTACAAGAACCTCTTCGGCGCATAGGCTTGGCGGCATGCAGAGACGCGCGCTGGTGCTGGGTGGTGGCGGCGTCACCGGCGTCGCCTGGGAGATCGGCCTGCTGCACGGCCTCGCCGAGCGGGGCGTCGACCTCACCACGGCCGACCTGTTCGTCGGCACCTCGGCCGGCTCGGTCGTGGCCGCCCAGCTGACCGGCGGCGCCTCCGTCGCCGAGCTCTACGAGCGCGAGCTCGCCGACACCGGCGGCGACCGCAGCGCCACCATCGGCACGCGGGTGCTGCTCGGCTTCGTGATGGCCGCGCTCTGGCCCGGCGGCCGGGCCCGCGGCCGGGCCCGGCTGGGCCGGGCCGCGCTGAAGGCCCGCACGGTGCCGGAGTCCGAGCGGCGCACGGCCATCGCCTCGCGCGTGCGGCGCGACGACTGGCCCGCGGCCCGGCTGCTGATCCCGGCCGTCGAGGCGCGCACCGGCGAGGTCGTGGTCTTCGACAGCGACAGCGGGGCGTCGCTCGTCGACGCGGTGGCCGCGAGCTGCGCGGTGCCGCTGGTCTGGCCGCCGATGACGGTCGGCGACCGCCGCTACATCGACGGCGGGGTGCGCTCGGTCGCCAACGTGGACCTGGCCGCCGGTTACGACCGGGTGGTGGTGATCGCGCCGCTGGTCGCGGCGGCCCGGCGCGCCGACCGCCCGGGTGCGCAGGCGGCGGCGCTCGGTGCCGGCGTGCGGACCGCCGTGGTCAGCCCGAACCGGGCCGCCCTGACCGCGATCGGCCGCAACCCGCTCGACCCGGCCCGCCGTGCGCCCGCCGGCGAGGCCGGCCGGGCGCAGGCGGCCGAGGTGGCCGAGCGGGTCCGCGCGGTCTGGGCGTAGCGCTAGCCGACGCCGACCTGGTTGTTGCCCGCGGGCAGGGCGCGGCCGCCGCGGTCAAAGGCCTTCAGATTCGCGACGGCCTCGGTCGCCGGGTCGAACCAGAAGAACTTGATCCGGCGGTCCTTGCTCCACGCCGCAACCTTCGCCACGACGGTACGGCCGCCCGCCCGCGCGGTGATCCGCGCCGCGTCGCCGGCGTAGTAGCCGAAGGACGGTGTCGGCTCGCCCTCGACCTCCATGCCGCCCTGCACCGCGTGGAAGCCGGGCGCCCGGTCCCGCCCCTCGACCTCGTTGGTGACGACCACGTCGACGATCGTGCCGTCGGCCAGCCTGCGGCCGGCCATCACCCCGAAATGCGTGCCGGGCAGCGACTTCTCCTTGACCGGTACGGCGTAGAGCACCCACGTACCCTGCTTGGCCGCGAAGCCGGCGTCGACCACGTCGCCCAGCCGCTCCCGAGCGGACTCCGGCTCCGCGGAGGCGGGCGCGGAGGCGGGTGCGGAGGCGGGTGCGGAGGCGAGTGCGCTCGCGGCCGGCCGCGGTGCGGCCCCCGTGGGCGGAACCGCCGGCTTCTCCTGCGCGGCGTTGGCGGCCACGGCGCCCGCCACCACCACGGCGAGTGCGGTTCCGGTTACCCCGGCGGTGAGGATCCAGCGGTTTCGGGACAGTCCCATTGCGTATCTCCATCAGGATGGGCGGATGGTGCATGACGATGATCGAGACGGGCGGTCGCCGGGAAAGGTTGCCGCAACCTTTTCCGCCCCTCAGCCGTCATGGCCGTCGTGGGATTAGCTCGAAGAGGCGACGACGAGTTCGTCGAGTTCGCGCAGGCGAACTCGGCGCGGCTGCAACGCGCCGCGTACCTGCTGACCGGCGACCGACATCAGGCCGAGGACGCGGCACAGGCCGCCCTGGTCCGGGTGTACGCGGCCTGGGGCCGGGTGCGCCGCAAGGACCCGTACGCGTACACCCGCACGGTGCTGGCCAACCTGATCACCGACCAGTGGCGCCGCCCGATGCGCGAGTACGCGACCGAGCAGCTGCCGGAGCAGCCGCTGCCCCGGGACCTGGCCGACGACGTCGCCCGGCGCCGCTGGCTGATCGGCGCGTTACAGGCGCTGTCGCCGCGCGAGCGCGCGGTGGTCGTGCTCCGGCACTTCTTCGACGCGACCGAGGTCGACGTGGCCCGGGAGCTCGACATCTCCCTCGGCACGGTCAAGAGCCTCAACTCCCGGGCGCTCGCCAAGCTCCGGGTCTCCATCCCTTCACCCCGGCGCGCCGAAAGCGGAGTACGCACGTGAACGACCTCGATGACCTGAGAGACGCCATGAACACGCCGGACTTTTCGCCGAAACCCCTCGATCTCGGTGCGGTCATGGCCGCAGGCGGCCGCCTGCGCCGGCGCCGCCGCCTCGCCGTCGGCGCGACCTCCGGCCTCGCGGTGCTGGCCCTGCTGGTCGGCGGCGCGCAACTGGCCCGCCCGGACGGCGCCCAGCCCGTGAGCGCCGGGTCGCCCGGCACGGGGGTGAACGTCACCCCGGTCGAGCCGCGGCAGGACGGCGCGTTCGGCGACGTCGTCGACACCGGGATGACCATCGGCGGCGGGCCGCGGCTGCTGTGGGTCACCGAGCTCGAGGACCCCGCCCTGCCGGACACCGGCATCGGGATCGCGGTCGGCCGCCGGGACGCCGGGGGCGGGCTCGTCGTCGACGTCATGTCGAACGAGTCCGTGGGCTCGGATCGGGCGCCCGGCTTCCATGCCGCGCAGGCGCCCATGACGATCGGCAGCGGGCCGTCGCCGGCGTTCGGCTACTACGTCGGCGACGCGGCGAAGATCACCGTGACGGCCGACGGGAAGAAGGTCACGGCGCGGCAGGCCACCTGGAGCGAGGATCCCTCGGTCGTGCTGTTCTGGTTCACCCTCGATCAGGTCGCCCCCGGCGCCCGGCTGGGCAAGCTCAGCGCGCACGACCGGGACGGCCGGCGGCTGCCGGCCGGGAACGCGTCCTTCGGCGTGGGCTGACTCGCCGCAGGCCGGTTCAGCCCCGGAAGGTGCGGCGCAGCCGGTCGCCCAGCCCCACCGGGGGCGGTGCCGCCACGACCCGGTCGGCGCGCGAGGGCGTGGTCGGCCGGGAGCGGCCGATCGGCCGGTCGTAGTCGGCCGCCGCGATGGCGTCGATGATCTGCTCGTCGCCGAAGTTCTCCGAGCCGGGGATCGACGACACGAAGCCGACGAGCACCCCGTCGCGCATCACCTGCGCCTCGAGGCCGGCCGTGCCGTCGTTGTCCCAGATCGCCTCGCGCCCGTCGGGCAGGACGACCCGGATCCCGTACTGGGTGATGCCGGCGTGCGGCAATTTCACATGGGCGAAGACGTTGCGTCCGCGCAATGTCTCGACGACTCTCCGGGCCCGCTTCTCTTCCATGCCCCCGACGCTATTCCGCCGACCTGAGCGCGCGCTGAAGACCGGCTGGACTGCCGGTAAGAAATAATCGCGCTCCGCACACGAAACATGACTGCATGACATAGATGCAGGTCACATCGATGGATGTTACTACGAGGTAACAGGAATGTCACTATGTTTCTTTCCATGAAGTCTTGACTTACTGTTCGGTAACCGGAGCGCTCCGGCCCCCATCCCCCCGCGGATCCGGAGGCCAACCCGATGAGCAGACGCACCAACGTCCTCGCCTGCCTCGTCACCTCGACCCTTCTCAGCCTCGTCATCGCCGCGCCCGCCGCGGCGGCCGCGGCGGCCGTGTCCGACTGGGACTACGTCGCGCTCGGCGACTCGTACTCGTCCGGCGTCGGCGCGTCCGGGCAGACCGGGCTCTGCCTGCGCAGCTCGAACGCCTACCCCGGCCTGTGGAACACGGCGAACAGCCCGAAGACGTACCGGTCGAACGCCTGTAGCGGCGCGACCACCGCCACCCTGCGGTCCGGGCAGCTGTCCGGCCTGAACGCCGAGACCGACCTGGTCACGCTGACCATCGGCGGCAACGACATCGGCTTCGCCGACACGGTGATCACCTGCACGCTGGCCAGCGACAGCGGCTGCGCGTCCGCCGTGGCCGACGCCCTGGTCAAGGTGCGCGACCAGCTGCCGGCCAAGCTCAACGCCACGTACGCCGACATCCGGGGCAAGGCACCCAACGCCAAGGTCGTCGTACTCGGCTACCCGATCCTGTTCGACGAGACGGTCGCGAACTGCGGCGTCGGCGGCATGAGCGTGACCAAGCGCAAGTCGCTGAACAAGGGCGCCGTCGAGCTCAACAAGGTGATCGCCGCGCGCTCACAGGCGGCCGGCTTCACCTGGTCGAGCGTCGAGGACGAGTTCGCCGGCCACGGCATCTGCGGCACCAACGCGTGGCTGCACGGCCTGACCGTCGTACCGCCGACGAACTCGTTCCACCCGAACAACGCCGGCTACCGGTACGGCTACCTCCCGGCGCTGAACGCGGCGCTCGGCTGACCCGCCCCCCGAAAACGGCCCGGGCGGGATCCACCACCCGCCCGGGCCGGTGCGGAAGGCCCGGATCTGCGAAGATCTCTGGCCATGATCCGCCTCTACTCGCTTTTCGTGCTGATCGACCTCGCGCTGCTGGTCATCGCCCTGATCGACTGCCTCTCCGCCGAGGAGTTCCAGATCCGGGCCCTGCCTCGGATCGCCTGGGTCTTCATCATCCTGCTGTTCTCGCCGATCGGGCCGATCGCCTGGTTCGTCGCCGGGCGCCCGGCCCGCGCCGTCCAGCTCAGCAACGGCACCACGTGGCGGCCCGGCAGCGGGTTCCCGGAGGACCAGCGCCCGAGGAAGGGTCCGGTCGCCCCGGACGACGACCCGGAGTTCCTGAAGAGGCTCGCCGGCTCGCTGCGCGAGGACGAGTCGATGATGAAGCGCTGGGAGGCCGACCTGCGCCGGCCCGAGCAGGAGCTGCGCAAGCGCGAGTCCGAGGAGCAGTGACGGCCGGTGCCGCCCGGGCGGGTTCCCGGACGGCACCGGCACGTCAGTCGAGCAGCTCCGTGACCGTTCCGGCCGCCACCGTGTGGCCGCCCTCGCGGACCGCGAAGCCGAGGCCGGCGTCCATCGCGACCTCCTTGCCCAGGTACACGGTCACCTCCGCCGTGTCGCCCGGCATGACCATCGGCCGGTCGCCCAGGTCGATCGCGCCGGAGACGTCGGTGGTGCGGAAGAAGAACTGCGGACGGTAGTTGGCCACGAACGGCGTGTGCCTTCCGCCCTCCTCCTTCCTCAGCGCGTACAGCCGCGCGCGGAACGCGCGGTGCGGGGTGACGCTGCCGGGCAGCGCCACGACCTGGCCGCGCCGCACCTGGTCGCGCTTGATGCCGCGGAGCAGCACCGCCGCGTTGTCACCGGCCTCCGCGACCGGCAGCGACCTGCCGAACGTCTCGAGGCCGGTGGCGACCGTCGCCACCGTCGGGCCGAGGCCCACGATCTCGACCGGCTCGCCGACCCGCAGCGTGCCGCGCTCGATCTTCCCGGTGACGACCGTGCCACGCCCGCTGATGGTGAGCACGTTCTCGATCGGCATCAGGAACGGCTCGCCCAGCTCGCGCGGCGGGACCGGCACGTACGCGTCGACGGCGTCGAGCAGGTCGACGACCGACCGGGTCCACCGCGGCTCGCCTTCGAGGGCACCCAGCGCGCTGACCCGCACCACCGGCACCTCGTCGCCGGGGAAGCCGTACTCGCCGAGCAGCTCACGCACCTCCAGCTCGACCAGGTCGAGCAGCTCCGGGTCCTCGACCGCGTCGCTCTTGTTGAGCGCCACGACCAGGTACGGCACGCCGACCCGCTGGGCGAGCAGCACGTGCTCGCGGGTCTGCGGCATCGCGCCGTCCTGCGCCGAGACCACCAGGATCGCGCCGTCCACCTGCGCCGCCCCCGTGATCATGTTCTTCACGTAGTCGGCGTGCCCCGGCATGTCGACGTGGGCGTAGTGGCGGCCGGCGGTCTCGTACTCGACGTGCGAGATGTTGATGGTGATGCCGCGCAGGGCCTCCTCGGGTGCCTTGTCGATGCCCTCGAAGGCGACGAACCGGTTGGCGGCCGGGTCGCGGTCGGCGAGGACCTTCGTGATGGCGGCGGTCAGGGTCGTCTTGCCGTGGTCGACGTGACCCATCGTGCCGATGTTCAGGTGTGGCTTGTTACGGACGAACTGGCTCTTGGCCATGGGAATGCCTGTCCTCACTGGATGCGAGAAACGTCGGGTCGGAAAGCGGAACGCGAGCCTTGCCCAGGGACGCGCGCCAGAACGGCACGGGCCACCCTTCCCCGTGTTCTGCCGCAGTCTGGGGAAGGGTCAGATTCGCGTATCGCACGCGGGAGCCACCGGCAGGGTGATCCCTGCGGGCAGCTGCATACCGGGCGCGGCGAACATGGCGATCACGGTAGGTGGAAACGCCGGCGCGGGCGACCCTATTTCCCGCGCCGCCGTTCACCAGTCGAAGTCGTCGCCCGTCGCCTCGCCCGTCGTCGCCGGCCGGCCGGCCGGGGTGAAGGTCCACTCCACGACCACCTGGTACCGGTGGCCGTGCGGCGGGTCGAGGGTCACCGGGCCGCAGTCGTGCATCGGACGCTCCCGGCCGTAGTCGAGGCCCGCGCAGACCTTCGGTGCGCCGGCGAGGCGCCCGGTGCCGGCGTCCCGCAGGGCCACCGAGATCCGGCCCTCGCCCCGGCTCGGCGCGGTCATTCCGCCGCGGATCTGCACCTTGGCGCCGATCGCGTGGCAGGCGTTGTGCAGCATCGGGTTGCTGAAGTCGACGACGGTGAGGCGCCTGCGGCAGTTCTCGGGGCCGTACTCCTTGGCCTCGCGGACCGGGGGCCGGGTGCCGGCCGTGCGCGGCGCGGCGGGCCGGCGGGTCTCCTGTGGCTTGCGCGGGCGCACCGGGGTGAGCGCCTGCGCGGCGATCGGCGCCGGGCGCCGTGCGGTGCCCTTGGCGGGCGCGGCTGTCTTCACCGGCGAGTGGGGCGTGGTCGCCGGGGTCGCGGCGGCCGAGCCGGCCGGGCGGACCACCGGCACCCGCGGGATCGGCTCCTGCGCCACGGCGGCGCCGGGATCATCGGCGCGGCCGAGATGCCAGGCCGTCGTGGTCACGCCGGAGGCCACGATCGCCGCGGTGACCAGCCCGATCATCGCCCAGGGCCGCCCCCATCGCCAGCCGGCCGGCTGGTTGCCGCCGCGCGGCGCGGGTACCCGCGGCCGGCCGTCGAGCGAGGGGTGCACCGGTTCGGGCGGCGGGGTCACCGGGTGGTGCGACGGGGCCGGGGCGCGCGACGGCGCACCGGCCGTCCTGGGCAGCGCCGGCGCGCCCCCCGCCCGGCGCTCGACGTCGCCGAGGTCGGCGATCAGCTCGGCGGCCGTCGGGCGCAGCCGCGGCCTCTGGTCGAGGCAGCCGACGATGACGTCCCAGAGCACGTCCGGGATGCCGGGCGGCCGCACCGGGTTGCCCTGGAGGTGCAGCTGCATCAGCTCGTGGACGCTGTCGCTGTCGTACGGCGGCCGGCCGCAGACCGTCTCGTAGATGAGCACGCCGAGCGCGTACACGTCGGCGGCCGGGCTGGTCGGGGTGCTCTGGAACGCCTCGGGCGCCATGTAGTGCGGCGTGCCGACGACGGCGTTCGAGGTGGTGAGGCTCGGCGTGTTCAGCACCCGGGCGATGCCGAAGTCGGTCAGCCGGATGTCGAGGCGGCCGTCCTCGCGGTGCAGCAGGATGTTGTCCGGCTTCAGGTCGCGGTGCACGATGCCCAGCTCGTGCGCCTCGGCCAGGGCCGCGGCGACCTGCGCGGCGACGCGGGCGGCCTCACCGGGCCGCAGGGTGTGGTGCTCCCGCAGGTATTCGCGCAGGCTGCCGCCCGGTACCAGGTCCATGACCAGGCCCAGCGACTCGCCGACGGTGATCAGGTCGCGGACCCGCACCACGTTGCGGTGCCGCAGCATCATCAGGATCGTGCGCTCCTGCACGAAGCGGGTGACCAGCTTCGGCTGGCGCAGCAGGCTCTCGTGCAGCAGCTTGACCGCGACCGGCTCGCCCGAGGCCCGGTCGACCCCGCGCCACACCGTGCCGGTCGCGCCCTGCCCGATGGGGCGGACGAGGAGGTACGAGCCGCCGACGCACCGCCCGCTGAGATCGAGGGTCGACGCGCCGAGGGAATCCGGGCGTGCGCCGCCACCCGTGGCATCCTGGTCCACCGTGGTCGTGTCCTTCCGGCCGCTGTGGTGTGCTCCGTCGTCGAACCAGCTGTGCGGTCAACAAGCTCGAACCGACCGGAATAATGCTGTTTGTCCGGATCAACTTGCAAGTTTCAGGGTCGGAGTTCGCACGTGAGGTGGTTGTCCGGCGCTACCCGTCACCGCCGTCCCGGACTGTCGTTCATCGAGGTGGAGCGCACTTGACCAGGGAAAACGTCGACACGGTCTGGCCATGCGCCGACGACGAGGAGGATTTCGACTTCGTCGCCCGCGACGAGGAGGCGCTCGGCCCCGGCGTCCGCGCCCTCTGCGCGTCGCTCGGCGTCACCGGTGCCGCGTCGCGCTACCCGACCGGATCACTTCCCGTCTACGCCGTCGGCGACCTGGTCCTGAAGCTCTTCCCGCCGGTGCACGTCGACGAGCTGCCGGTGGAGGCCGGGGTCCTGGCGGCGGTGCACGGCCGCCTCCCGGTGCCGACGCCCGCCGTGCACGCCACCGGGAGCTTCGAGCGGTGGGGCTACGTCCTGATGGACCGGATGCCCGGCGTGCCGCTCTCCTCTGTCTGGCCGGGCCTCGCCGCGCCCGAGCGGGACGCCCTGGCCGATCAGCTCGGCGCGGCGATCGCCGCCCTGCACGCCCTCGCCGTACCCGAGATCGACGAGTGGTGGCCCGCCGACTGGGCCGAGTTCGTCGGCGACCAGGCGAGCGGGTGCGCCGGCCGGCAGCGGGCGCTCGGGCTCGGCCCGGCCTGGGTCGCCCAGATACCGTCCTTCCTCGCCGAGGTGCCGCTCGGCGCGGAGACGCCCGTGCTGCTGCACACCGAGATCCTCGACGAGCACCTGCTGGTCGCCGACGGCCGGCTGACCGGGCTGATCGACTTCGAGCCGGCCATGCGCGGCGCCGCCGAGTACGACTTCGTCGGGCCCGCCGTGTTCCTCGCGAACGGCGACGGGCGCTTCTACGGCCGGATGCTGCGGGCGTACGGGATCGAGCCGGACCGGGAACTGCGGCGGCGACTGATGGCCTGGACGTTGCTGCATTACTACAGCAACCTGGGCGCGTACCTGAAACGGCTGCCCGCCCCGGCCGAGCCCACGTTCGAGTCGCTCGCCGAGCGCTGGTTCGCCACGGCTTGACCGGGTGGTCGGTTGCATTGAGGGGAAACGCCCGCGCCGCACCTCGCTATTGCAGATAGTGAACTGCATGGGTGTCATGGCATATCCCCTCCGGTACGCGTTGGCCGACTTGGCGCTGGCCCTCAGCCGGGCAGCCGAGGACGTGGCCAAGATCCGTGCCACCGCGGCGCAGGCCGCCGCCGACATGGTCGGCGACGGTGCCGGGATCCAGCTGCTGCGCGAGGACGGCCGTTACGACGCGATCACGTTCCATCATCCCGATGATGGGCTCCGCGCGCCGTACGCCGGGCTGCTCGACCGCGAGGGTGAGCTGCCCGACGACGACTTCTCGACCGGGCTGGCCGCGAGCCGCCGTCCGGTCGTGCTGGCCGGCGAGGGCACCGAGCCGCTCACCGAGCTGTTCCGGCCGCCGGCCGGCGCCGAGCCGGGCGCCCGGCCGGCCGCCGTCCACGCGGCCGTGCTCTGCCCGGTCATCGTCGACAACACCTACGCGGGCTACCTGGTGGTGGTCCGGGGCACCCCCGGCGCGATCTACACCGAGGCCGAGGTCGAGCTGGCCCGCGACATCGCCGGTGAGCTGTCGCTGGCGCTGTCCTCGGCCCGGGCACAGGAGCGGCTGCGGGCCAGCGAGGAGCGCTACCGCCGGGTCCTGGAGACCATCCCGGAGGGCGTGCTCCAGCTCGACGACGAGGGCGTCGCCACGTACGCGAACGAGCCGATCGGCGTCGTCCTGGGCCTGCCCCGGGCCCAGCTGATCGGGGTCTCGCTGCGCGGCTTCCTCGACGACCACGGCCAGCGTGAGCTGATGCGCCGCCTCGCCGAGTGCCGGGCGGGCCGCTCGACGGTCGGCGCGACCCGGCTGATGCGCGCCGACGGCTCGCAGCGCAGCGTGCGGATGAGCATGATGCCGCTTGACGACGAGCACGGCCAGCACGGCCACGTGCTCTGCATGATCACCGACACGACCGACCACATCGACGCGCGCGGCCTCAAGCGCCAGCTCGACCACCTGCGCCGGCTCGACAGCATGGGCCAGCTCATCGGCGGCATCTCGCACGACTTCAACAACCTGATGACCGTCGTGCAGGGCTCCGCCGACATGATCGCCACAACCACCCCCGAGGACTCGCCGCAGCACCGGATGGCCGAGGACATCATGGAGGCGGTCAACACCGGGCGGACCCTGACACACCAGCTCCTGGCCTTCGGCCGGACCGAGGGCAACCGGCCCGAGATCATCCCGATCCCGGACCTGCTCACCGACGTGCAGAGCCTCTTCAGCCGTACGCTGGGCGAGCGCATCGGCCTCGACCTGGCGTTCGGCCCCGACGTCTGGCCGGTACGGGCGGAGCGCGGCCCGCTGGAGCAGGCGCTGGTGAACCTGGCGGCGAACGCCCGCGACGCGATGCTGCACGGCGGGATGCTGCGGGTGGCGGCGACCAACGAGGTGATCGAGCCGGGTCAGCTCGCCGAGGACGCGCCGAACGGCCGCCTCGTGCACATGGTCATCCAGGACACCGGGGTCGGCATGACCGACGAGACCCGCAAGCGGGCGCTGGAGCCGTTCTTCACCACCCGGCCCACCGCCGCCGGCCTGGGCCTGGCCACGACCGCCGGCATCGTGAAGGGCATCGGCGGGCACATCGAGCTGGAGTCGGAGCCGCGAATGGGCACGACCGTGCACCTGTACCTGCCCGCGGCCGAACAGCGCGCCGGTGTCGACCGGCGGACCAAGCCGGCGGTGATCGGCCGGGTGCTGATCGTCGAGGACCAGCCCGAGGTGGCCCAGCTGGTGCAGCGGCTGATCGCGCCGGCCGGCTACGAGATCACGGTGGCGACGGACGCGCTCACCGCGGTCACCGAGGTGGCCTCGGGCGCGCAGCCGGACCTGCTGATCACCGACGTGGTGATGCCGACGATGACCGGGCCCGAGCTGGCCGCCGCGCTGCGCACCCACCACCCGGACCTGCCGGTGCTCTACATGTCGGGCTACACGGCCGCGTCGCTCGGCCCGCAGCTGCACCTGGACGAGAACAGCATGCTGGTGGAGAAGCCGTTCACCCGCTCGACGCTGCTCGGCGCGATCCTGTCGCTCTGCGGGCCGCAACCCTCGCCGAAGTCGGACTAGCTACGCGAACAGCGCGCTGACCGACTCGCCGTTGTGGATGCGGCGCATCGCCTCCGCCAGCGCGGGCGCCACCGACAGCACGGTGAGCTTGTCGGTGCGGGTACCGGCCGGGATCGGCACGGTGTTGGTGCAGACGATCTCCTCGATGTCCTTCTCCGCCGAGAGCCGGGCCACCGCGCCGGCGGTGAAGAGCCCGTGCGTGCAGGCCACCCGCACGCTGCGGACGTGGCGCTCGCGGAGCCGGTCGAGCAGCTCGAAGACCGTGCTGCCCTTGGCGATCTCGTCGTCCAGCACGATCACGTCGCGGTCGGCCACCTCGCCGATCACCGAGCTGATCACGACCTTGTCGTCCGCGAACCGCTGCTTGGCGCCGGCCGCGACCTCGATGTCGAGCATCCGGGCGAACGCCGCCGCCTCCTTGGCGTTGCCGAGGTCCGGCGAGACCACGACGGTGTTGCTCAGGTCGTAGCCGCGGAAGTGGTGCGCCAGCTCGCGCAGGGCGTGCAGGTGGTCGACCGGGACGCTGAAGAAGCCGTGCACCTGCGGCGAGTGCAGGGTCATCGCCAGGATCCGGTGCGCGCCCGCGGTTTGCAGCAGGTCCGCGACCAGGCGTCCGCCGATCGAGATGCGCGGCGCGTCCTTCTTGTCGCTGCGCGCGTACGCGTAGTGCGGCAGCACCACGGTGATCCGCCCGGCCGAGGCGCCCCGGGCGGCGTCGAGCATGAACAGCAGCTCGACGAGGTTCTCCTGCACCGGCGGCACGAGCGGCTGGATCAGGAAGACGTCCCGTTCGCGGCAGTTGCCCTGCAACTGCACCTCGATGCAGTCGTTGGCGAACCGGGACGTCTTGGTCGGCAGCAGCGGCACGCCCAGCTGCTCGCAGATCTCTGCCGCCAGCTCCGGATGGGCACTCCCGGTGAATACCGCGATGTCACGCACGGGCACCACCCTAGGGGCTGCTCCCGCGACACCTTCGGGCGACCTGTACCCGGCGCCCGCCTCAGAGCTGGACGACCTGGCCGACCCGCGGCGGCGTGTGGCCCCGCAGGACCTCCAGCCACGCCTGCCGCAGGGCGTCGGGCCCGGTGCCGACCCGGACGTCGAGCCACCCGCCGACGACGTCGGCGAACCGCTGCCAGGCCTCGGCGAACCGCCGGTCGAGCTCGTCACGGCCCCACTCCTCGCGGCGCTTGCGCATCCGTACCGGCGCGAAGAAGAACTCCCCGGCGGCGTCCATGTTCGGGATCTGGTTGGTGAGCCCGACCGCGACATCGCGCACCAGCAGGTCGCCGAGGCGCCGCCGCAGGGCGGCCCGGGTCGCCGGCGCGCCGGACAGGTCGAGATACGCCGTCGGCACCTCGTCGAGGTCGCCGATCTCGTCGTAGGCGACGACGTCGTCGTAGCAGCCGAGCGACCGGGTGAACTCGACGTTGCCGCGCGAGGTGAGCCCGACCAGGCGCGGGCCGCGGCCGTGCAGCTCGAACGCGGCGGCGTAGGCGGTCTTGCTGGACGCCGACGACAGCACCAGTGCCCGCGCGCCGTAGTAGTCCTCGTCGATGACCTGGTCGGCCAGCATGAAGGAGGTGAAGAAGAGCGGCCGGAACAGGACAAGCAGGTCCTCGGCGTCCGGCCGGTACGCCGGGTCGCCGGTCGTCGCCCGGTACACGTTGTACGGCGACGGCAGGTCGGCCCGGTGCGCGCTCGCGTCGCGGAACCCGGAGGCGTCCACCCGGTCCGGCCGCACCACCAGGTGCCCGGCGGACGGGAAGTAGCCGTAGACCCGCAGGCCCACCGCGACGCCCGGCACCGTCGACGCCGCCACCTCGGCGAAGCCCCACAGCGGCGGCAGCCCCCAGCCCGGCCCGAGCCCGAACGCCCCGGGCGGGAAGAACTGCCAGTACCGCATCGACTCGCCGAGCACCGCGTAGGTCACGTTGTTGGCGGTGAGGCCGACGCGGTCCACCCGCAGCAGAGCCTCCCCGTCGGCCAGCGCGGGCGTCTCGCCCTCGATGAGCGTTGTCTCGCCGAGGTCGTCGCGGGCCACGGCGAACGTCCAGGAAGCAGGCATGGTGTGACGCTAGGTTTCTACGCACACCAAGACAAGTGCACGACGAGTGCAAAATCCCACTCGCCGCCCGGACGCCCGCCGCGGCCCGGGCGTCACGACTGCTCCCGCAGCCCGAGCCGGTCGTGCAGCGCGCGCAGCGGCCGCGGTGCCCACCAGTTCCAGCGCCCGGCCAGCCGCATCAGGGCGGGCACCAGCACCGGGCGTACCAGCAGCGCGTCGAGGATGATCGCGAGGCTGGCGCACAGGCCGAAGAACTGGATGAACGACACCCCGGACGACAGCATGGCCAGGAACGACACCGACAGGATCGCCGCGGCGGCGCTGATCACCCGCCCGCTGCGGGACAAGCCGTCGACGACCGAGGTGTGCAGATCGGCGCCCTGGCCGTGCCGTTCGATGATCCGCGAGAGCACGAAGACCTCGTAGTCCATCGACAGTCCGAACGCGACGCAGAACAGCAGCACCGGCATGGCCACCGCCAGCGGCGTCGCGGTATGGCCCAGGACGCCGGAGAGATGACCGTCCTGGAAGACCCAGACGGCGACCCCGAAGACGGCGCTCATCGTCAGCAGGTTCAGCACCAGCGCCTTGATCGGCAACAGCACGCTCCCGGTCAGCAGGAACAGCAGCGCGAACGTGGTGCAGGCGATCAGCACCAGCGCGACGGGCAACCGGTCACCGATCGAGCCGGTCATGTCGACAAGCTGCGCGGCCAGCCCGGTGACCAGCACGGGTACGCCCTGCGGCACCGGCGCGGCGCGAAGGGCGCGGGCCAGGTCGGCGCCGGCGTCCGAGTACGGCTCGAGGTTGCTGAGCACCGAGAACCAGGCCGTCTCGCCGGCGATGAAGGCCATGGGCGGCGCGGCCGTGACGACCGCGGTGCCGCCGCCGAACGAGCCGGCCATGCTGTCGACCCGCTGTACCCCCGGGATGCGGGAGAGCCGGGTGGCGTAGTCGGCGGCCCGGATGACGGCCTCCGGCCCGTGCCCCCAGTGCTCCGCGACGATGACGGCGGCGCCGTTCCCGGTACCGCCGAACTCGCCCCGGATCGAGTCGGCGACCGTCCGGCTCTCCGCGTGCTTGGGCAGCACCCGGTCGTCGGCGACGCCGAAACCCACGTGGGTGAACGGCAGCGCGAGAACCAGCAGCACGAGCACGACCGGCGCCGCCGTCAGCGCCGGGCGGCGCATCACGTGACCGGCGACCCGGCCCCAGAACGCGGTGTCGCCGCCGGCCGTCCGGTTCCGGGGCCACACCGGCCACTTGTCGATGCGGTCACCGAGCAGCACGAGCAGGGCCGGCAGCACCAGCAGCGCGGCGCCGACGGTCGCCATGACGACGGCGATTCCGGCGTACGCGAACGAGCGCAGGAAGTACTGCGGGAAGACCAGCAGGCTGCACAGCGCCACCGCGACGGTGGCCGCGCTGAACAGGATCGTCCGGCCGGCGGTACGCATGGTGACGCCGAGCGCGGAGATGATGTCCTTGTCCCGGCCGCGTTGCTCCCGGTAGCGCGAGACGAAGAGCAGGCTGTAGTCGACGGCCAGGCCGAGGCCCAGCGCCGTCGCCATGTTGACCGAGAAGACGGACACGTCGGTGAAGACGGCCAGCAGCCGCAACACCCCGAGGGTCATGACGATCGAGAAGATGCCGATCAGCAGCGGGGCGCCGGCCGCCCAGACGGTGCCGAAGACCAGCAGCAGCAACAGCAGGGTGATCGGGATCGCGATGGACTCGGCCCGGGCCAGGTCCTCCGTCACCTGATCGGCGATGTCGTTGTTGATCTGCGTCAGGCCGCCGAAGGACACCCGCACCGCGCCGGTCGTGCCGGCCAGGTCCTCGTGCAGGCGCTCGACCCGCTGCATGCTCTGGTCCTCGTCGCCGTCAACGTGCACCAGGATCATGCCCCGGTCGCCGGCCCGGTTGACCAGCTGCGGCAGCATGTCGTCCCAGTACACGCCGACGATGCTCGCCTCGGGCGTCATCGCGAGGCGCCGGACGACCCGCCGCGCCGCGTCGCCCGCGTCGGTGTCGAACGCGCTGCCGCCCGGCTTCTCGACCAGGATGACGAGGTTCGGGTCGGCACCGCGGAAGTGCTCGGCGAGCACCGCCCTCCCCCGCACCGCGTCCGAGTTGACGTCGTCGAAGCCGCCGGTCTTCAGCGCGCCGACCACGTCGCCGCTGAAGGCGACCGCCAGCGCCGCCAGCAGCAGCGCGGCGAGGATGACCAGCTTCGGGCGGCGGGCGACGAACGGCAGTACCGTGCCGGTGCCCGGGCCGCGGGTGGTGACCCCGTCGGGCCGGGCGGCCCGGGTCGGCGGAGATTTCACAGGGGTCATGTCAGGCGCAATCTGCGAAGGAGGCCGCGGGTCATGCCGGTTGCGGCACGATGGCCTGGCACGCCGGGTCGAGGTTGCGGGCCAGAAGGTCGACGGTGGTCTCGATGTCCTCCGGGCTGTGCTCGGCGGTGACGAAGAACCGCAGCCGCGCCAGCTCCTCCTTGACCGCCGGGTACAGGATCGGGTTGGCGCTGACGCCGTTCTTGAGCAGCGTGTCGGAGAGCCGCAGCGCCTTGACGGAGTCGCCGGTGATGCACGGGATCACCGGCGTGCCCGCGCTGGTGCCGACGTCGATGCCGGCCTCACGGGCGAGGCGCAGGAACAGGGCGGCGCGGTCGTGCAACCGGGCCAGCCGCTGCGGCTCCGCGCAGAAGATCCGCATCGCGGCCAGGGCCGCCGCGGCGTTCGCCGGGCTCATCCCGGCGCTGAAGATGAAGCCCGGCAGTGTGTACCGCAGGTACTCGATCAGCTCGTGCCGGCCGGCCACGTAGCCGCCGCAGCTCGCCAGCGACTTCGACAGCGTGCCCATCCACACGTCGACGTCGCCGCGGTCGACACCGAAGTGCTCACCGACGCCGCCACCGCCCGCGCCGAGCACCCCGATGCTGTGCGCCTCGTCCACCATGAGCAGGGCACCGTGCCGCTTCTTGAGCGCGATGAGCGCCGGCAGCTCGCAGATGTCGCCGTCCATGCTGTACACGCCCTCGACCACGATCAGCACGCGGCGGTAGCGGTCGCGGATCTGCCCGAGCATCGCGTCGAGCGCGTCCAGGTTCTGGTGCGGGAACGGCTGGCGGCTCGCGCCGGAGAGGCGGCAGCCCTGGAGGATGCTGTCGTGCGCGAGGGCGTCGTGCACGATCAGGTCGTCCGGGCCGACCAGGTGGCCGATCACGCTGACGTTCGTGGAGTGCCCGCCGATCAGCGTGATCGCGTCCTCCGCGCCGACCAGGTCGGCAAGGGCCTGGTCCAGCTCGTCGTGCAGGGCACGGTTGCCGGACAGGATCCGCGCCGCGGACACCGAGGAGCCGTACCGGTCGACCGCGTCCTTCACCGCTTCCGCGACGGCCGGGTGCCCGGCCAGCCCGAGGTAGTTGTAGCTGGAGAAGGAGATCAGCTGGCGCCCGCCGACCCGGGTCCGGCTGTCGATCACGCTGTCGTGCACGAGGAAGTAGGGGTTGGCCACCTGTAGCCGCTCGAGCATCACGCCGCGCTGCTGGAACGCCACGACCTCGGGCAGGTACGCCACGTCGGCGACCTCGGCGCTGCGCGGCTCGGGCCACACCTGGCGCGGCCCGGACTCCGCGGCCGGTGCGACCGGCGCGACCTCGGCGACCGGCGGCGCGGGTGCCACGGAACCGCCCGCGTGTGCCTTGGCCAGCGCCTGGGCGAGCTCGCCGACCGTGGTGATGCCGAAGACGTCCGCGGGGTCGAGGGACACGTGCGGCCAGCGGCGCTTCACGGCCGCGGTGAGCTCGGAACTCATGATCGAGTCGAAGCCCAGGTCGGCGGCGAACGAATGCTCCGCGCGCACCAGGTCCGGCGGGTAGGCGCTGATCCGGCCCACCATGACGCCCAGCTCGGTCAGGATCTGGCCGGCGTCGACCGGCGACGTCTTCTGCGCGGGCACCGGCGCCCGCGTCGCGGGCGAGGCCGGCAGCTCCGGCGCGGCCGGCGGGCGGGCGACGGCCGCCGTCGGGGAGCAGCCCGCGGCGGAGGACGGCGTGACGTCCCGCATGCCGGTGCCGGCATAGTGTTCCAGCGGCTCGGCGCTGAAGCTTTGCAGGGCAGCGAGTTGTTCCCGCAGCAGCAGGATGACGTCGTTCATGTACGTCCGCTCTCCATTCCTGGTTACGGCCGGAAGCGCGGCGCGCTCCGGTGGACGGGACTCGATCCGGGTGGGCTGCGCCGGCCCGGCCACCGGCGGGCGGCCGGCACGCGCGCCGGCCGGCCGCGGGCGACCGTCGCCGGCACCACGGCGGATCGAGTAGTGCTGGGTCGCCACCGGCGTGGGCGGCAGGGTCAGCAGGGGCACCCGCAGCCCCGCGAACAGCGGCATCAGATTCACGGGCACGCCGGCGACGGTCAGCCGGCCCAGCCCCTCGAGCAGCGCGTAGCCGTCGTCGGGCTCCGCCGGCATCAGCGCGATCGCCTCCAGCCCCTTGGCCGAGGGCGTCTGCGCCGCCATGCCGAGCAGGGCGTCCCCGGCGCAGACCTGCACCAGGATGTCGGCGCCGGAGTCGACCGCGACGTCGACGGCGTCGCGGAACAGCACGGGCGAGGAGCCCTGGCGGCTCCACAGTGCGCGCAGCGTCTCCGGATCGCTCGCCGCGCTCGGGTCCACGCTGGACACCAGCCTCACCGCGGGCTTGTGCACCGTCAGCTCGGCCGCGTGCGCGGCCACCAGGGTGTCGACCCCGGCGAGCAGCGGCGAGTGGAACGCGTGCGACACCCGCAGCGGCACGGCCTGGACGCCACGGTCACGGCACCGCTCCAGCAGGCGCGCGATCGCCTTCCGATGACCGCTGGCCACCGTCTGCGACGGATGGTTGTAGCAGCCGGCCCAGACACCCTCGATGCCCCGGCGCAGCTCCTCGAACCCGGCCGGGCCGATCTTCACCGCGGCCATGGCGCCGGGCGGCGGCTCCTCACCGGCGGTCACGGCCGCGCCGCGGTCGACCAGGAAGTCGATGCCGTCGCCGGGCGTCAGCGCACCGGCGGCGACGGCGGCGACCACCTCGCCGGCGCTGTGCCCGAGCGTCACCAGCGGCAGCACCCCGCAGTCGGCGAGCAGCTGGGTCATCGGAATCCCGGCGACGCCGAGCGCGGGCTGGCAGATCCGGGTCGCGTTCACCTCCGACTCGGCGTCCGGACCGGGCTCCTCGCACAGCAGCTTGGAGACCGGGGTGCCGGTGCGCTGGTCGACCAGGTCGGTGAGCGGGCGTACGTGCCGGTCCAGCGCGGGGAAGCGGGCCACCAGGTCGCGCAGCACGCCCGCCCGCAGCGAACCCTGGCCCGGGTAGAGGAAGGCGAGCCGGCGCTGCTCGGGCGGGAGCGGCGCCGCACCGGCGTACACGCCCGGCCCGAGCCGGCCGAGCGAGCCGGCGGCCAGCGCCCGCGCGGCGGCCACGAGCCGGTCGACGAGCTCCGTCCGGCTCCGGCACATCACGGCCAGGCGGGCGGGCAGCGGCAGGCGGCCGGCCATCGTGCGGGCCACGGCGGCGGGGGTCATCGTGTCGTCGTCGGCGACGACGGTCGCCATCCGTGCGGCGTACGCCGCCAGCAGGTCGGGCGTGTCCGCGGAGAGCAGCACGAGCCACGGGCGGTCGTCGCCACCCCGGTCAGCGTCGACGGGCTCCCGCTGATCGGACGCCTCGCTGAGCACGGCGTGCACGTTGGTGCCGCCGAAACCGAACGAGCTGACGCCGGCGCGCCGGCAGTCGTCCGGTACCTCCGGCCACTCCCGGGCCTCGGTGGTGATCTCCAGCCCCGCCGCGGCGAGCGGCAGGTCGGGGTGCGCTGTGAAGGCCGGCTGCGGCGGCACGGTGCGGTGGTGCAGCGCGAGCGCCGTCCGCAGCACGCCCGCGGCGCCGGCCGCCGGCAGGGTGTGCCCGATGATCGCCTTTCCGGACGACAGGTAGCAGGGCCGCCCGGCGGCGCCCGTCGCGCGCAGCCGCCGTACCGCCTCGATCTCGACCCGGTCGCCGACCGTCGTGCCGGTGCCGTGTGCCTCGAGGAAGTCGATGGCGCCCGGGGTGACGCCCGCGTCCCGGTAGGCGGCCCGCATCGCGGCCTCCTGGCCCTCGGCCCTCGGGGTCATCGGCCCGGAGCCCTTGCCGTCGTTGCCCGTGCCGATGCCGTTGAGCACCGCGTAGATCCGGTCGCCGGCCGCGACCGCGTCGCGCAGTGGGCGCAGCACGGCGAGCGACCCGCCCTCGCCGAGCACGAAGCCGTCAGCGCGGGCGTCGAAGGGCCGGCACACCCCGGCGGCGGACAGCGCGCCGACGCGGGAGAAGCCGATGAGCGCGTTGGGGGTCAGGTTGAGGAAGACCCCGCCGACCAGCGCCGCGCTGCACGACCCGGTCCGCAGGTGATTGACGGCCTGGTGCAGCGCGACGAGCGCGGACGAACACGCCGCGTCGACGGCGAACGAGGGACCGCCGAGGTCGAGCAGCTCGCTGACGGTGCACGGCCCCATGTTGAGCAGCGAGCCGGCGAGCGAGAAGGACTGCGGCGCGTCGACGGCCGTCGCCGCCGCCTCCGCCACCGCGCCGAGCAGCCCGGCGTCGGACGCCTCCGGCGACAGTGACCCGTCGGCCAGCATCATCGCGGTGACCCGCGCGGCTGCCACGTTCGAGTAGTCGGACGTGCTGAGGCCGACGAACACCCCGGTGGTGGCCCGGTCGAACTCGGACCGCTCCCAGCCGGCGTCCTGCACCGCCTCCCGGGCCAGGTCGATGAGCAGGCGATGCTGGGGATCCATGGCCTTGGCGCGCCGGGGCGGAATCCGGTGGTGCAGGGCGGCGAAATTCTCGACGCCGTCGAGGAAGGCCACCCGGTCGGTGTAGGTGGAATGCGCATCCCGGCGATCGTTTGAGAAAACTGTCTCGTGATTCCATCGCGCGGACGGAACACTCCGGAATTGATGAGCTGCGTTCAACGAGTTCGCCCAGAACTCCACGACGTCACGAGCACCCGGAAAACGGCAAGAAAGACCGACAATCGCAATGTCCACTGATGTCCCCATGCTTGCGTGCGGTTGACGGCTTGACCGGAAAGCCGCCACGAAAACGCAGAACTCACCGATGCGCGATCGCCGGCGGATGCGCTTTCAGGGATGCTAACCATACCTTTCGCAGTCCAAGGTAGAACACGCGACATCGGCAGGGTGATCTTGCAAGCGGGTCACCCGGTTGGGTTTCACCACCGCGTAAGTGCAGTACGTCGCAAGCCGCTCCGACCGGGATGGACGGTGCATACGCGAATGGTGTTTTCGCCGCCGTGTCGAATGTGGTCGGACCGGCCCGCAGGCGACCGGTCGCGTCCTGGCCCGCCGCTTTCTCCGTTGCCACGCCCGCTTCCCCTTTTTTGCCATTAGGGGCGCGGCACGCGAACCTGCGGGAGCCTCCGGGCACGCTTCTCGCCGAGCCCCTCGCATTTACCGGAGCGAGCGAATGACCGGGGCAACCAATGCGTCCGGGTAGAAGCGTGGCAACCCCGGCGACATCTCCTCGCCGCCGCCACGGAGGCGGGACCCCGGCGTGTCGGGCCGGCGAACAGGTGACGGAGCGCGGCGGTGACATGTCCAATACACCCGATGGTGGGCATTTGAACACGCTTGGGTGTGTCCGTGCCTGTTAGGCAGACAAATCACCTACTTTGTGCTCCATGAAGCAAACCATCAAGCGATTGCTCGCAATCGCCGTGGCGCTCATAAGCGTCGCTACTGCTAGCCCGGCCCAGGCCGTCGGGGCACAACCGCCGCCGCAGCGGCTTCACGCCACCGCCTACTACGGCACCCTGGACGTGATCGCCCGCGAGGTCCTCAACCTCCGGACCCGGATCACGACCCTCGACGGCCGCCCGGTACCGGGTCTTCCGGTCTCGTTCGTCACCACCGGCGAGCGCTGGTTCATGTGCGAGGCGACCACCGACTGGAACGGCGTCGCCGAGTGCCGCAACGGGCCCATCCCGCCGCCGATCTCCCTGGCGAACCTGCTGGTGAACGGCTACGACGCCATCTTCTCCGGCAACCGCTGGTTCCGGCCGGTCATGGCGCACAACAACATCGGCATCGGCTGACCGACCCCGCCGCACCCATCGCACCCGCCCGGCTCCGGCCGAGCGGGGCGATGGGGCGCCGGGGCCGGCCGCTGATCAGCCGAGACCGCGGTGCGCGGCCCACAGCTCGCCGGCACGGCCGGCGGCTCGCTCGACCAGGGCAACAAGCTCGGGCCGGTCGGGCACGGTGAACGAGACGTAGGCGCCGCGGCCACCGGCGGTCGGCCGGCCGTACGCCTTCGCCGCGAGGCTGCCGTCCTTGAGCAGCCGGACGTTGAGCGTGGTCAGCATGAACTCCACACCGCGCCGGGTGTCGGCCCAGCGGAGCTCCTCGGGGATCGTGACGTTGATCGCCAGGGCGCTCACCTCGGGGTCCACGTCACCGCTCATGAACGCAGTTTCTCACGCGGATCACCCATCGCGGATGAGGTGCCCGCGGGCCGGCTGGGTCATCGTCATCCCATGATCGAAGTGCTTTCCGACCTGCCGGACGGCGCCCTCGGCTTCCGATTCTCCGGGCCGATCAGCCGCGAAGAATACGTGAACATCCTGCTGCCGCCGATGAAGGCCGCGCTCGAGCAGGGCGGGATACGGCTCCTGTTCGTCGTCGAGGACGACTTCGGCTGGTTCCAGCCGGGCGCCTTCTGGGAGGACCTGAAGTTCGGCCTCGGACCGGCCCTGTCGCATCACAAGGCGTGGGAACGGATCGCGATAGTCTCCGACCTGGACTGGGTACGCCACGCCATGGGCCTGTTCGCCTGGATGATGCCCGGCGAGGCGCGCGCCTATCCGCAGCCAGAACTGGAGTCGGCCAAGCAATGGCTGACGGCATAAGGGGACCGCATTCCGATGAGTGACTGGAACACCAAGATCATCGAGGAGTTCCGGGCGAACGAGGGCCGCGTCGGCGGGCCGTTCGCCGGGGCGCCCATGGTGCTGTTGCACCACCGCGGCCGCAAGAGCGGACGCGAACTCGTCGCCCCGCTGATGTATCTGCCGCACGAGACCGACGACGACGTCATCGACGTGTTCGCGTCCAAGGCCGGCGCGCCGGAACACCCCGACTGGTACCACAACCTCGTCGCGGCCGGCCGGGCCACCGTGGAGCGCGGCACCGTCACGTACGCCGTGACCGTGCGGGAGCTGACCGGTGACGAGCGCGACCGGCGCTTCGACGAGCAGGCCGGCCGCTATCCCGGCTTCGCCGAGTACGCGCGGAAGACCGCCGGGATCCGGACCATCCCCGTCCTCGAACTCACCCGCACGGCGACCGCCGGATGACCCCTACCGCGCCCGGGCGCGGGCGCGGCTACGGACGACCACCTTGCGAATCTCCTCGAGCCACAGCACGACCGAGCCGGCGGCCAGGCAGATCGCGAACTGAGCCCCGCTCAGGTGGGTGGCGTTGAAGAACTCGCCCAGCCACTCGACCTTGACGATGGCGAGCTGGGCGACGGCCACGACGCCGACCGACATCCAGAGGTAGCGGTTCGAGAAGAATCCCGAGACGAACGTCGACGCCCGCTCGGAGCGCGCGTTGAAGACGTTGAAGAGCTGGGCGAGCACGAACGTGGTCCAGCCCATCGTGGCCGCGACCGCGACGCCGTACGCCGGCTCGGCCAGGGCCACCACCCCGAGGGAGCAGGCGGCCATGATCGCGGCGAGCCAGAGCAGCACCCGCAGGCGGGCCCCGGGCAGGATCTGGGTCTTCTTGGGCCGCGGCGGCTCGTCCATCGCACCCGGGCGGGGTTCGTCGACGCCGAGCGCCAGCGCCGGCGGGCCGTCGCAGATGAGGTTGACCCAGAGGATCTGGATCGTCGTGAACGGCGCGGCCATGCCCAGCAACGCGCTGGCCAGGACCGCCATGATGGCGCTCAGGTTGGTCGACAGCTGGAAGCGGACGAACTTGACGATGTTCTCGTAGATCGTCCGCCCCTCGCGGACCGCGGTCACGATCGTCGCGAAGTTGTCGTCCAGCAGGATCATGTCGGCGGCTTCCTTGGTCACCTCGGTGCCGGTGATCCCCATGGCCACGCCGATGTCCGCCTGCTCCAGCGCGGGCGCGTCGTTCACGCCGTCGCCGGTCATCGACACCACCAGGTCCTGCGACTGCAACGCCCGCACGATGCGCAGCTTGTGCTCGGGCGCGACCCGGGCGAACACCCCGATGTCGCGTACCCGGCCGGCCAACTCCCGGTCGTCCATGTGCTCGAGGTCGGCGCCGCGGATCACCTCGCCGGTGATGCCGAGGGCGTCGGCGATGGCGCCCGCCGTCGCCGGATGATCACCGGTGATCATCTTGATCTCGATGCCGGACCTGTGGGCGGCGGCGATCGCCTCCTTCGCCTCGATCCGCGGCGGATCCACGATGCCGACCAGGCCGAGGAAGGTCATGCCGGTCGCGGCCTGCGCGAGGTCGCCGTCGAGGTCGATCCGGTTGCGGGGCACCCACCGGCCCGCGGCCGCGAGGACCCGCTGCCCGCCCTCGGCGAGCCGCTCGGCGGACGCCCGGACCGCGGCGCGACCGGCGTCGTCGAGGGCGACCGGCTCGCCGTCGTGGTCCGCGATGTCGTCGACGCGTTCGAGCACGCTCTCGACCGCGCCCTTGACGCAGATCACGAGCTCGTCGCCGTGCTGCCGCAGCCGGTCCTCGTGGATCGTCGCCATGTACTTCGTGGTGGAGTCGAACGGCACCTCGCCGACCCGCGGGAACCGCTGCCGGGCGCCGTCGACGTCGATGCCCGCCTTGGCGGCCAGGACCACCAGCGCGCCCTCGGTGGGGTCGCCGATGCAGGCGCCGTCGCGGATGACCGAGTCGTTGCAGAGCGCCATCGCGGCCGCGAGGCGGCGCAGTTCGGGCGGCCGGCCGTCGAAGTCGGTGGCGACGATCCGCCCCTCGAGCGAGTAGCCCTGTCCGTCGACGGAGAACTCCTCGTCGCCGCGGACCAGGGTCCGCACGGTCATCTGGTTGAGGGTCAGGGTGCCGGTCTTGTCGCTGCAGATGACCGAGGTGGAACCGAGGGTCTCCACGGCGTGCAGGCGCTTGACCACCGCGCGACGCTTGGCGAGGCGGCTCATCCCCACCGCGAGCGTCACCGTGACGGTCGCCGGCAGCGCCTCCGGGATGGCCGCGACGGCCAGCGCGATCGCGCCGACGACCAGCTCGGCGAACTCCTGCCCCTGCGCGAGCCCGATCAGCAGGAGACCGAGCACGGCGAAACCGGCGATGATCGCCAGCCGCCGGCCGAGCTGGGCGGTCTGGCGTTGCAGCGGCGTCGGCTCGGCCTCCACCTCGGACATCAGCGTCGCCAGCTTGCCGATCTCGGTGTCCATGCCGGTCGCGGTGACCAGCACCTCCGCCCGGCCGGCCGTGACCGCGGTGTGGGTGAACGCCATGTCGGTGCGGTCCGCGAGGGCGGCGTCGCGGCCGACCGGGCCGGAGTCCTTGTCGACCGGCACCGCCTCGCCGGTGAGCGCCGCCTCCGCCATCGCCAGCCGGAACGCGGCGACGAGGCGCCCGTCGGCCGGCACCGTGTCGCCGGCCTCCAGCAGCACGACGTCGCCCGGGACGATCTGATCCGCCGGGATCTGCTGTACGGCGCCGTCGCGGCGGACCCGCGCCTGCTGCACGACCAGCGCCTGGATCGCGGCGAGCGACTTCTGCGCCTGCCGTTCCTGCCAGAACCCGAGCAGGCCGTTGAACACCAGGAGAACGGCGATGAAGGCGGCCTCTTCGATCTCGCCGATGGCCAGGGACAGCACCGCGGCGCCGAACAGCACCAGGATCAGCCCGTCGGTGAACTGGGCAAGCAGCGTCCGCCACCACGGCGTCGGCGGCGCCGACTTGAGCGCGTTGGGCCCGTACCGGGCCTGACGCGCGGCGACCTCGGCGCTCGACAGGCCCCGCCCGGCGTCGGCGGCCAGCGTCTCGGCCACCTCGTCGACCGTCATGGCATGCCAGCTCAGGCCGCGCATGTCGCGCAGATCGGGCTCCAGCTCGACGGACATTCCTTCTCCTTTGTGCTGCCCGCGCCGGCGTCAGAGCGACGAGGGCTTGAGATCGTGCGGGCCGCCGTAATCAAAGGATATGAGAGAAATATCCAGATTGTGATGATAGGCCATGCTGGCCAGAATAGGACGCGGATTCCCAGCTCAGGGCCGAGATGCCCCGGCCACCCTGACTCGCCGCCGTTACCGGGTCTGCGCCTCGGCGGGCGCGGGGCCGGCGTCGGCGGGGTAGGCGCGGGTCTCGGCGGCCTTGACCGCGGCCCACACCGCCTGCCCGGGTGCGAGGCGCAGGTCCGCGGCGGCGGCCGGAGTGACGTCGGCCGCGACGCCGATCGGGCCGGCGAGCTGCACCCGCAGGTTGTCGCCGTGTCGCTGTAGGCCGGTGACGGTCGCCTGCCAGGTGTTGCGGGGGCTGCCGTCCGGCCGCTGAAGGTGCAGCGCCACCGCCGACGGCGGGAACGCCACGAACGCGTCGCCGTGCAGGGCGTCGGCGGCGGTCAGGGCGAACCCGGACCCGAGCTGGACGGCGTGGCCGGCGGCGGTGCCGCGGTACAGGTTGAGCCCGACCAGGCGGGCGACGTAGTCGGTGCGCGGCCGGGCGGTGATGGTCGCGGCGTCGCCCTCCTGCACGATGCGGCCGTCCTCGATGATGACCAGCCGGTCGGCCAGGACCAGGGCGTCGAGCGGGTCGTGGGTGACCAGCAGGGTCGCGCCGGGGTGCGCGGTGAGATGGCGGTGCAGCTCGGCGCGGGTGTCCAGCCGGGTGCGGGCGTCCAGCGCCGCGAGGGGCTCGTCCAGCAGCAGCAGGACCGGATCGACCGCGAGGGCGCGGGCGAGCGCGACGCGCTGCGCCTGCCCGCCGGAGAGCTGCCGCGGCCTGCGCCGGGCGTGCTCGGCGAGGCCGACCCGGGCGAGCCAGCCCGCGGCCAGCCGGCGGGCGGTACGCCGGTCGGCGCCGTGCCGGCGCGGCCCGAAGGCGACGTTGTCCAGCGCGCTGAGATGGGGGAAGAGCAGGTAGTCCTGGAACACCACGCCGATCGGCCGGCGCTCGGTGTGCGTCCACAGTCGGCGGTCGGGCCGGTCGAGGTCGTTCCCGGCCAGGGTGACGTGTCCGGCGGTGAGCGGCTGGAGCCCGGCCAGGGCGCGCAGCGCGGTGGTCTTGCCGGCACCGTTGGGGCCGAGCAGGGCGACCACCTCCCCGGCGCCGATGCGCAGCGGCACGTCGAGGCGGAAGGCGCCCCGGTCGACGAGCAGGTGCGCGTCGAGGACCGGGCCGGAAGCCGGTAGTCCGGTCATCCGCTGGTGATCCACTTGTCGCGGAGCGCGGCGAGGATCGTCACCGACACGGCGAGCAGGATCAGGCTGAGCACGACCGCGCCGTCCAGGTCGCCGCCCTCCATGGTCTGGTACACCGCAAGGGGCATTGTCTGTGTGATGCCGGGATAGTTGCCGGCGAACGTGATGGTGGCGCCGAACTCACCGAGCGCCCGGGCCCAGCACAGCACGCCGCCGGCCGCGACGCCCGGCGCGACAAGGGGCAGCGTGACGTGGGTGAAGGCGGTCCACCGGCCCGCGCCAAGGGTGGCGGCGGCCTCCTCGTACCGGGTGTCCGCGCCACGCAGCGCGCCCTCCACGGCGATGACCAGGAACGGCATGGCCACGAACGCCTCGGCGACGACCACACCGGTGGTGGTGAACGGCAGCGTGACACCGAACGTGGAGTCCATCCAGGAGCCGAGCAGGCCCTTGCGGCCGAACACCAGCAGCAGCGCGACGCCGCCGACCACCGGCGGCAGCACGAGCGGGACGGTCACCAGCGCGCGGACCAGCCGCCGGCCGGGGAACTCGACCCGGGCGAGCAGCCACGCCAGCGGCACGCCGAACAGCAGGCACGCGACGGTGGCGATGGTGGCGGTCTCCAGCGACAGCCGCAGCGCGGTCAGCGCACCCGGCGCGGTGAGCTGCTGCCACATCGAGCCCCACGGCGCCCGAATGACCAGGCCGGCCAGGGGAAGCACGAGGAACGCCAGCCCGGCGACGGCGGGCAGCAGCAGCGGCACCGGCACCCGCTGGGTACCGCGGCGACGCGGCGGCCCGGCCGCGTCGCGCTCGTCGGTAAGGGTCATGGTCCTTCTAGGGTGCCTGGAAGCCGGCGGCGGTGAGCACCGCCGTGCCCTTGTCGGACAGCACATAGGCGACGAACGCCTGCGCGCCGGCCTTGTTCGGTGCGTTCTTCAACACGATGATCGGGTACTCGTTGATCGCGCCGGACGACTCGGGGAATTCCACGCCATCGACGTCGGAAGCGGACGCCTTGGCGTCGGTGCGGTACACCAGCGCGGCGTCGACCTCGCCGAGCTTCACCTTGGACAGCGCGGCCTTCACGTCCTGCTCGAGGGTGACCGGCTTGATGGTCACGCCGGCGGCGGCGATGACCTTCTGCGCCGCGGCGCCGCACGGCACCTCGGGTGCGCACAGCGCCACCTTGACGTCCGGTTTCGCCAGGTCGGACAGGCCCTTGACGCCCTTCGGGTTGCCCTTGGGCACCGCGATGACGAGCTGGTTCTTGGCGAACGTGACGGGCGCACCCTCGCCGTTGCCGGCGTCCGTGACGGTCTGCATGTTCTTCGGCGCGGCCGAGGCGAACACGTCCGCCGGCGCGCCCTGGTCGATCTGCGTGGCCAGGGCGGAGCTGCCGGCGAAGTTGAACTTCACCGCCGTGCCCGGGTACGCCGCCTCGAAGTCCTCGCCGATCCGGGTGAACGACTCGGTCAGCGACGCGGCCCCGAACACGGTCACCGTGCCGGTCACCCCCGCACCGCCGGTCGGCGCCGAACCACTGCCGGCGTCCTCGCCGCCACAGCCGACCAGCACCATCGCGGTCAATCCGGCCAGCGCGGCCCGAACGAAACGTGTACGCACCTGTTCTCCCCTTCGGTCCGGGCCGCCCGCGCTCACGCGCCGGCCCGCGTCCTGTGTGCCACGGCCGGCGCGGATCGCTCCACCACCACCGTGGTCGACTTGATCACCGCGACCGCGACCGACCCGACCTGGAGGTCCAGCTCGTCGACCGCCTCCCGGCTCATCAGCGACACGATCCGGAACGGGCCGGCCTGGATGTCCACCTGCGCCATCACCGTGTCCCTGACCACCGCGGTGACGATGCCGCGCAGCCGGTTACGGGCCGAGGAGTCCTCCGAGCCGGCGCCCGGATCGCCGGCCTGCGCGCGCGCGAACCCGGCCAGGTCGACCCCGTCGATCACCCGGTGCCCGTGCTCATCGCGGCCGGCGGCCAGCCGGCCCGCGTCCACCCAGCGGCGCACCGTGTCCACGCTGACCCCGAGCAGCTCCGCCGCCTCACCGATCCGAAACATCGTCACACCGAGCACCCTAGCCGTACGCATCTGCGGTGGGAAACAGGTAATCCTCCTCGCGGATGCCGCTCATCTAGCCAGAAAGATGACGTAACTGCATCATTACGGAATGGCCATGACCCGCGCGCAGCGACACCGGTGGACGTACCGCACCGGTTCCTTGCCACCGCCACCCGGACATGGGTCTAAATCCCACCAGAAACCCCGAACTTCAATCACATACGCGACTATCCGCTAACCACCATCGACGACGGTTGTGCACGATTGGCGCTCAGAGCCGTTCCCGCACCGAGAGCCGAGGCCATGGGAGTACGCGCGTCCGCCGCGGTGGTGCTCGTGTGCAGCTTGCTGGCCTCGGACCTGGTCGGATTGCGGCCCGAGGCGGACGGCCGAGCGGGCGTACCGGACGCGAGCGGACCCGGCGGCTACACCGACGTCCGGGTGGAGGTGCCCGCCTTCCGCGGTCTCGAACCGGCGCTGCGGCTGAGCTATGACGCGGGTGCGCCGAACGGCTGGCTCGGCGTCGGATGGTCGTTGTCCGGCCTGTCGGAGATCACCCGGACGGCGCCGGGCCGCGGGGTGCCGAGCCACACGGATCAGGACGAGTTCCACCTCGACGGGCTCCGGCTGGTGCGATGCCGGGCCGACGGTGCCGCACCGGTGCGGAGCCCCGGATGCGAGCATCCGTCCACACCGGCCGCACAGGGCTATGCCACGAAGGTGGAGGGCTACCGGCGGATCGAATTCGAACCCTCCGCCGCGGGCGGCACGTGGCGCGTCTGGAACCGGGACGGAACGCGGCTGACGTACCGGCCGCGGCTGCCGGTGGGTACGGACCCGGCGGCCTGGCACCTGGCCGGCGTCCAGGATCCGCGGGGCAACCAGGTCACCTACTCCTACTCGCAGAACGCCGATCCGCTCGGCACCGGCCGCGAATATCCGCGCGCCGTCTCGTACAACGGAGTTGTCGTCACGTTCCACTCGGAGCCGCGGCCCGATCCGATCGATCAGGCCGACGGTCGCGCACTCGTGGTGACCCGGCACCGCCTCAAGTCCATCGACGTCCAGGTACGCGGTGAGCGGCTGCGGGCGTACGCGCTGCGGTACGAGACGCGGACGGGCACCACCTCCCGGTCGATGCTGCGAGCGGTGCAACAGTACGGCCGGGACGCCGTGCTCGACGGCTCGGGCACCGTGGTGTCCGGCACGGCCGCGCCCGCCCTCACGCTGACCGCGCAGGCCGGCCCGGCGCCGGCCGACTGGTGGGCCGCCGAGCCCGTCGCGACGGTCCCCGATCCGGGCCCGCGGTGGACCGGCGCGCGACCCGGTTCGGTGTTCCGCGACCAGGTGGTCGACCGCGAGTTCCACAAGCGGCCGCGAGATCCGGAGGACACCCCGTACACGACGGGCGACATCAACGGCGACGACCGTACCGATTGGATCAAGGTCAACGCCAACGACGACGCCGGGCCGGCCCGGGTCGAGATCACCACCGGGGTGAGCGACCGCGGGCTGGTACCGATCTCGGTCTCCGAGATTCTCCCGTGGCCGGACCCGGACGGCTGGGGCGATCCGCTCGACCGTGGCCTCCAGGTCTGGGCGACCGACGTCAACGCGGACGGCAGCGACGACCTGATCCTGACCGTCGGCCATCGGCGTGGCCGGCCGGTGATCTCGTTCCCGGTGGGCGGCCAGACGGCACCGCAGGTGATGCTGATCTTCGTGGCGCTGTCCGAGCACGACGGCACCTTTCGGCTGCTGCCGTCGTTCACCGAGACCTCCTGGATCGACAACCCGAACTCGGGCTTCGACATGCTCTGCCGGCCCGGCGACGCGAACGGGGACGGTCGCGCCGACCTGATCTGCGTGTACTCGGACCCGTTCGTCAGCCCGATCTTCGAGCCGCTCCACCAATATCTCGGCACCGCGCTGGGCCGCGGCGACGGCACATTCACGACCGCCTCCGTCGCCGCCCCGGACCGCGGCTCGCACCGCGGTACGCCGGACCTGGCCGTCGCCGACGCCGACGCCGACGGCCGCGCCGACGTGAGCCTGGCGTTCAGTAGCCGCTGGTGGACCGGGTTCGGACGCGGCGACGGCACCTACTCGCTGGTGGATCACAAGACGGCGTTCCACGGATGGAACGGCCGCCTGCGCGCCGCCGACGTCAACGGCGACGGCCGCGCCGACCTGCTGCGGGTGGTCACCCTGCCGGGCCAGCCGACCCGGCGTGGCCTCGTGCAGACCCTGGTGAGCCAGCGCGGCGGCGGCTGGCTGGCGCGGGAGGACCAAGTTCCCGACCGGCTGATCGGCGACGAGCGGTACCTGATGGTCCACGTGACCGCCGGCGACGCCGACGGCGACGGGAACACCGACCTGCTGTTCCCCATGCTGACCCAGGCGCATCCGGCCACCGCCTGCTCGCCCGCGTTCGACCGCCCGCACACCAGCTTCACCCGGGTGTTCGGCGCCGGTGACGGCACGTTCCGGTGGCCGGCGAGTTGGACCGACTGCGGCACGTCCAGCGAACGCGCGTACACGTTCGACGACCTGCTGACGTGGCAGGGCGTGCACGCACCGGACGTCGACGGCGACGGCCTCGCGGACCTGTTCGGCCTCTACAGCGACGCCGGACCGCTGATCGCGGTGGATGACGTGTCGCCACGCACCGGCGCGGACAGCGCCCGGCGGTCGATCCATGCCGACGTGGACGGTGACGGCCGGCAGGACACGCTCTACGTCCATCCGGCCAAGGACTCGACCACGATCTACGCCCTGCTGCGGCGACCGGGCGGCGGCTACGTGCAGCGGTCACAGCGCGTGTTGCCGGGCCGCGGCGCTCAGGTCGCCCGGAACTGGAAGGTCGGCGACGTCAACGCGGACGGCCGCGCCGATCTCATCTACCTGGTGGACGAGCCCGGCCGATTCCGGATCACCTCCCTGCTCGCCGACGGCACGGGCGGGTGGACCGAACGGACGCGCGTCGCCTGGCCCAACTACGTCGCGCAGAACCCGGGTGAGTCCGGGCGCGACGACCCCGGCTGGCGGACCATGGATGTCAACGGCGACGGCCGGACGGACCTGGTCCATCTGTACCGCGCCGACCAGGTGCTCCGCGTCAACACCCTGCTCTCCACCGGCGACGCGGCCTGGACGCCCCGGCCGGGGCGGGTGCCGGGCGAGCCGCCGGCCGCGGGGCCGCTGAGCTGGCAACAGGCCGATGTGAACGGTGACGGCCGGACCGACCTTGTCCGGGTTCGCCCGGTCGCCGGCGGCGGCTGGGTGGACACCGTGCTGTCCACCGGCGACGGGCTCCGCTGGCGCCGGGCGACCCAGCCCTTCGCCGGCACGCACCTCGCCGTCGACGCCCGCAGGTGGCTGGTCGCGGATGCCAACGGCGACGGCAAGGCGGACCTCGTCCGGCCGGACCGTACGGCGACCGGGATCTCCGTCCGGTCCCTGCTGGCGCACGGCGACGGCAGGTGGCGGCCGGAGAACGCCGCCGACGCGTTTCCGAACCCCTTCGCCGACGACGCGGCGATCGCCGACACGGCGCGCTGGCGGGTCACCGACGTCAACCACGACGGCCGATCGGACCTGCTTCACCTGCTGCCCTTCCGGCTTCCGCCGCGCGTGCCCGGCGGTCAGCCGGAACTGGGTCTGCGGATCGACACGCTCACCTCGCTGGGGCAGGGTGTGTGGCGGCCCACCGCGCCGGTGCCGAACGCGCTGCCCGGCTACGCGCCACCGGGCGCCCTGGAGTGGGCGCCGGCCGACGCGGACGGTGACGCGGACGCGGACCTGGTCCGTCTCGACCTGAGGGCGGGATCGCTTCAGGTCACCACGATCCGCGCGGCCGCGGCGCCGGACCTTCTCGTCGGCGTCGACAACGGCCTCGGCGCCCGGACCGGCATCGGTTACCGGCCGTCCTCGGCGTTCCGGACGCGCAGCCCGCCGGCGCCGGAGTTGTCCGGCTGCCACCTTCCGCAGGGCGTCGTCCTGCACCTGCCGGCGACGGTGGAGCTACGCGTCGCGGGCACCTCGCCGGCGCGCGCGGAGTTCGACTACTCGTGTGCGCGCTGGTCGTACACCGATCGGCGGCTGCTCGGCTGGGCCCGGACCGCGACGACCCAGGCGGCCGCCGCGAACCGGCCGGCCCGCACGAACGTGCAGCACTACCGCATCGACGACACCTGCCTGGTGCGACCGGTGTCGTCCTTCCGCCAGGACGCGGCCGGCCGGCTGCTGGGCCGCACCGTCACCACGTACCGGCCCACCGGCGGCCGCGCCCCGGCCACCTGTCTGCCGGAGACCGCAAGCACCTGGGAATACGACACGCCGAACGGCGGCGGCCCGGCGGTGGGCCGGGAGAGTCGCATCGCGTACGCCTACGACCGTTTCGGCAATGTCGAGCGGTTCCAGGCCCTGGGTGATCCCGCCGACCCGCGCGACGACCAGGTACTTCTGCGGCGCTTTCGACCCGCCACCGAGCCGTGGATCGTCGACGCGCCGGCCGCCGAGGAACTTCGGGACGGCACGGGTGCCACCTCGAAACGGCTGCGCGACACCGGCTGGTGCTACGACGGCGACAACGGCACGCCGCGGGGTGCCTGCCCCGGCGTGCCGGGCCGGCTCGGCCTCCTGACCGCGGTCAAGCGGCTGGACGACCGGGGCCGCTACCTCACCACCACCCTCACCTACGACGCGTTCGGCAACCGCACCTCGGTCACCGACGCACTCGGTCACACCACCACGACCGCCTACGACCCCGAGCGCCACCTGCTGCCGGAGCGGGTGTGCAACGCGTTGCACCAGTGCACCGTCACCGACTGGGACCGCCGGCAGGGCCTGATCACGGCGTTCACCGACGCCAACGGCGCGCGCCTGGAGACCGACCCCGATCCGTTCGGCCGGCCGGCGACCGTGCGGCGGCCCGGCCGGGGGGCCGTCCGCTACAGCTATCTCGACTGGAACGATCCGGCCCGCCGGCGGATCCGCGAGGTACGCGACGACGGCACCCCCGACGGCCTCTGGTCGGAGACGTTCCTGGACGGGCTGGACCGCCCGACCGGCATCGAACGCGAGGGCGACCAACCCGGTCGCACCTTCGTGCGGCATCTCTTCTACTCCGACGCCGCGGCGCGGCCGGCCGCGACCACCAACTGGTTCAGCCTCCCGGCCGGCGAGGCGCCGGTGGTGGAGCGCTACGCCTACGACGCCGACGGCCGGCTGACCAGCCAGACCCATGCCGACGGCGCGGTACGCCGGTGGGCGTACCGCAACGACGACGAGTACGCCTGGGTCGACGAGACCGACGAGCGCGGCAACACCACGACGTTGAAGTCCGACGCGCACGGCCAGCTGGCCGTGGTGGAGCAACGCGACAACGGCGCCGTGTCCCGGCTGCGCTACGGATACGACGCCGCCGGCCGGCTCACGACGATGACCGACGACCAGGGCAACGTCAGCCGGTGGCACTACACGCTCCTCGGCGAGGTGGCCGCGATCGACGACCCCGATCTCGGGGTGTGGCGCTGGACCTGGGACCCGGCCGGGAACCGCGACACGCAGACCGACGCGCGCGGACGGCGGCTCAGGTACCGCTACGACGCCGCCAACCGGCCGGTGGCCGAGATCCGCCGGGACGGTTCCGAGGTCCGGTGGCACTACGACGAGCCGGGGCACGGTGCCGGCATCGGACAGCTCACCTCGGTCAGCGACCCCACCGGTCAGGGCTGCCCGGGCGGCCGGTCCCGGTCGCTGCGCTACCGGCCCGGCGGTGACCTCGCCGAGGACCTCAGATGCGTCGGCGGCGACCGCCAGGCCGTCGGCCTCGAGTGGGACGGCCTCGGCCGCCAACTGGCGGTGACCTACCCCGACGGCGAGCGGCAGACGTACGGATACGACACCGCGGGCCGCCTGCGGGACATGCCGGGCCTGGTGGGAGAGTTCCGCTACGACCCCGACGGGAATCCGACCTGGACCGAGCGGGCCGACAGCACCGTCACGGCGTGGACCTGGGATCCGAAACGGCGCTGGCTCAACGAGATCAGCACCGCCTCCCCCGTCACCGGGCCGCTGCTGCGGATCGGCTACACCCACGAGCCCGACGGCCTGGTACGTACCGAGTCCGTCACCCCGCCGGGACGGCAGCTGTCGTTCAGCTACGACGCCCTGGACCGGCTCACCGATGTGACCGGTGCCCTGGCCGAGCACCTGAGCTGGGACACGGTCGGCAACCTGCGGCGTTCTTCGGTCACGGGCCGGTACACCTATCCGCAGCCGGGCCCCGCCGGATGCGGCTCGGGAGCCGCGCGGTCGCCGTGCCGGGGTCCGCACGCCGCGTCGAGCATCGCCGACGAGTGGTACTACTACGACGCCAACGGCAACACCGTCGCGGTGGGCAACGCGCCCACGTACACCGTGCGCGCCAAACAACCCGGAAGGCGTCGCGACACGCTCTGGGCGATCGCGGCCGATCGCCTCGGCGACCCGCGGCGATGGCCGGAGATCTTCGCGCTGAACCGCGGCGAGCGGTATCCCGACCCGCCCGGCGGCCGCTTCACCGACCCGCACTGGATCTACCCGGGTCAGCGCCTGCGGCTGCCGCCCGCGGCCGCCGCACCGCCGGTGGCCGGCGCCGCGGCCTGCACCGCCGGGTCCTCGACGGCCCCGGCCACCCGGCACCTGGCCTGGGACGACGACAACCGCCTCGTGATGGTCGAGGACAAGGCCGGCCGGCGTACCTGCATGCGGTACGACGCCGACGGCACCCGCGTCGAGACCCGCCACGGTCCGCGGGTCCGCCGGTACTTCGGGCCGTGGCTCGAGGCCGGCGCGGGCGGGGCCGACAGCGTCAAGTACTACTGGGCCGGCTCCACGCTCATCGCCGGGCGCGACCGCAACGGTCTGCACTTCTTCCACACCGACCGGCTCGGATCGACCCGCCTGCTGACGACCGGGACCGGGGCGGTCGGCGCGCGCTACGACTACCGCCCGTCCGGGGCGTCGCCGGGCCAGCAGAGCACGGCCACCGACCTCCGGTTCACCGGTCAGCGTCAGGACCCGTGGTCCGGCCTCATCCAGATGGGCGACCGGTACTACGAGCCCCGGACCGCGCGATTCCTGAGCCCCGACTCCGTCGTGCCGGACCGCGGCCGCACCCAGTCCGGCAACCGGTACCTCTACGCGTACGGCAACCCGCTCGGCTGGACGGACGCCACCGGCCATCAACCCGACGATGTCAGCGACCCGGACGACTGGGCGCCGTGGCCGTACGAGGCGGATCCCGGAACCCCCGACTGGTCGGCGGAGCAGGCCCTGGCCGACCTGGGCGACCCCAACCTGTGGGGCGACGACATCAACGTGTACGGGCCGGCGCCCCTGCTCGAGGCCGCCGACTCGGCGTCCAACATCTTCAGCTACTTCGTCAGCGACTTCCTCCGGCAGACCGACGACATCCTCAGCGGCCGCGACGCTCAGTACTGGCACGCACGCAATCCCGACGACCCGTTCTTCGACCTGCCCAAGCCCGCGCCCCCCGGCTGGCGGGACGCCAACGGCAACGAGATTCCGATGGCGTACGGCATCATCCCGGTGCCACTCACCATGTCCGGGCCGGTGCTCATCAGAGCACCTCCGGCAGCCACCGCGGCGGAGATCGCGGAACTGGAGGCGTACATCAAGGGCAGCAACGAGGCGATCGCCGCCGGCCAGCTGTCACCCACCGGGCGGGTGCCGACCGCCGGCGCGCTGCGCGCCGCGGCGTCGGAGGCCGCTGCCGCCGAACGCGCAGCCGCGGCCGCGAGGGGAACCCCCTACCAGGGCCACGCCGGGCACGTTCCGGACACGACCTGGATGGGACGGCCCGAACCGCACAGCTGGCTGGATCTGTCGCCGCGAGTCAACATGAGCGTCGGCGGCCAGGCACCCCAGTATCCGTTGGGGTATCAGCCCACCGAGTTCGTTCTCGTCAAGTAGCGGAGGCGGGGAGGTCGGTCATCGACGGGTCGTGCACCTGTACGCCGTGCTTGCCCAGATGCTTGGCCCGGTACATGGCGGTGTCGGCGCGGCGCAGCAGCTCCTGCGGGGTGTCGCCGACGCGACCGGTCGCGACGCCGATGCTGGCCCGGATGGCGAGCGTGTCCTCGCCCATGCGCACCGGTGTCTCGGCCGCTGCGGCCAGGATGCGCTCGGCGGTGGCAACCGCGCTCGCCTCGTCGGGCACCTCGGTGGTCAGCACGACGAACTCGTCGCCGCCGAGGCGGGCCGCCACGTCACCGGCACGCACGGCGGCACGCAGGATCCGGGCGAACTCGCTGAGTATCGCGTCACCGGCGGCATGCCCGTACACGTCGTTGACCATCTTGAAGCCGTCCAGGTCGATGAGCAGCAACGCGATGTTCGTGTCCCGGCCCACCAGATCGGTGAGCCGAGCGTCCAGCCCGGCGCGGTTGGCCAGGCCGGTCAGCGGGTCCTGGAGCACCATCCGCTGCAGCTCCAGCTCGCGTTCGCGCAACTTCGTCTCGACCTGCTCGCGGCGTTCGATGTCGTCGCGCAGGGCGGCGGTCGCGGCGTCGACCTTGCCCATTGCCCGGTTCCGTGCGCCCGCCAGCAGGCCGACGATCAGGGTGAGCAGCGCGGTGATCGTCATCGCCACCCGGAACGCGGTGCCGGCGGCGCCCTGACGGGTCTCGCGAAGCAGCGCGTCGGTCGGGTACATCCGCAGGGTCCAGGTGCGCACGCCGATGGTGATGTGCGTGATCCGGTCCAGCGAACGCGGATAGTCCCGGGCCCGGTTGGCGGAGGCGGCGGCGACCGTCTGCACGACGGTGCCGTTCAGCTCCAGCAGCTCGGCGGCGACCGCGCCGTGCTCCTGCGCCACCGCCTGCGCCTGGAGCGCGCTGGTCAGCAGGTCGTGGCCGTGCACACCCATGGTGAGCCAGCCGCGGAACACGTTGCCGGTGCGGTACACCGGCACCGCGAGCCGGAACGACAGCTGCTGCTGCGCGACCGGCAGGGTCCGATCGAGCAACAGCACGTATGCGCGGCTGACCGCGAAGCCGCCGGCGTCCCGGGAGTGCCGCAGGGCCTGCGCCGCCTCGGGAACGCTGTACAGATCCGTGCCGGTGGGTCGCTGCCGGCCGTCGACCGAGCGCCGCAGGACGATGAACGCGTGCTGGCTGCCGACGGCGGGTTTCAGCTTCAGGTCGCGCGCGCCGCGCTCGCGCCAGTAGGACTCCAGGGCGGCGACGCCGCTGTCGGTCGAGTCGACGACCAGGTCGAGCGAGGTGGCGCCGGGCAGCCGGCGGTTACTGACCGTATTGGTGATCCAGGTGAAGTCGGCGGCGGTGAGGTCGGGCTGCGCCCCGATGGCCACCGCCACGTCGGTGAGCATGTCGCCGTACCGTTGGATCTCCGTGCTTATCGCCCGGCTGAGGTCACTGGTGTAGCGGTCCATCAGGTGGACCGCGCTGCGGTGTTCGTCAGCACGCTGGGCGACCCACGACGCGGTGGTCCCGGTGAGCGCGACCACCACGACCAGCGCGATGCCGGTCCAGCGTCGCCAGTTCGGCCGGATACGCACCCGCAGCATGTCCAGCAGATCGGTCATGTGGTCGTCCGGCTTAAGGTTTCGGGCTCCACGGCACTGACACGGACGTCACCTCCACCTGTACCTGGCGACGCTGATCGCGCCTACAATCGCGCTCCACATGTAGATCAACATCGCCGTACCTGGGAGAAGCCCGCATGTCGCACCCCCCGCGCCTCGCCACGCTCGGCATGGCCCTGCTCACCGCGGCTTCCGTCGGTCTCCTGGCCGCGCCCGCGCAGGCGGCCACGACCGGCCTGGCCTCGGTCGTGGAGACGACGAAGGTCCAGTACAAGGCCGCCAGGGGTAAGCAGAACAAGGTCGTCGTGACCCGGTCAGGCAACACCATCACGATCGACGACCGGGTGAGCGTCAAGGCCGGCAAGGGCTGCAAGGCGGTCAAGGGCGACAAGACCAAGGTCAGGTGCAGGACGTCGAAGGCGCCGACCCGGGTGCGGGTCTACACCTACGACCGGAACGACTCGATCGTCAACAGGACGGACCTCGGCATGACCGCCGACGGCGGCAGCGCCGCCGACACCATCACCGGCGGCCCGCGCGGCGACACGCTGCGCGGCGACACCGGCAAGGACAAGCTCCACGGCCTCGGCGGCGTGGACTACATCCAGGGCGGCGACGGCAACGACCGGGTGTACGGCGGCGACAGCGGCGACCACATCGACGGCGGGGACGACGACGACACCCTGTTCGGCCAGAACGGCGACGACTTCATCACCGGCTGGATCGGCGACGACCGCCTGGTCGGCGGCGCCGGCGACGACGACCTGCGATCGAACGCGTACGGGGACAGCCGCTCGGACGACGACGTCCTCGAGGGTGGCAGCGGCACGGACACCGCCAACTACTTCACCTACGAGCGCCCGGTGACGGCCGACGCCGACGGGGTCGCCGGCGACGACGGCATGAAGGGCGAGCACGACACCATCAGGACCGACGTCGAGAGGATCCAGGGCGGTCAGGCGAACGACCGGCTCTACGGCACCGGCCGCCCGGACATCCTCGTCGGTGGCCCCGGCAACGACACCCTCTACGGGTACGCGGGCCACGACGTCCTGGTCGGCGAGCTCGGCGCCGACGTGCTCGACGGAGGGTCCGGTGACGACGCCCTCGTCGGCGACGACCCCACCATGGGCACGGTGAGCGCCGACGTCATCCGCGGCGGAACCGGCCGGGACCTGGTGGACTACATGAACTACACCAAGGCCGTCGTGGTCGACCTGGACGGCGCGCAGCGCGATGACGGCCAGGCCGGCGAGCACGACACCGTTGGCGCCGACGTCGAGGGCCTCATCGGCGGTTCCGGAAGCGACCGGCTGACCGGCAACGCGAGCGCGAACGAGATCGACGGCTGGGCCGGCGACGACGTCATCCGGGGCGGCGAGGGCGACGACACCCTGTCCGGCGGGGACGACCGCGACAGCCTCTACGGCGAGGCCGGGGACGACGACGTCAACGGCGGCGAGGGCTACCAGTACGACACGCCCGACCGACTCGACGGTGGGACGAACGGCACCACGGGCGACCGGTGCGACCCGACAACGACCGACACCGTGGTCGACTGCGAGCGGTGACACCCACGCCGTTCAGGTGGCCCGCTGGGCCTTGGGCAGGCACAGCACGAACCGGCCGCCGTGTGGAACGACGTCCTCGTACCAGACTCGGCCGTCGTTCGCCTCGGCGAGCAGCCTGGACAGGTACAGCCCGAAACCGGCGCCGTTCCTCGCCGCGCCGGGCCGCTCGGCCTGGGTGAAGCGGTCGAACAGGTGCGCGACGAACTCCGGCGGCACCCCGTCGCCCTCGTCGCTGACGGCGAACAGGACCTCGTCGCCGGTGTCGTCGAGGGCCGCCGACATGTGGATATGACCCGGGCTGTACTTGACCGCGTTCGTGACGAAGTTGGTGAGTACCTCATGGGTGTGCACGGGGTCGGCCCACACGGCCGCGCCGGGTGGGCCGGAGCCGGCACTGACCCGCGCGCGGGCCTGCTTGGTCAGGTTGTCCGTGACCCGCGTCAGCGTCTGCTCGACCGGCAGCACGGCGGGCCGGGTACGGATTTCGCCCCGCTCGGCGCGGCAGAGCGCGAGCAGGTGCGCCGCCATGTCGAGCAGCTGGCTGACCCGGTCGCCCAGTGCCCGGGCGGCCGCCCGGCGTTCGTCGTCGGTGCTGGTGTCCCAGTCGTGGGTCAGCTCCTCGGAGCAGGCCGAGATCACCGCGAGGGGCTGGTTGATCTCGTGGGAGAGGGTGGCGATGATGTCGCTCTTCCAGGTGCCCGCGGCCTCCAGCTCGAGATTGGCGGCGGCGAGGTGCTCGGCCCGGCGGCTCAGTTCGCGGTGCGCCCGGTCGAGCCCCTCGTGCGCCGCCGAGAGCCGCCGGTAGAGGCTCGCGGTTTCGGCGAGGAGGGCCACCAGCACCACCCCGGCGGTGAGCAGCAGAGTGACCCGCGCCGAATACCAGCCGAGCGTGTAGCGGTACGGGGCGGCCAGGTACAGGATCGCGGTGGCCAGGGACGCGCTGATCGCCACCACCACCCACCGTTCCACCGGTGGCCGGCGGCGCAGATCCAGGGCCACCACCAGCAGGCAGACGGCCGTGCTCAGCGCCGCCGCACAGATCATCCACCGACCGGCCGGGGTCTGCGTGCCGCCCTGATAGAGCCGGGGCAGCCAGTCCGCGCCACCGAGGACGATGCTCGTCACCGCTACCGCGAGCGCGAGCACCGCGGCGGCCGCGACCAGGGCGGCGGCCCGCCGCCGGGTCCTGACCCGCCCGCCCCATCGGGCCGCTAGCGCCGCGACGAACCACTGTTGCGTCGCCACCAGCACCGGAAAGCCGGTGAAGACCGCCAGAAACAGCCACGGTGAGCAGACCTCGGCCCAGGTGGAGTCGGCACTCAGGTGTTGCATCCGGGTGAAGACGACGGCGTAGGGCACCATCATCACGCTGGAGTAGAGGTAGGCCGAGGACAGGCCCAGCGTCGCCAGCCGGCCACCGGCCAGGAACTGCTGCACCAGCAGGTGCGCGGTCAGCAGATCGGCCGCGGCCATGAGGACGAAGAACGCGACGATCAGGTACGGGTGAACGGCCAGGCGGTAGTCGGCGATCGGCGCGATGACCAGGGCGGCGGTGATCACCGCGATCGCGTAGATCCACAGACCCCGGCGTACCGGGGCCTCGTCCGGGTTCACGGCCATAGACCCCCAAACCATCACGGATCTCCCAAACAGAGGCTACCCGGCCCGCCGCCTGCCGCTATGCATGATCACGATCCGCGACATCAGTTGCCGCAGGCGCCGATGTACCAGGTGCCCGGCGCGGCCTGGGCGGGCGACTCCACGAACCGCAGTCTCGCCCCGCCCTCGAGCTGAAAGGCCTGTTCCCGCGCCGCCCGCACGGTTCCGGCCGCGCCGGCGAGCAGGAAACCCACCGGACGGGCCGGTCAGGCGTTCGTCCTTGGCCCCTCGACAGGGGCTGTCCGCGTGTTGAGGTCTTCGTCCGTGATCTGCCGGACGACTCGACAGGGCACTCCGACGGCGACGGTCATGGCCGGGATGTCGTGGGTCACGACGCTGCCCGCGCCCACCACGGCGCCGTACCCGATGCGAACGCCGGGAAGCACCACAACGTTGCTGCCTATCCAGACCTTGTCCTCGATCACGATGGGTTCGGAGAACCGCCGAAAGTCCACCCGCAGGTCCGGATGGACCGGGTGCCCGGTCGTGGTCAGGGTGACACCCGGCGCGATCATGACACCGTCGCCGATGCGGATCTCCACATCGTCGACGAAGGTCAGATTGACGTTGCCGAAGAAGTCGTCACCGATATGCACGTTGCTGCCGAACCCCGCATGGAAAGGGGAAAGCAGGACGGTACGAGCGCCGACGGACCCGAGGATCGCCTCGAGCAGTGATCGACGCCGTTCCGCGTCGCTCGGCCGAGTCCGGTTGTAGTCGAAGATCAGATCCGACCGACGCAGCGGTGCCTGAAAGGACGCCTCCGACTCCGTGTAGAGCAGCCCCTGCCGAATCCTCGTCAGCACGTCGCGGTCACGATCCAACATGGCTCCACCTCTTTGTCGGCGCGGACGTTCATCCTGACGCAGCGCCCGACCCGCCACCGCCCCCGCTGACCGGCTCACCGACCGGAGCCGCACCGCACCCGCACGGTCGGTGAGATTACGGCCGGGTACTGCCGCGCCGCCGCGCCGGCCCGCGACGGTTCCGCTCGTAGCCTGGAGTCCGCTGTGGTGGCTCGCTGTTGGCGAGGGCGCGCTGCCGCACCTCGCGGGCGGCGTCACGATGACCGAGCGCGGCAGCCCGGCGGTACCAGACGAGTGCGCCGCGAGGATCGTCCAGCTCCTCGCAGGCCACCGCCGCGCAGTAGGCGGTCTCCGCGTCGAGGTTCTCGGCATCGGCCTCCCACACCGTCAACGCCTGCCGGTACCAGCGATGCGCCTCCCGGAGGTCACCCGCCTGCTCCAGCTCGATCGCGAGGTTGTACGCACAGCTGGCGTTACCGCCGTCCGCGCCGGCCCGCCACAACACCAGCGCCTCCGGGCTACGCCCGGTCCGATCCAGGAGCAAGGCGAGGTTGTTGCGTGCGTCGAGGTCGCCGCAGGCGGCAGCGACCCGGTACCAGTATTCGGCCTCGTCGTCGTCGCCCGCGCTCTCCAGCCGATCCGCGAGAGCGTGTGCGCTGTCGGCGTCACCGCTTTCCGCGGCGGCGACCAGCAGGGGCCTTGCTTCCTCGTGGCGCCCGAGGCGGTCGAGCAGCAGAGCAAGCTGGTTCCGGGCGAGCTGGTCGCCGCCCGTGGCCGCGGTCCGGTACCAGTGCTCGGCCTGCTGATCCTGACCGAGCCTCTCGTGCAGCACCCCGGCATTGCAGGCGCCGAAGAGGTTCCCGGCCTCGGCCGCGGCCTCCAGAAATGTCAGAGCCTCCCGCTCACGACCCGTCCGGCCGAGGAACGCTCCAAGGTTTGTCAGCGCCCGTGGATCGCCGCCGCTCGCCGCCACCCGGTGCCAGCGTTCCGCCTGACCGTCGTCGCCCACCAGCTCCCATTCCAGGGCCAGGTTGTACGCGTCGACGAGATCGCCCCGCATCGCCCCGGCCTGCAACCGCTGGATCTTGCGACGCTGCGCCTTCGGAAAGCGTTTCATGCTCGCACCGACCTGGTCGGTGCCGACCGGGTATCGCCGCGATGTCCGTGACGCACACATCCGCGGGAAGATCCCATGGCCGGCATGTCTACGCTTGGCCGGCCGTGGTGGTGGGCTTGCCGCCCAGCAGCAGGCCGAGCAGGGCGCCGACCACGCAGAGGCCGGCCGTGAACAGGAATATCTCTCGGTACTCGGTGTGCAGGGCGGCCTTGATCGCCACCTCGTAGACGTCGAGCCGGGCGCGGTACTCGGCAGGGTCGACGCCGAACGGCAGCGGAGTGTCGAGGGTCGCGGTCAGCGTCTTGAAGCGGTGCAGGCCCCACGCGGTGAGCGCGGCGACGCCGAGCAGCATGCCGACCATCCGGGACACGACCGCGGCGGCGGAGGCCACGCCGTGCCGGTCCGGGGGTGTCACGCGCAGCACGGCCGCGGCGAGCGGCGCGATGACCAGGCCGAGGCCGAGGCCCGCGATGGCGAGGTCGGTGTCGAGGCGGGGCAGTATTCCGGCATAGCGGGTCGCGAGCACGTCGGCCGGCCAGTACGCGATCAGCGCGTACCCGCAAGCGGCCGTGAGCAGGCCGACCAGGGTGACCAGACGCTCGCTCAGGCGGGCCAGCACCAGGCCACCGAGCACGGCGCCGATCGGGAGGGCGATCAGGAAGCGGGTGAGCAGCAGCGTGCCACCGAACGCGTCCCTGCCGAGCAGCGTCTGCGCGACCAACTGGACGTCGACGAGCGTCACCATCAGGGCGGCGCCGGTGCAGAAGCTCGCGCCGAGCGCGGCGAGGAAGGGCGCCATGCGCACGCCCGCCGGATCGAACAGCCTGGTCCGGGCCCGGCTTTCCCACAAACCGAAAAGTACGAGTACGACGACGGCCGCGCCGAGGGTGGCGGGGCCCCACGACGGCAGCACCGCGCGTTCGGGATCCGGGTTGTAGAGACCCACGACGAGCAGGGCCAGACCGGCCGCGAGCAGGATGCCGCCGAGCACGTCGACGCCGGGACGGTGCGGCCGGGCGGCGGTCTCGCGGGGCAGCGCGAACAGTACGGCGACGGCGGCCAGCGCCGCCAGGGGGATGTTGATCCAGAAGATGCCCCTCCAGCCGATCAGCGCGGCGACCGCGGCGCCGTAGATCGGGCCGAGCACGCTGCCCAGTTCCTGCGCGGCGCCGACCGCGCCGAGGGCGACCGCACGGCGGTGCCGCTCCGTCCAGAGGTCGCCGGCCAGGGCCATCGTCACCGGCAGCAGCGCGCCGCCGGCCAGCCCTTGCAGCCCGCGGCCGGCCACCAGCAAGTGGATCGACTCGCCCGAGCCGGCGGTCATCGCCGAACCAACTGCGAAGCCGGCCAGGCAGGCGACGATGACCGCGCGGCGGCCGAGCCGGTCGGAGAGCGAGCCGAGCAGCGGCATCCCGGCCACATACCCGAGCAGGTAGCCGGTCACGATCGGCGTGGCGCGCTCGAGCCGGTTGAGCGGGATGTGCACGTCGCTCAGGATGTCGGTCAAAACGGTCACCACGACGTACGCGTCGAGGGCCGCCAGCAGGACGGTGGCGCCTCCGACGCTGATCGCCAGGCGCCGCCGCGTCACTGCCGGCGCGGCGGTCGTGGTGCTAGGGCGCACTGATCGTCACTGGTGCGTCGAACTCCTTGAAGATCGCGGTCGCCGTGCCGCCCGGCAGCGTGAAGGTCGCCTTGAGCAGGCGCTTGTCGGCGTCGGCGATCCACAACTTGGCCGGGATGTTGCCGGTCAGGCCGGGGATCAGCCCGGCCAGGTCGGTGCCGGTCGTGACGACCGCGACGCGCCAGGCGTCCTTGCCGTCGACCGACTCCGACGCCTCGGTGGTGACGCTGGTCGCCGATCCGAGCACCTTGGCGATGCCACGGTCGGGGTCGAGAATCGCGGACGGGTCGTAGACGGTGGCCGCCAGCGTGAGCGGCAGCGTCTGGTACCCGCCGGTCGGGCCCTTCAGGTAGAGCTTGTCGCCGACGATCACGAACTCCAGCTCGACGACCCCGCCGGCCTGCTCGATCTGAGCGGTGCCCTTCGCGCTGCCTTCCTCGGTCAGCGTGCCCTCGGCGCGGCGCAGGCTGAGCCCGGCGACCTCGCCCTCGGCGGTGATCAGGAACCGCGTGGTCTTGATCTCACGCATCGCCGTGGCGGACTCTTTCACCAGCGTGGCGCCGGACGGCAGGCTGGCCGCAGCCGCCTCACCTCCGCTGTTCCCGGCCTTGTCGGGGGTGCACGCGACCAGGGAGAACAGAACGGCGGACAGCGCGAGGACGGGGCGGAGTCGGAACATACCGCGAATGCTAGACGGGCACGCAAGTGATGCGAACGGCTGATCGTCGCGGGGATGCTGACGTCCCAGCCGATGCGACGGCCGCGCTATAGGTCACAGGGCTCCGGCTCTCACCCCGGGTTCCGCCCTGCCGATGAACCTCATGTATTCCGAGTGAGGAGGCGGCGGCGTGGCGACGTACGTGCTGACTCTGCTCTTCCTCACGGCCGCGGGCATCGCGGCGGCCGTCTCCGTCACCGGCTGGCGACGCCGCCACCAGGCGCCCGGCTACGGCGCGATGGCGGTCCTCGGTGCCGGCATCACCCAGTGGGCGGTCGTCGACGCCGCGTCCATGCAGTTCCGCGACCCCGGCATCGTGCTGGCACTTCTCGGCTCCGCCTTCATCGGGGTGTGCGCCGTCGTCGCCAGTTGGCACTGCTTCTCGTACACGACGATCGACCGCGGCTGGCGGCTGACCCGCAGGCACCTCACCTGGCTGGCCATCGAGCCGGCGCTCTGCCTGCTGGCGGTCGCGACCAACCCCTGGCACCACCAGTTCTTCGCAGGCGCCGAGCCGACCGGGTTCGACGGCGCGTACGTGGCGATCTTCGGTCCGCTCTTCTGGCTGCACACCACGTACTGCTACGTGCTGCTGGGCATCGCACTGACCCGGGTCATCCGGGGTTGGGCACGCGGAGCGTCGCGATACCGCGGCTACCTGATCGCCGTCATCATCTCGATGCCGTCGGCCATCTTCAACGCGATCGGGCTGTCGCTGCACGGCAAGCTCATCGACCTGACCGTCCTCGGCTTCGCCGTCAGCACGCCGATCATGTACGTGATGATGACCCGCTTCTCGCTGCCCGGTCTTGCCCCGGTCGCCCACGAGCGGGTCTTCCAGAAGATCGGCGACGCGGTCGTCGTGGTGGACGCCGGCGGCCGGGTGCTCAACCTCAACCCCGCCGCGGACCGCCTGCTGCACTCGCTGCTGCCGGAGGCGCCGAGCAGCTATGTCGGCGCCACGCTCCGCGTGCTGTTCGGCGCGGAGACGGGCATCAAGCTCGTCCTCGACGCCGACGTCGACGTCGATCACACGATTCAGAATGTCGCCGGCTCCGGGCATGACCTCGAGGTCCGCGTGTCGGCGCTGCAAGACCGCGCCGGCCGCAGCATCGGCTGGGCACTCGTCGCCCGGGACATCACCGAGCGCAGCCGACAGCGCCGCGAGCTCGAGCGCGTCAACAACCAGCTCCGGGAGCAGTTGCACACGATCGAACTGCTTCGCGCGGACCTCGCCGAGCAGGCGGTCCGCGACCATCTGACCGGCCTGCACAACCGGCGCTACCTCATGAACGCCCTGGCCGCCGCGGTCCAGCACGCCTCGAACGCCGGTACGCCGCTGGCCCTCGCCCTAGTCGACCTCGATCATTTCAAGCGGGTCAACGACGAGTACGGCCACGCCGCCGGCGACGCCGTGCTGGTGGAGCTGGCCCGGACGCTGAGCCGCGCCCTCGGCGACGGCGAGGTCGTGGCGCGACACGGCGGCGAGGAGTTCGTCCTCCTCCTGCCCGGAGCCACGCCGGCGGAGGCGGTGGCCCGGCTGGACGCGCTGCGGCAGACGGTGCGCGACAACGCGCTGATCTTCGGCGGCGCGACGATCGTCACGACGTTCAGTGCCGGCGTGACCGTCTACACCGGGCCGGAGTCCCCCGCCACCCTGCTGCAAGCCGCGGACGACGCGCTGTACGCCGCCAAGCAGGGCGGACGCGACCGCGTGGTCCTGGCCGCCGCCGCCCTACCCGCCGCCTAGCGGCGCCACCTCACGGTGGAACCGACGGTCACGACTCCGGGGCCGGGCGGACCACGATTCCACCGAAGCGATGCTCGTCAGCCCAACAGCGGATGCCGTCCACGAGCACGATGTGGTCGCGGCTCACCTGGTCCGCATCGGTCCCGTCGTCGGTGAAGACCGCCCGGAACCCACCGGAGAAGGCGACGTTGTAGAACGTCAGCGGCCGTCCCTCGGTGTCGACGGCTCTGGCAGCGCACCCCGCGCACAGGCGGTCGGGGTACCGCTCACTGGCGGGCAGATCGGCACGGCAGATCGGGCATTGCTGAGTCGTCACGTCCATCTCCTCATGTCCATCCCGGCGCCGCCGAGCCCGAAGATCATAATGCGCGCCGTGTGCGTCGGAGGCCTCGCCGTAGAACGGGCCGCCATCGCCGCTGCCTGCGGCCGAGGGTTGGCTCACAGTGCCCCGGGAATTCCTCAGCCGAGTTGCCTGGCCCCCGATAAGACGCGGTAATCGGGACCGGGGGGTGGATTCTTGGACGGCGGCGGGGCCAAGACCGAGCAACTGTCGGCTGCCGTGCTGGCGATGGAGGACCAAACCGTCACGGATCCCGAGGCTGGACAGGCCGCCGCGGCCGAGCTCGAGCGGCAGGCCATCGCCCTGGGCGAAGAGAATCTCGTCGTCCGCGCCCGCCTCCTCGGCGCCAACATGCTCCGCCGGACCGGCGATCTCGCAGGAGCGGCCCGGCAGCTGCCCGACATCGAACGCTGGGCCGTCGAGCACGGCGACCGCTGCCTTCAGGCCCGCACCTACGTGGCCTGGGCGAACGTCGAGCGGCTGTTCGGCGACACGGCCAAGTTCCTCGAGTACTCGCTGAGCGCGGTCGAACTGCTCGACGACACCGCCACCCCACACATGCAGATCTGGTACCGCTGCACGCTGGCCGATGCGCTGGCCGACAACGGCTACATGGACTCGGCGCGGCCGCGGTTCCAGCAGGTCGAGGCGCTGGCCCGGGAACTGCGGCAGTGGGAGCAGCTCCTCATGGTGCTGAACAACTGGGCATGTTCCGAACAGGAGGCCGGCGACCTCCCGCAGGCCCGGGCGGTCGCCCACCGGATGCAGGAGTACTCCACAGCGCACGGCCTGGACCTCAACCCCGGAATGCTAGACACGATCGGCGCGATCCAGATCGAGCACGGCGAGTACGCGGAGGCCGAGCAGGTGATGCTGGAATGCATCGCGCGGTTCCAGGCCGGGGAGCTCGACCACTCCGGCCAACTGGCCGAATATCAGCTCAATCTGGCTCGAGCCCAGCACGGCCTCGGCGCCCTCGACCGGGCACAGGTGAGCCTCGACGCCGCCCGCGAGCTGTGCGTCGAAGGTGACCTGCACACGCTCCTTGTCCGGGTACACCAGGAACAGGCCGAACTGCACGCCGCCCGCGGGGATTACGCCGCGGCGTTCGCCGCGCAGAAGGTCGTCTTCGCCACCAACGAGGACCTCCAGGCCCGGCAGCAGCTGGCGGAGGCGCTGAACCGGCACGCCATGTTCGAAACCGCGGAGGCCCGCGAGGCAGCCCGGCAGTTCCGGGAGCAGGCTCGCCGCGACCCACTGACCGGCTTGCGGAACCGCCGCTACGTCGATGAGAAACTGCCCGCGCTCCTGGCCGCGGATCCGGACCTGAGCCTCGCGATCTTCGACATCGACCACTTCAAACGGATCAACGACACGCTCGGCCACGACGGCGGCGACCAGGTACTCGCCGAGGTCGCCCGGCTCCTCGACACCCACCTCGCCGCCGCGGCAGCGACCGGGTTCGCCGCCCGACTCGGTGGCGAGGAATTCCTGCTGGTACTCCCGCTCACACCGGTCGCCGCCGCCACAGCGAAATTCGACACCATCCGCCGGGCCATCAGCGAACACGACTGGCACGACACCACGAAGGGCCTGCACATCACCGTCAGCGTCGGCGTCGCCGGCGCGAACGAGACCACCCCGCGCAGCCAAACCGCCACCCTGGCCGCCGCCGACCGGAACCTCTACGCCGCCAAACAAGCCGGACGCAACCGCGTCGTGACCGGAACCGAACCCGAGCCCCGCCACCGCGCCTACCGCGACCACGCCGCGCCCTGACCGCGCAGACGGCTGGACCGGCGGCTTCCTGTGCCATCATGCGTGCCGTGCCCCTCACTCGTCGCGGTCTGCTCGGAACAGGTATCTCCACCGCCGCGGTAGCGCTGACAGGATGCGGCGGGAAGGCGACGCCCATCTGGACGGAGCCCGCACCGACACTGGTGCCGGTCGCAGATCAGATTTCGGCCGCGGCGCCGCCGGCGTACGCGGCTCGGGTGCGGAACGTGCTGACGAGGTACCTGAAGCCGACCTCCGACAACCCGAAGCATCCCGGTTACGCCGGAGCGGTCGCCCTGGTCATGGTCGACGGAAAAACGACGCTGCATTCGGCTGTCGGTCACGCCCTGCGCTACAAGGCCGGCCCGGTGGAGTTGGCCGCGAACAAGCGGGTGGCGATGAAGCCGGACTCGATCTTCGATCTGGCCTCACTGACCAAGGTCTACACCGCGCTGCTGGTGTTGCAGCTCGTCGACCAGGGCAAGGTCGAGCTTGACCAGCCGCTGCGGAAGTACCTGCCCGAGTTCACCGGCACCGGAAAGGGCGCCATCACCGTCGCCATGCTGCTGGCCCATACGTCGGCGCTGCCGGTCGGTGCCAAGGTCACCGGCCTGGCCGACAACGCGTCCCGCTGGAAGGCGGTGCTGACCACGCCACTGGTCAAGGGTGGAGTGCCCGGCACGACGTTCCGCTACTCCAGCGTGGGTCTGATGGTGCTGGGCCGGCTTGTAGAAAGACTCACCGGCAAGAACCTGGACAAGGCGCTGCGTGACAATCTGCTGACCCCGCGCGGGCGGCGCCGCTGCCGCAGATTGCGCCGAACCCGATCGGGCGGTGGTCGCGTCTGTGGTCACGCAGCCGTTTCGAGGGTGCCGGGTCGTTCGGCGGTGAGCAACTCGTGCAGGGTGCCGATCGGGGCCGGCCGGGCGAAGTGGTATCCCTGGGCGAGGTGGCAACCGATGCGGCGCAGCCGCTCCGCCTGTCCGGGGGTCTCCACGGCTTCGGCCAATGTGACCAGGTTCAGGCTGCGGCCGAGGGCCACGATCGTGCGCACGAACGCGATCTCACGCGGGCTGCCGTCCTCGATCTGATGTGAGGTGAACGAGCCGTCCATCTTCAGGATGTCGACCGGCAGTTCGCGGAGGTAGGCCAGCGATGAGTAGCCGGTGCCGAAGTCGTCGATGGCGATCCGGACACCGTGGTCGCGTAGCTGCTGCAGTTGCGCGATGGTGTTGGCGGCATCGGTCACCGTGGTGATCAGGACGGTTTCGGTGATCTCGACGATCAGGGACTGGCCAGGCAGGTCGGCGGAGCGGAGGCGGTTCAGCACACGGTCGGCGAACCCCGCGTCACGCAGTTGATGCGCCGACACGTTCACCGTCACGGGTACCCGGTGCGCGCTCCACAGGCCGGCCAGATCGGCGCAGACCTGGTCAAGTACCCAGTCGCCGATGATGGTGATCTCTCCGCTCTGTTCGGCGAGCGGAATGAACTGTGCCGGTGAGACGGGCGTGCCGTCCGGGCGGGTCCAGCGCAGCAGGGCCTCGGCGGCGATGATGCCGCCGGTGTTCAGGTCGACGATCGGCTGGTAGTGCATGCTGAACTCGCCCGCCCCGACGGCACGCTGCAGGTCGGCGACGAGGTCGCGGTTGGCCCGCCATTGCGCGTACGCGCTCGGATTGAAAATGGACAGCCCGTTGCCCTCGGCTCGGGCATTCTGGAGAGCCAGATCGGCGTCGCGCAGCGCCGTGCCGGCGTCGCCGCCTGCCGTGATGGTGACGGCGCCGACGCTGGCCTGGACCCGGCGGCTGGTCAGGCCGGCCACCGGATACGGCTCGGCGATGGCCTGCCGCAGCCGCTGGGCGAGGTCATGCAACTCAGCCTCGTCGCCGCGGGTGAGTACGGCGAAGGCGTCGGCTTCGAGCCGTACCACCACGGCGTCGCCGGGTGCTGTCGCGCGCAGGCGCTGACCGCTTTCGACGAGCACGGCGTCGCCCGCCGGATGGCCGAAGGCAGCGTTGATCTCCCTGAAGCCGTCGAGATCCAGCACCAGGAGCGCCCGGCCATGGTTCGCGCGCCGGTGGAGATGGTTCTGCAGGACGGCCCGGTTGTCCAGGCCGGTCAGTGGGTCGATGTAGGCGCGCCGGTTGACGGCCGCACCGAGCTGTGCCAGCCGGGCGATCAGGAGAACCGACGTGGCGCAGCCGAGGCACAACACCACGCTCAGCCGCAACGTCAGATGACCGGACCCCAGGGTCGCGGCCACGAACACACCCAGGGCGGCGATGAGCCCGGTCAGCGTGACATAGCCGCCCAGCCTGGTCCGCGACAGCGGGGCGGCATTTCGCGGCATACTGCCGGTGCTGCGGGCCATGGACGGGTGCAACGCCGCAGCACCGATCAACACGTACGCCGTCAGCCCGCCCACCGATGCCCAGGTGGCCACCTGCACCGCGCCGACGGCCTTCGCGGCGTAGTAGATGGTGTCGGTCGCGATCCACAGGGCTGCGGCAGCGACCATCAGGCGGTATGCCATGGTGCGTACGCGGGAGACCACCGCGACCCGCACCGTCAACGCAAGGAACAGCAGGTCGAGGCCGACGTAGCAGAGGTAGGCGCCCAGCCGTAGCCCGGTGAACCGGTCACCGAAGAGCAGCGGATCCAAGATGATCACCCAGGCCACGGCGGCGCCACCGGTCAGGACGATCGCCGCGTCGATGAGTCCGCCGCGATATCGGCCCGGCCGGATCCACCAGTAGGCGCTGGTGATCAGAAGACACATCGAAAGCGCGTAGGACAGATCGCCCAGGGACGGGAATCGCACCACGCCGGCCGGTGTCATCGCCGTGGCCCATCCGAGATTGGCCAGCACCGACATTCCGATCGTGGCGACCATCAACCACCATGGCCGTGACCAGGCTGGGCGGTATCGGCGTATGCCGATGATCAGGGCGGTCAGCACCAAAGCGGCGAGCGACGTGTACAGCCAGACCCGTACCGTCGGCGATGCCGGCGGAACGGCAGCCAGAATCAGGCAACCAAGACCGAGGTACCAGCGAGGGATGCGCTCGCGGCCCTGGGCACGCCAAACAGCCGGTATTCCCCGTCCCGTCACGTCAGTAAGCTCACCAAGGCACAGGTGCGGCGGCGGTACGAATTCGGTGCGAACGGGCTGCGGGTTGCCGCCGACCTCACCACCGTGAGCCTGTGGCGCGGGGTTGATCTTGTGCTCCCACCATAAGGAGCAAAACGAAACGGCTCATTACCGAGGATCCGGTAGCGAGCCGTTGACCTGCACTAACTGTGGTGGACCATAGTTGGCAGAATACGAACCGCATTCCCGCAGCTCAGGACCCATCGTGACCCTAGCGGCAGTGCGTCGACGCACGATCTGATCGATTCATCACCGGTCGCTGCCCGCCGTATCGCCACCATGCCGATCCGATCCGTCGTCAGCATCGACAATGCGACCATGGCCGTCTGCCCCCCTGCTGGATCATGACCGCCAAGGCCGTGACCGCCGGATGCCCAGCCCCACCTGTCGGCTCTTCGACGGCTACCGGCGAAGGCTCAGGCACTGTCGTCGAGAGGCTGCCACGGGTCGATGATCTCAACGCCCGCGGGCGCGAAGTCGGCCACATTACGAGTGACGACCGGCATGCCGTGCACGAGTGCGGTCGCCGCGATCAGCGAGTCACGAACGGGCCGCGGATCAGGAACGTGCAGAGTAGCGCTGCGCCGCGCGACGGCGGTGTCAACCGGGAGAATCCGCTCGGCGAAAGCGGGCAGCACCTGCGCCTCCAGCCAACGACGCAGGATCGCACCCTGCGCCGGATCACGCCGCTCGGCCAGCAAAACCCCGATCTCCAACTCCTGAACAGTGATCGCCGAGACGAACATACTGCTGGCCGCAGCACCGGCCGCCCACGCGACGACGTTCTTGTCAGCCCGACCGGCCTTGGCCTTGCGCAACTCGGAGACGACGTTCGTATCCAGCAGAAACATCAGGTCAGGTCCGCAGGCCGGGCCAGGTCGCGCGACGCGGTGATCTCGAACTCGACGTCAGCCTCATCCGGAGACAAGCCGAGCAGGTCGACAATGCTCTCCTGGCCACCGGTCAGCCGCTCGTAGTCCTCGAACGTCAGCAGCACGTGCGCCGGCCTGCCCCGGTCAGTGATGAAGACCGGGCCGCTGCGAGCCGCGTTCTTGGCCCGTCCTGTGTCCTGGTTGAACTCACGGCTCGACAATCTGGTGACCGTCACAGCTCCCACCCCCAAGCGCGTGTAGCAATGTTACTACCCGCAGGGGCGCGTGACACCCGCGGTCCACGCCCCTCCGGACCGCGACCTGCGCCATCTTCGCGGCGCCTGCGGGATTGGCCGAGTGGATGATGACGACACCGACATCGAAAGGCCGGCCCTCGAAGGCAGCCCGTTCCAGGACTTCCACGACCGGCCAAATGGTGTCATCGCCGCCGAGGTCATGGTCGAGCCAAGCTCATCGAGCCGGTGGCTGCGATAACGGTCGAGGAACTCGACGCCAGCCGAGCTTGTGCGAGCCACCTCGGCTGGCCGACCGTCGACGAACGAGCGGAGATCGTCGACGAGGACGATCGTCGGCTTGCGGTCAGTCATCGCACGATGATGCCCGGTCTTCCCCAACGCCTCGATCGAATATCCGATCTGCGGCGGTACAGAGCTACCTCACCCAGGCCCTTCCGAGCCGGGTCGGGACAGGACCATAGTTGGACACGAACCGGCCTCCTGATCCGCATAATCGCAGGTCAGGAGACTCCCAAACAACAACAACCGGATACCCAAATCGGGCATCCGGTTGCATAGCGGTGCTGGTGGGCGATACTGGGATCGAACCAGTGACCTCTCCGGTGTGAACGGAGCGCTCTCCCGCTGAGCTAATCGCCCTCAACGGAGTCAGACTGTACCGGACCGGCGACCTCTGATGCGAACCAGGGTCCGGCGCGTCAACCCCCGGTGACGTAGTCCCAGATCACCGACGCCAGGTCGACGTCCATGGTGAGCTTCACCGACGTCCACACCACCGCGCAGATGAATACGCAGCCGACCAGGCCGATCAGCGCGCGCAGGGGCAGCGACTGCGCGAGCACCCATCGGGTCCAGCCCTGCACGTGCTTCTTGGTGAAGTGGAGCAGGTGCTTCGCCCAGACGAACTCGACGGCCCAGATCGCCAGGCCCAGGATCACGATCGCCCAGCCGGGGCCCGGGAACGGGATCAGCACGATGCCCAGGGCGACCACGAGACCACCGAGGATTCCGATACCGATCTTGAGTGCCAGCCGGCCGGTGGGATTGGCCCGGATTCGGTCGAGCACCCCGAGAGGTGAGTGCTCCTCGGGCGGCGTTTCGGTCATGGGGTCGGTTTGGGACATCTCGTTCACTTTCGCGGCAAAGATCGCGGGCTCCCCGTCATTTCATCCCCCAGTGTTCCCCAGCCCCGTCACTACCCGGGAGGAATGGACGTTACCGGAGTGAGTCAACTGCTGGACCACCCGACGCCGGGCGGAACCGAGTACATGGGCAGAACAGGACAAGATACCGTTTAACGGCTCGTTCGGTGAGCTTATCGGAACCGTCTTCCCACTACTGGGTGAGATCAGCGTATGGCGGAGCGTAATGACAGGGATCACCTGAGTATGGGAAACGCGGGGTTCACCAGCCTCGCAGCGGTGCCGGGGGGAGTTCGTCCATGAGTACCATTCGTCCAACGACCGTCGAGGTCGAAACCTCGCTGCGGCTCGTAGCGCCAGACGCCACGGCTCTGCCCGTGCGCGCCAGTCTGCGGTACGACCCAGCCGACCCGTACGCGGTCCACGTGTTGTTCCACGCAGAATCAGCCGGTGGGGAAGCCGTTAGCTGGTCCTTCGCGCGGGAACTGCTTGTGACCGGGCTTGATGAGCCCGCGGGGATCGGCGACGTCCGGGTGTGGCCGTGGGCCACGCCGCGGGGCGACTTCGTCGCCCTGGCGCTGTCGTCACCCGACGGCAACGCGCTTTTCGAAGTGCCGCGCAGCGTTCTGGTCCGGTTCCTGCGGCGCACCTATGTGGTGGTGCCGCGCGGCCGGGAGTCCGAACACCTGGACGTGGACGCGGCGGTGAACCGGCTGCTCGCCGGTCGATAACGACAGGAATTGCCGGGGCGACCCGTGCGGACACTGCCGGTCCGCGCGGGTCGCCTTTTACATGCCGGAACGGGCCGGCCGAGCCGATCGAACACAAGCCGGGCCGATAGAACGCAACAGGGTGAGAAACGGACATTCAACGGGCCTAAGCTGATTACCGGACAGAAAGCGAATAGCACCACCGACCACACCTTTATGTCTGATTTAACCCCATTAAAGTCCGCTCTCCGGGTTCGCACGTGCATCACTGGTCACGGCCCGCTACGGTCGGGCTCGATGGTCACCTCCGGTCCGAGCCTCGCCAGGCACGCACCCGCCCCGAACTGGGCGGGCGTCGGAACCTGGACGCTGCCGGAGACCGACCTCGCCGTCGCGGACCCGGCGCCGCGGCTGCTGCACTATCACCTGCTGGCCCTGACCACCGCGGGACACGGCACGGTCGAGATCGATTTCGCCGCGCACCCCTGCCGGCCGGGCACCCTGCTCTGGATCCGTCCCGGTCAGGCGATGCGCTTCGGCGTCGAGCCGGGGCTGGACGCGGCGCTGGTCTCCTGGGACCGCGAGCTGCTCTCGGCCGCCGAGGTCGCCGGCGTGCCGGTCGACGATCTGCCGGGGCCGAACCACTGGCAGCTGACCGGCGAGGACGCGGACGCGGTGATCAACGAGGTGGCCCAGCTCGGCGTCGACTGTGCCCGGCACTCCTCGGGGGTGGTCGCGGGTGCCCTGCTGCGTCATCAGCTCGCCGTCCTGTTGCTGCGGATCGCCCTGCTCACCGACTCCGCCGACGGGTTCGGCGGTACGACGACGTCGGAGAGCCGGACGTTCGCGCGGTTCCGCCGCGACCTCGAGGACGGCCACCCGCACAGCCGGCGGGTCGAGGACTACGCGGCGCGGATCGGCTGCTCGGTCCGCACGCTGACCCGGGCCTGCCTCGCGGTCACCGGCCGCAGCGCGAAGCGTGTCGTCGACGACCGGGTGGCGCTCGAGGCGCAACGCCTGCTGGCCTGCACGGACCTGTCCGTCGCCGAGATCGGCCGGCGGCTCGGATTCGGCGAGCCGACCAACTTCGGGCGCTTCTTCCACCGCGAGGTCGGGCTCAGCCCGGGCGCGTTCCGGACCGGCGTGGCGACGCCGATGCCCGACCAGGTGCCCGACGGCGTGGCCGACATCGGGGCCCGGGTCCCCGCTCAGCGACTGGCTAATGACTGAAAGTAATGCCCGAATTCCCATATTTCCCGGGGTGCGCGAGGGCGACGGGCGTAGACGCGGCATGATGGTGGTGTGCAGATCTCCGCGCGCGGCGACTACGCGGTACGGGCGGCGCTGAGCTTGGCCCACGCCTACCCGGCCCTGATGTCCGCCCAGGCCGTTGCCCAGGACCAGAACATGCCTCGAAAGTTCCTCGAGGCGGTTCTCGCCGACCTGCGCCGCGCCGGGGTGGTCAGAGCTCAGCGCGGCGCCGAGGGCGGCTACACATTGTCGCAGTCCCCACGCGACATCACGATCGGCCAGGTGCTGCGGGCCGTCGACGGTCCACTCGCGGGAGTCCGCGGGCTGCGCCCCGAGGAGACGCAGTACTCCGGCGCGGCCGAGAACCTGCCCAACCTGTGGGTCGCCGTGCGGTCCGCCGTGCGCGAGGTCGTCGACGAGGTGAGCCTGGCCGAGCTGATCAGCGGCCGCATGCCGGCGCACGTCCGCAAGCTCACCACCAGGCCCGACGCCTGGCAGCCGCGCTAGCGCGTTTGCGAATATCGACGATCGGGAACCTTCCGGCCAACCGGCTATCCACGGAAGGACTCTCACCGATGGGCATCATGTTCCGCAGTCGCAGGAAGTTCGGACCGCTGATCCTGAACTTCACCCAGCGGGGCTTCTCGTCCTGGTCCATCAAGATCGGACGTTGGTCGTGGAACTCGCGTGCGCGGGCGCACCGCGTCGACCTGCCCGGTCCGCTGTCGTGGAAGCAGGACAAGTCCCGCTCCTGACCACCTAACCGGCGGCGATCACCACGTCGCCGCCGAGCCTGCCGTGCTCCGGCCGCCGGGTCACCGACCCGGCGGTCAGCAGCGCGTGCAGCACCCTTGTCGCGTCCGCGGCCCGGTAGACGGTCTCGGTGAGCGCGAAGGTCCGCAGCTCGGTCACCGTCGCCTCGCCCACCTCGGCGAGGTGGCTGAGCAGTTCCCGCCGCAGCGGCCCGGGGTGCGGATTGAGCGAGATGTCGATCAGGTGCCGCTCCGGGTCGCCCGGGTCGCGGTAGCGCACCCCCGCGTACTCGTCGACGGCCCAGAGCGTGTCCTTGAAGCCCTCCAGGCTCTTGCCCGCGGCGGTCGCGAAGATCAGCACCTCACCGGGCCGCTCGTCGACGGCCAGCTCCACCGCGGCGACCAGCGGAAACCCCGCGGCGTGCAGCCCGGCCCGGTACTCCTCCGGCGCGAAGCCCTCGGCACGCAGCACGATGATGGCCTCCGCCGGCCGGCCCGCGGCGATCGCCGCGACGGTGGCCGCGGCCGGCGGCACGCCCGCGGCGGTCGCATCGAGAAAACCCAGCAACGGTACGCGGGCAGCGCCGGCCGCCGTCAGCGCGACGGCGAGCGAGGCGTCGGTACCACCGGCGACGGTGTGCACGCTCAGGCCCGCCACCGCGTCGGCGTCCCGCTGCACCGCGGCCAGCCGCTCACCGACCTCGGTGGTCTGCTCGCCCACCGCCACCATCGTCAGTTCCCGGCCTCTGACCAGGTCGGACTGTTCGGCGAACACGCGCAGGGCCGCCTCGGCCAGGTCCGGACCGGCGTCGGCGTACCCGTGCGCGTAGGTGGCGCGGCGGGCCCGGTGCAGAGCGGCGGGCGCCCACGCCTCGAGGTGCCGGACGAGGATCTCGCGCTTGACGTCGGCGACGCTGTCAGCGGTCATAACCGAGTTATACGGCGTCCGGGTCACGCGGGTGGGACCGGGTCCACGCGCGGAGGGACTTGAACCTAGGGTGTCCGAACAGACACTATGAGGCGTGGCACCTCCGCTCGCCGAACTGACCGCCCGAGCACAGACCCTGACCTCCGCAGGCGACCTCGCCGGTGCCCGGGAGCTGCTCGCCGACGTGCTCGACCCGGCCGACATCGATCCCCAGCGTGCCTCCCCCGACCTCGCGCTGGCCGCGGCGTTGCAGGCACGCATCCTGATCGCCCTCGGCGATCCGCACGGCGCGCGGACCTGGGCCGGCTTCGCGCACGCCGCGGAGGAGCGCCTGCACGGCCCGCACGACGAGCGCACGGTCGCCGCGGCGGCCACCCACGCCGCCGTCCTGCACCGGGTGGGCAGCCACGGCCGGGCGGCCCAGCTCTACCACGACCTGGTCGGCGAGCTGACCGCATTGGACGGCAGCCTGTCGCCGCGGGTGCTGGCCGCCGAGGCCGACCTGGCCACCGCCGAGCACGCGGCGGGCCACTGCTCCACCGCGCGCACCCGGCTCGCCGACGCCTGGGCCCGGCACCACGAGACGTACGGCGACGCGGCCCCGGCCGGGATCAAGATGCTGGCCCGGCTCGGCGCGATGGAGCGGGAGTGCGGCCGCGACCGCGAGGCGCAGGCCCATCTCGCGCAGGCGCAGGAGCTGTGCGCCCGCCACCTGCCGCCCGACCACGCGCTCGCCCAACAGGTCGCCCGGCTCGCCGGGGCGCCGGCCACCGGGCGGCACGTGTGCGGCCGGGTGCAGAGCTCCGTCGGACCGACCTCCGGCGGCCCGGCGTCGGGCGTGACCCGGGTGCCGGCCACGACCGTCCCGGGCGTGCACCCGGTACGCCGGCCCGCGCCCGGCGACCTGACCGGCCGGCACGCCCGCCCGGAACCCGCGCTCACGCTGCCGCTGACCTCGCCGCCCGCACCGGCGCCGGAGGACGCGCCCGCCGAACCGGCGGTCGACGAGCGGGCCGGCTACGAGCCGGCGATCCACCAGCCCGCCGCCCGGGTGCCGGACGGCGACGTGGCCGACCAGCCGTCGGCCGACCAGCCGTCGGCCGGCCGGCCGCCCGAGGCCTTCGAGCGGGCGCCGGAACAGGGCGTGCCGGCCGAGCCGCTGCCGCCGCAGGCCTGGACCGTCGAGCCGCCCGGCCCCTGGCCGCCCGACTCGTTCCCGCCCGACGCCTACCCGCCCGACGCCTATCCGCCGGGACCGAGAATCCCCCGGCAGCCCGTCGACCGGGCCACCGCACCGGTGACCGACCGCCGTCTGCCCGTACCGGTGGAGAAGACCCGCCCGCGCGCCTCCCGGCAGTCGCTGGTCCTGGCCGCGGTGCTCGTCGCGGGGATCGCGGTCGCGGCCGCGGTCGTGGTCGCGACGCTGCCGGGCGACGAGCGGGAAGCGGCGCCGCCCGCCGCCGCGCCCTCGGCGCCGGCGGCGACGGCCGGCACCTCGCCGGCGCCGTCGCCGTCGCCGACGACCACCGTGGTGGCGCCGGCCGGGGTGACGCTGAAGGACAACCGGGACAGCGTGTCGCTTACCTGGCGCTATCCGAAGGGCTCGGAGGGGCCGGTGCTGATCTCCGGCGGCCGCACCGGGCAGGAGCAGCGCGCCTTCCAGCAGCTTCCCGCCGGCACCACCGACTACGTCGTGTACGGGCTGAACAAGCAGATCGACTACTGCTTCACCGTCGCCGTGGTCTACACGGTCGACCAGGTCGCCGCCTCAAAGCCGGTCTGTACCCGGCGCAACTAACCGATTCGCAACTGGCGGACCCTCAGCATTCAGCGTGGGTACCCGATCGGGAGCTTGCCAAGGACCCGCCGGGACCCATGGGGAAAGCAGGACGCCAGTGACGACGGAGGCGACAACAGCCGTCGACGCCGTGGTCGCGGACGACCTCGCGGCGCTCGAGGCGACCCTGGTCGAGCTCGAGGCGCGCCCGCCGTCGCAGTTCCGCACCACGGCCGCTCCCGCCGCCGTCGTCGAGCGCCGGGCCACCGAGCTGGGCGGCGAGGCGCTGGCCATGCGCGCCCGGCTGCTGCGCGCCACCGTCCTGGTCCGCGACGGCAAGTCCGAGCAGGGCGGCCGCTGGGCGCATCAGGTGCTCGCCTGGTCGCAGCAGCACGGCGACGCGTTCCTGCTGTCCCGCTCCCACCGGGCGCTGTCGTTCTTCTACCGGCAGATCGGCGACCTCTCCGAGGCGCTCACCCACGCCGTGCAGTCCGTCGCCAACCTCACCGACGACGCGCCGCGGGTCGTCCGGGCCCGGCACCTGATGGCGCTCGCGGTGGCGCTGGACGAGAGCGGCTCGACCGAGGAGGGCGACCGGCGCTTCCGCGAGGCGCTCGCCCTGGCCACGGCCGAGAACGACCTCGAACTCGCCCTCAACATCCTGAACAACATGGCCTTCACGGCCTACGAGAACGGCGACGAGGCCGGCGCACAGAAGCTTGTCGCGCAGATGCGGGCCGTGCAGGCGCGCGGCGGCCGGGCGTTCGGCACGCTGGAGCTCGACACGGTGGCCCGCATCGACATGATGAGCGGCAACTACGCGGCGGTCGAGGAGGCACTGCACACGCTCGTCGACGGCGGCGCGGAGTCCACGATCGTCGCCCTCGAGGGCGACACCTCGGCGCTGTGCCTGCTCACCCTGGCCGAGGCGCGCCGGCTGGACCGGCGCTACGCCGGTGCGCAGGCCGCCCTGGACACCGCGGTGCGGCTCGCGGAGGAGCGCGGCCTGGATCGCGTACGGGCGCAGGCGCGCGAGGAGCAGGCGGCGCTGTACGCCGCCACCGGCCGCTTCCGCGAGGCGTACGAGGAGCACCGCGCGTTCCACTCCGCGGCCACCGCCCTGCACTCCACCCAGCGTGAGGCGCAGGCGCGGGCGCTACAGGCGGTCTTCGAGGCGACCGAGGCGCGCCGCGCCAGCGAGCACTTCCGGGAGATGGCCCACCGCGACGCGCTGACCGGGCTCTACAACCGGCGCTACGTCAACGAGCGGCTGCCCGCGCTGATCGGCGAGGCCGTCGCCACGCGGACGCCGATCTCGGTCGCGATCCTGGACCTGGACCACTTCAAGCGGGTCAACGACACGCTGTCGCACAGCACCGGCGACACGGTGCTCCAGAACGTCGCCCAGCTGCTGTCGGAGTCGGTGAGCGGCGCGATGATCGCCGCCCGGATGGGCGGCGAGGAGTTCCTGCTGGTGCTGCCCGGCATGGACGCGCAAGAGGCGACCGAGCGCTGCGAGCGGCTGCGGCTGCGCATCCGGGCGCACGCCTGGGAGCCGATCACCGGCACGCTGGCCGTGACGACAAGCATCGGCGTGACCACGGCGGCCGAGGGCCGGGCCACCCCGTCGGCGTTGCTGTCCCTGGCCGACCGCAACCTGTACGTGGCCAAGCGCGAGGGCCGCGACCGCGTCGTCGCCGACGCCTAGGGCCTAGAGGTCCAGCTCCACGACGAGCGGGTAGTGGTCGGAGGCGTACTCGGCCTCGGCGCCGCGGATCACCCGGACCCGCGTCACGGCGGCCGCGATCGGCGCCGTGGCCAGCACGTAGTCGAGCCGCATCCCGGCGGCGGAGAACTCACCGCCACCGCCGGCGGTCGTCGGCACCGTGAGCCCGTCGCCCTCCCCCGCCACCTGCCACAGGTCGGTGAGGCCGCCGGCCGCGAACTCCGCGATCGCCCGGGTGTCGGCCGCGCCGTCCGGGCCGAGATGGCGGCGCCGGTAATGCTCCGGCAGCCGCGCCAGCCGTTCGGCGTGATCGGTACCCGGGTCGAGCGAGTTGAGGTCACCGGCGATCAGCACCGGTCCCGGCGCCGCACGGCAGCGCGCCACCAGCCGGCGTGCCTCGCGGCGCCTGCGGCTCGGCGAGAACGGGTTCAGGTGGGTGCTGACCACCGTCACCGGCCCGGCCGCCGTCGGCGTGACCACCACCGCGGCGGCGTGGTGCAGCCGCCACCACAGCGCCGACCAGGAGACGATCCGCAGCGGCGGCCGGACCAGCACCGCGACCGGCTGGCCGAGGACCGACCGCGCGAGGAACGGCGTCATGTTCAGGGCGCGGGCCACGTCCCGCATCCGGCCGCCGGGAAAGCCGCGCAGCTCCTGGAGGGCCAGGATGTCCGGCCGCTCCCGGCGCAGCAGGTCGAGCGCGGCGTCGAGCCGGCCGCCGCTGCCACCGGTCTTGATGTTCCAGGTCAGGAATCGCAGCGTCACCTGGCGGGCACCTCGGCCGGTTCCCGGTCCGCGGCCGCGGGCGCACCCTCGGGGTCGCCGACGTCGGCGTTCGGCCGCAGCACGAACCAGAGCAGCGTGATCCAGCAGGCCGCCAGCACGCCCGCGCCCAGCGCGTCGGTCGGGTGGTGCATGCCGCGGTACATCCGCGACAGTGCGACCCCGAGCGGCATGACCACCGCCGCCGCCACGAAGAGCCACCGCCACCAGGCCCGCACCCGCGGCACCACCAGCAGGGCGATCGCGGCGTAGAGGCATATGGTCGCGGCGATGTGTCCGGAGGGGAACGACGACGTCGGCATCTGCCCGTCCAGCTGCTCGACCGGCGGCCGCGGGCGGCCGACGGCGGCAGCGGTGGTCAGGAAGAGGCTGAGTTCGCCGAACATGGCCAGCACCACGAAGAGCACCGGCCGCCAGCTGCGCCACGCCGCCACCGCCAGCGGGCAGAAGACCAGCGAGACGGCCAGGATCAGGTGGGTGTCGCCGGCCTTGCTCCAGGCGTAGCTGAGGTCGTCCAGTGCGGGCGTCCGGAGGCTCTGCAACGCGCGCACCGCGCCGACGTCGGCCGAGGAGATCCAGGTGCCGCCGGTGCGGTTGGTGAGGATCCAGCCGAGCACGTACAGCACCCCGAAGGTGAACACCCAGCCGACGATCAGCACCGCCGCGCCGGCCCAGGGGTGCGGCAGCACCTTCTCCCCGTCGGGCGCCAGGGTCACGTCGTGGCCGGCCTCCGGCTCGAGCCCCTGCTCGACCGGGCCGACGGGCCGGCCGACCTCGCGGCGCCAGACCCGGAACGCGTACGCGGTGACGCCGAGCCAGGCGGCGCCGAGCAGCCAGCCGGCGAGCACGTCGGAGAGGAAGTGCACGCCGAGCGCGATCCGGGTGACGCCGATGACGGCGATGACCGCCGCGGTCAGCCCGATGGCGAGGCTGCGCCGGCGCGGCGCGACGGCGGGCAGGAACACCAGCAGCAGGGCGCCGTACACGACCATCGAGCCGAGCGCGTGGCCGCTCGGGAAGCTGTTGCCGGGCGCGGCGGAGACCGGCGCCTCGACGACCGGGCGCAGCCGCCCGACGAGGGTCTTCAGCGACGGGTCGAGCAGCAGCGCGCCGGCACCGGTGACGGCCAGGTAGACCGCGAGCCGGAAGCTCCGGCGGATCAGCAGCAGCGCCACGACGACAGTGACGAGCCAGATCATGATCGGCCGGCCGCCGAGCCGCGCGACGGCCTCGAGCACGGTGACCGCCGGCGGGTACGGGGCGACCAGGCCGTTCAGGCCGTCCGCCACGGCCCGGTCGAGCCGTTCCAGCGGCTCCCAGCGCAGCCGCACCAGCAGCAGGAGCAGGCCGAAACCGAGCCCGATCACCACGACCGCCGACAGCCCGAGCACGCTGCGCTCGGTGAAATGGCGTGCCGGCGTCCAGCCGGCTCGCCGGTGGACCGTGCCGTGCTCGGTCGACATCCGTGTGACTCCCGCCCGCTCGGGGGCTCGCGCCCTGTGCGCGGGTGTTACCCCTTCGGGTCGGAACTCACACCGCTCTCGCGCTGCCGGGGTACGGCGGCGTCCGCGGGCTGCTCGTCCGTGCCCGGCTCCCACACGTCCTGCAGGGCGGGCCGGGAGACGCCGACCCGCTTCGCCTCCAGCTGGGCGGCGAACGCCAGGCCGAGGAAGAGCGCGATGCCGGTGAGGTTGGCCCAGAGCAGCAGCGCCATGATCGCCGTGAGCGGCCCGTAGGTGGCGCCGAACCCGTCGCTGACCCCGACGTAGCCGGCCAGCAGCAGGCTGGCGACCCACCACAGGATGGTGGCCAGCGTCGCGCCGAACAGCAGCCAGCTCAGCGCGGGCTGGCGGCGCCGCGGCGAGTGCCGGAACAGCAGCCCCACCGCGAACACGATGAGGGCCAGGCTCATCGGCCAGCGCACCCAGTCCCAGGCCGTCAGCGCGCCCTCGCCCCAGCCGTAGTGCCGGGCGACCGACTGCCCGGCGGAATGCCCCGCGACCAGCAGCAGGAAGCCGAAGAGGGCCGGCAGCCCGGCCACCACGGCCAGGACCGCCGCCCGCAGGTACTTGTGCAGCGCCTTGCGGTCGCGCTCGACGCCGTAGATCCGGTTGGCGCCGCGCTCGATCTGCGCCATCGCGGAGGTCAGCGCGAACAGGCCGGTCACCAGGCCCAGCGCGAGGGCGAGCTCGCCGGCGTCCTCGGTGCGGTCGTCGTCCTCGAGCAGCTCCGTGACCAGCGGCTCGCTGGCGCCGGGCGTCAGCGCGATAACGGTGTCCGCGACGACCTCGCCGCCCGCGGAGACGCCGAGGTCGGTGGCGAGCCCGGAGAGCGCGATGAGGAACGGGACGATGGCGAGGCAGAGTTGCAGCGCGAAGGCCCGGGAGTGGCTGAAGCCGTCGCCGTAGCGGAACCGGACGAAGGCGTCGCGCAGCAGATGCCAGCGGCCGTAGTGCCGCAGGGCCAGGAACGCGTCGTCGGCCGAGAGCTCGTCGCCCGGCATCATCCGGGTCTCCGGAACCGGCTCTGTGCTGCTCACGCGGCCGTACCCGGGTTCACCCTCACGGCAGCCAGTGTGCAGGAACCCACACCACTTCAGCGACCCCACCCCCGTGGGTTACAGTGGCCTCATATTTGAACACGTTCAAAGAAGTGGGTGGGTGCCATGCGGGTGCTGGTGAACCTCCTGGTGATCGTCGGCATGCTGGTCGTCGTCCCGGCCGGGCTGCGACTGCTCGCCGACCCCGGCATCGAACTCGCCCGCCGGTGCTGGCCCGTCGGCGCGGTCGCCGGCGCGGTCAGCCTGTGGCTGCCCCGGGGCCCGGCGGCCACCGCCCTGGCGACCGTCTACGCGGTGGCGGCGGCGCTGCTGTGCGCGTACGCGGTCAGTCGCCCGCCGCGACCCCGCCGCGAGTGGCCCGCCGAGGCCGCCGTGCTCACCGCCCTGGTCGGCCCGGCCGTCGCGGCGAGCGCGCTGATCGCCGAGCGGTCCGGATACCGGCTCTTCTCCTTCGACCTGGACGTGCTGGCGCTGACCGTCGCGCACTTCCACTTCGCCGGGTTCGCCGCCGCGCTGATCGCCGGGCTGCTGACCCGGGTGGCGCCCGGCCGGGCGGCCGACCTGGCCGCGCTGACCGTGCCCGCCGGCACGCTGCTGGTGCTGCTCGGCTACTTCACCGGCGAGGCTGTCGAGCTCGCCGGCGCGCTGGTGCTGACCGCGGGCATGTGGACGGTGGGCTGGCTGGTCTGGCGCTACGCGCGCACCGGCGCGGCCGACCGGCTCACCGCGGCGCTGCTCGGCGGCTCCGCGGCCGTGCTCGCGGTGTCGATGGCGCTCGCGGTGAGCTGGGCGCTCGGCGAGGCGACCGGGCTGCCGCACCCGTCGCTGGGCTGGATGGCGGCGACGCACGGGGTGGCGAACGCGCTGGGCTTCGCGGTGTGCGGCATGGTGGGCTGGCGCCGCGCCGGGGCACGACTCTGATCAGGGAGGAAATTCATGAGTGGGTTCACCTACGCCGAGGTCGGCGCGACCCGGCACGAGCCGCTGCCCACGGGCTACCGGCACCTGCACTACCGCACCGAACTCGGCCGCGACGACTTCGCGGCCGCGGCCGACGCGATCCTGACCCTGCGGATGCACCGCGCGACCGGCGCCCGGATCCGCACGGACGCCGACCGGGCCGCTCCCGGCGTACGGCTGACGGTCGGGCTCGGGCCCCTCGTGGCGCCGTGCGAGGTGGTGTGGGCGGCGACCGGCACCGAGCTGGCCGGCTTCGGCTACGGCACGCTGCCCGGGCACCAGGTCCGCGGCGAGGAGTCGTTCACGGTCGAGCGCGACGCCGACGGCCGGGTCTGGTTCACGGTGACCGCGTTCAGCGCGCCGGCCCGCCTGCCGATGCGGCTCGCCGGCCCGGTCGCGGTGCTCGGCCAGCACCTGTACGCGCGGATCTGCGGCCGCGCTCTCAGACGGCTGTGTGCCCGGTCCCGTACGGTTGGTATGTGAGCGGGACCAGCGTCACCTGGTGGGGGCACAGCACGATGTGGCTGGCCGACTCCGGCGTCTGCCTGCTCACCGACCCGCTGCTCACCAACCGGGTGATCCACCTGCGCCGGCTGGCCGGGCCCCGGCCGGAGCTGCCCTGCGCCCCCGACGCGGTGCTGCTGTCACACCTGCACGCCGACCACTTCCACCTGCGGTCGCTGCGGGCCGTGCCCGGTGAGCCGCTGCTGATCGTGCCGCGCGGCGCGACCGCGCTGGTCGCCAACGGCCTCGGCGCCGCCTACGCCGACCGCTGCGTCGAACTCCTGCCCGGCCAGGAGACCACGGTCGGCGCGGTCACGGTGCGAGCGGTCGAGGCGGCACACGACGGCGGCCGCGGCCCGTGGTCCCGGCTGCGATCGGTGGCGATGGGTTTCGTGGTCGAAGGCGCCGCCCGCACCTGGTACAGCGGCGACACCGGCCTGTTCGACGGGATGTCCTCGCTGGGCCCGCTGGACCTCGCGCTGATACCCGTCGGCGGCTGGGGCCCGACCCTCGGCTCGCAGCACCACCTCGACGCGGCCGACGGCGCCGAGGCGCTGCGCCGGGTGAAGGCCGCCTGGGCGGTACCCGTGCACTACGGCACGTTCTGGCCGGCCGGCCTGAGCCGGATCCGGCCGCACATGTTCCACGACCCGGGCACCGAGTTCGCCCGGCACGCCGCACGCACCTCACCCGACACCCGGGTCCGGGTGCTCGCACAGGGCGAGACGCTCAGCTTCGAGCCGGCCACGTGATATCCGAACTCGGGGCCCTGGCGTGGCTGTCGCTCGTGGTGGCGTTCGGCGCGATCGTGCCGGTCATACCCACCGGCGCGGCGGTCAGCGCCGCCGCCGCCCTCGCCTTCCACAACCACCCGCTGCTGATCGTCCTCGTCATCGCCGCCGGCGCGATCGGCGCCTACGCCGGCGACCTGGTCATGTACGCGATGTGCCTGATGGGCGGCGAACAACTCGCCCGGCGCCTGCACTGGCTGCGCGGCGAGGAACACCTGACGGCGATGAAGGAGCGGCTGCACCGCAGCCAGGTGCCGGTGCTGCTGGTCTCCCGGCTGCTGCCGGGCGGCCGGGTGCCCGTGCTGCTCGCCGCGGCGTTCCTCGGCCTGAGCTGGCGCACCTTCCTCGTGGCGAACGCGCCGGCCTGCCTGCTGTGGTCGGCCGTCTACGCGGGCATCGGCGTGGCCGGCGGCTCGATCTTCCCCGAACCGTGGCAGGGCGTGGTCGCGGCGGTCGTCCTGGTGCTGGTGGTCGGCCAGATCGCCAGCATGATCAGCAAGCGCCGGGCGGCCCGCCAGGAACAGACCGAGTCGGCGTAGCCACCCGCCAAGTACCGTCGGTGGCATAAGCCAGACTCCACTGTGGGTGACGATAGTCGGGTTCCTCATCGGTCCCGCGGTAACCGTGGCCGTGCTGACCTTCTTCTTCAACAGGCGCCTCAACAAGGAGAAGGCGGCCCTCGACGAGTCTGTCCAGAAACGCCTCAACGACCAGAAGTCTATGCGTCGCCTGGTGGCCCCGGTAGCGATCTTCCACCTGCTACAGGACCGGATGACCCTGGTCGACCTGCGTCTCGACGAGGAGACGAGGATCCAGTACTGGATGGCGAAACAACTGGCCTGGACCGTCACGGACGCCTACTCCTTCGCGAAGTGCGAACCCGAGCCGCTGCCGTACAAGCCGCAGGAGGAGCACCCGAATCAGGGTCTGCCGTCGGGCGTCGTCGAGGCGGCCGGCCAGTCCGTCATCATCTCCGGAGGGACTCCCCGGCTCGCGTCATGCGGTTCGGCGAGTTCGGCGCCGGCATCGAGCCGTGGACCACGATCCCGCCGCAGCGCCGCGGCGAATACGACTGGCGGCAGAGCGGTGAGACGACCGGCGACAGGGAGGTCCTGGCCGTCCCGTTCGATGTCGCCCGGAACTACCTGGAATCGCGTTACCGGGCCGCCTTGCCTTGATCACTACGATCGAGGCATGTTGATCGTCAGCTCCGATGAGATTCCCGGCTACCGGATCGAGGCGGTGTTCGGGGAGGTGTACGGAGTCACGGTGCGAGCCACCAACCTCGGCACCGGGATGGCGGCAAGCTTTCGGTCGCTCAACGGGGGCGAGGTCCCCGAGATGACCCAGCTGATGGTGCACAGTCGCAATGAGGCCATGAGCCGCATGGCGTGGCAGGCCCAGCAGCGCCAGGCGAACGCCATCGTCGCGTTCCGGTTCAGCAACGGTGAGCTCGGCCAGGCGTGGGCCGAGGTCTGCGCGTACGGCACGGCCGTCTGGGTCGTCCCGCTGACCGAGCACGCCAAGCAGCAGCACGAGGCGATGACCAGGGCCGGCGGCCTGCCCCACCAGGTCCAGCACGCCGGCACAGGCCCGTCGTCTCCCGAGAAGGTGAGCAACCAGGCCACGGCGAGACCTTAAACCGGTTACTCGGCGTCCGACCGGTGAGATTGCATCCGCGATTTCCACCACCCAACGGAGCCGTCCCGATGACCGAGCAGCCGCGCTTCACGCCACCTTCCGAGTACGTACCGCAGCACCCGCAGGCCTATCACTTCCAGCACGCTCCTGAGCAGCCGCAGTACCTGGGCTTCGGTGGGGCGCCGGCCCCCGCGCCGAAGAAGTCGCGCAAGGTGCCGATCATCGTGGGGGCGGCGGTCTTCGGCATGCTGCTCGTCGGTGGAGTCGCCACAGCGTCCGTCTCGCTGGCGGGTGAAGAGCTGCTGTCGGTGGCCACACACCGCTCGTCGTTCGAGGACGTGCAGGCGAGCTGTGACCCGTCCCGCAGCGGCACCAGCATCGCGGACAACGGGAAGACACTGCTCGTCGACACCACCGGCGAGGAAGACTATTCCGGCGTCTCGTACGACGCTCAGAAGTGCATCCTCGACGCACTCAAAATGCCGACCGCGGTACAGACGCACATCGGCGAGACCCGCGCTCTCGACGGTCGCCAGCAGGACAGCTGGGAGGGCTTCACCGCGTCCTGGACGTACCACCCGGACGACGGCTGCGACATGATCATCCAGACCGACTGACCACGGGCCCGCTCAGTACTTGAGGTACTGACGGGTCATCTTGGCTACCTTCTGGACCAGGGCGATGCCGCCGTCCATGCTCTTGTTGTTGTGCGAGAGCACCGCGACCGAGACGTTCACGTCGTCGCCCAGGGTCACCCGGCCGACCGTGTTGACGGCCCACAGGCCGCCGTCCTTGCTCCGGGTGTCCCAGCCGTTCTTCACCGTCGTGGTCTCGCCGGCCTTGGCGACGATCGGCACGCCCCAGTCCTGGCTGTCGTCGACCGTGTTCATCAGCGTGAACGTCAGCTTGCGCGAATCGGCGTCCAGCGGTCCCGCCTTGTCCACCAGTTCGGAGAGCAGCTTCACCTGGTCGTTGACCGTGGTCCGGGTGAGGCCCCAGGAGTTGCTGACAACGGTCTGGCTCAGGCCGAGGCGCTTGTTGCATTTGCTGACCGCCGTCGACTTGCCGAGCTGGTTGAAGAGCGACGTGGTGGCGTTGTTGTCGCTGAGCCTGATCATCCGCTTCGCCAGCGACAGCTGGCTCGAGGAGAGGTCGCGGCCGGCGTCCTGCGCCTTCAACAGCATGCAGGCCAGCACCTGGACCTTGACGATGCTGGCGGTGTCGTACTTCTCCGAGCCCCGGTACGAGTAACGCTGGCCGGTCTTCTTGTCGAGGACGGCGACGGAGAACTCGGGGACGGTGGCCGCGTACTTCTTCAGGGCCGCGTCGAGGGCCTTGGTGCGCTTGGCCCGCTCCTGCGCGGCCAGCTCCTCCGGGCTCGGGCCGGTCGGCGTGGGTGAGGCCGTCGGCTTGTCCTCACCGAACGTGAGGGCGCGCGGCAGAACTCCGCCGCCGGCGCCGCCGCTGTCGTCCTTCATACCCAGGCCGATCAGGGACGCGCCGCCCACGATCACCGCTACCGCGCACGGGAAGATCCAGAGTCGGGTTCGTCGCACGTATGTCATAGTGCCGCGCATCGCACGGGAACCCAAACTATACTACCGACCGCTCACCCGATCTCACTATCAGTCACTGGCACCGGCAGGCACAATGGTGGCCATGGCCCTGCTCCCGTCACCTGCCGCCCTCGTCGAGCTCAGCCGGTACGCGATCGGTCAGGTGGTGGAGACCGCGGCCTCCGTCGCCACGATCCCGGTTCGCGCGCTCAGCCTGCTCGGCCAGACCGAACTGCTGGTCAGCCGCATCACGGTGCTGGCCGAACGCGCCGAGGGGCTGATCGATCGGGTCGACGACGTGCTCGACCGCGTCGACGGGGTGGTCGACGGCGCCGAGGAGGCGCTGACCGACACCAAGGTGATCATGGCAGGCGCCGCGCTGGCCGTCGACGAGGCCGGCGTGCTCATGCCGCGCGCCGCGCAGCTGCTGGAGAGCGTCTCCGCCACCACCGACGGGGCCGCCGCGATCCTGACCGAGGCCGGCGCCGTCGCCGGCGCGGCCTCCGTGGTGGTCCGGCAGGCGGAGGCGACCTCGGCCGAGGCCCACGAGCTGCTCGACGCGTACGGCCCGACGCTGCGCCGCGCGGCTCCCCTGGCCCAGCGGTTCGTGGAGGAACTGACGCCGGAGGAGATCACCGCCGCGATCCGCATGATCGACGAGCTGCCCCGGCTGCGGGAGCACCTGAGCGACGACGTGATGCCGCTGCTCGGCACGCTGGACAAGGTCGGGCCCGACCTGCACGCGCTGCTCGACGTGGTGAGGGACCTGCGCATGGCGATCGTCGGGATACCCGGACTCAAGATGCTGCGCCGGCGCGGCGAGGAGCAGGTGGCCGAGGACGAGGCGAACGACCGCCCGTGAGCAGGCACTATTCACTGCTGTAAACATTGACGAAACACTTTCGGTACAGTTAGCCTCGCGGGACTGTGAGAGCGCTCTCTCACCATTGGTCGACCCCCGTTTCCCCATCGGAGGCACCCCCGCATGCATCCCCCGATCCCCCCGTCCCCACACGCACACCGACGATCACCGCGCGGCCGGCTGGCCGGCTTCGCCGCGGCCGTCGTCGTGGCCCTCGGCTCCGGCGTGCTCGCCGTCGCCGTGACCGGCACGGCGCAGGCGGCGACCGTCGGAGCCGGCAGCTACACCGAGACCCTGCCCGCCGGCGCGAAACTCCCCGCGGGCTGCGGCAACATGTCGGCCAACCCGCGGCAGTACCTGACCCCGAACGCGCCAGCCGGGCCGGTGCCGACGAACGACTGGTGGTCGTCGCTGCTGTTCAAGAAGGGCGACGACTGCAACTTCTCGCAGGCGCTGTTCGCCGGGCCGGCCGCGTACCGGCCGGTGGCGAGCGGGCTCGGGCTGTCCTACCAGACCGACGCGGCCATCAGCGGCAGCGCGACCGGCCTCGGCGAATACCACTTCCCGTACGCGCAGCACGTCGTCGTCGGCGTCGCCGGCCTGAACGCCGCGCAGTCGCTCGTGGACGGCTGGAGCGACTGGACGGTGACGCCGTCGTGGAGCGACGGCGCCCGGACCATGAAGGCGACCATCGGCCACGGCCTGCCGCTCTCCTACTACCAGGTGACCGGCGGCGACGCGCTGCTGACCGTCACCGGCCCGCCGACGGCCTGGCAGAACAGCGGCAACCGGATCGGCTTCTCGATCGGCGGCCACGACTACGTCGCGTACGGCCCGGCCGGCTCGACGTGGACGCTGAGCGGCAACACCATCCGCTCCAGCCTGGCCGGCAAGGGCTACTTCTCGGTGGCCGTGCTGCCGACGCTCTCCAGCGCCGCGACCGCCGACAAGGTCGCGCTCGCGGACACCTACGGCCAGTACGCGCAGAACCACGTGACCGGCACCCGGATGTCGTACACCTACAACCAGGCCGCCGGAACGGTGAACACCACGTACGCGTTCACCACCGTCGCGCGCGAGGGCAGCGCCACCGGCACCGTCATCGCGCTCTACCCGCACCAGTGGCGCTACCTCACCGGCTCGACCCCGCTGTCGCGCACCTACGTCTCGCCGCGCGGCGCCATGAAGATCGTCACCGGCGCGAGCTTCCAGACCTCCATGCGGTATACCGGCGTGCTGCCGGAGCTACCCGCCGTCGGCGACTCCAGCGGCGCCGACCTCAGCACGGTCACCACGTTCCTCAACAACGAGCTGAACAACCCGGCCGACTTCCGCGGCGACGACACGTACTGGACCGGCAAGGGCCTCGGCCGGGCCGCGCGGATCGCGGAGATCGCCGACCAGCTGAACATCACTTCGGTACGCGACTCGGCGCTCAACGTCATCCGTACCCGGCTGACGGACTGGTTCACCGCGTCGGCCGGCAAGTCGTCGCGGGTCTTCTACTACGACCGCAACTGGGGCACGCTGATCGGCTACCCCGCGTCGTACGCGTCCGACGAGGACCTCAACGACCACCACTTCCACTACGGCTACTTCGTCGCGGCGGCGGCGACGCTCGCCAAGTTCGACCCGGCCTGGGCCGCACGCGGCCAGTACGGCGGCATGGTCGACCTGCTCATCCGCGACGCCAACAACTACGACCGCGGCGACACGCGGTTCCCGTACCTGCGGGACTTCGACATCTACGAGGGCCACGACTGGGCCTCGGGCCACGGCGCGTTCGGGGCGGGCAACAACCAGGAGTCCTCGTCGGAGGGGCAGAACTTCGCCAACGCGCTGATCCAGTGGGGCCAGGCGACCGGCGACAGCGCCGTACGCGACGCCGGCATCTGGCTGCACACCACGCAGGCCGCGGCGATCAACGAGTACTGGTTCGACGTGCGCAACGAGAACTTCCCGGCGAGCTGGGGCCACAACTACTCGGCCATCGTGTGGGGCTCGGGCGGCGCGTACGCGACGTGGTTCTCCGGTGACCACGCCATGGTCGTGGGCATCAACATGCTGCCGATGACGGGCGGCCAGCTCTACCTCGGCGACTACCCCGAGTCGGTAAAGGCAACCTACGCCGAGCTGGTACGCAACAACGGCGGCGAGCCGACCGCCTGGCGCGACATGCTCTGGCAGTACCTCGCGCTCGGCGATCCGGACGCGGCGCTGGCGAAGTTCCGCGCGAACAGCTCGTACACCTCCGAGGAGGGCGAGAGCAAGGCGCACACGTTCCACTGGCTGCGCAACCTCGCGGCGCTCGGCCAGGTCGACACCGGCGTGACGGCGAACCACCCGCTGGCCAAGGTGTTCTCGAAGAACGGCGCGAAGACCTACGTCGCCTCGAACATCACCAACGCCGCGCTGACCGTGACGTACTCGGACGGCAGGACGCTGAGCGTCCCGGCCGGCCGGACCGTCGCGAGCGGGGCGACCAACTGGAGCGGCGGCAACGCCACCGGCGGCGGCACCACCACGACGCCGCCGACCACTCCGCCGACCAGTTCGCCGACCCCGACGCCCACCACCTGTGCCGGCGGCGCGCTGCTCTCGCAGGGCAGGACCGCAACGGCGTCCTCGGTGGAGGCCGGCTACCCCGCCGACCTCGCCGTCGACGGCAACGCGAGCACCCGCTGGTCCAGCACGTTCGCCGACCCGCAATGGCTTCAGGTCGACCTCGGCTCCGCGCAGGCCCTCGGCCGGGTCGAGCTCAGCTGGGAGGCCGCGTACGCGAAGGCGTACCGGATAGAGACCTCGACGAACGGGACCGCCTGGACCACCGCCGCGACGGTGACCGCCGGCACCGGCGGCAACGTCACGCACGCGGTCTCGGGCACGGCCCGCTACGTGCGGATGAGCGGCACCGAACGCGGCACGCCGTACGGGTACTCGCTGTTCGAGTTCAAGGTGTTCGGCTGCGCGGGCGGCACGACGCCGCCGACCACGCCGCCGACCACGGCCCCGACCACCGCTCCGACCCCGACCCCGACCGCGACGACGGACGCATGGGCGCCGAACACCGCGTACGCGGTGGGCCGGATCGTCACCTACAACGGCGTGCGGTACCGGTGCCTCCAGGCGCACACGTCGCTGACGGGCTGGGAGCCGCCGAACGTGCCGGCGCTCTGGGCGACCAGCTGACGCCGGGACCGGCCCTGCCGTCCGCGCTCGCGGGCGCGGCGGCAGGGCGGGTCGCGGTCAGGATTCCGGGTCGACCTCGACCCGCAGGCCGGTGAGCTCGTAGGACGCGATCTCCGCCCGGATGCCCACCTTCGGCGGATTCACCATCCGCAGGCCCGGCATGGCGAAGAGCTTGGTCAGGAAGATGTCCGTCTCCTGAATGGCGATGTACGAACCCGGGCAGCGGTGCGGCCCGTCGCCGAACGACAGCCCCGCGTCACCCGTACCCTCCGCCAAAGGCCGCCCCGGGCAGACCTGGCCCGGGTCCGCGCCGACCGCCGAGGGGTCGACGTTCGCCGCCGCGACCCCGATGTCCACCCGCGCGCCGGCCGGGATCGTCACGCCCCCGACCTCGATCTCCTGGTTGGTCCAGCGGTAAAGGTTCGCCACCACCGGTTCGAGGCGCAGGATCTCGTGCAGGATGGCGACCCGCTCGGCCTCCGAACCCTCCGTGTACGCCGAGCGCAGCGCGGGGTCCGTGAAGAGGTGCCAGGCCGCCAGCGTGATGAACTCGCGGGTGGTCACCATCCCCGCCGCCGCGAACGTCACGCACTCGCCGAGGATCTCGGGGTTCTTGCAGCCCTCACCCAGGAGGTGGCTGATCAGGTCGTCCTTGCCGCCGCCGCGGCGGGCGTTGATCGCCGGGCGGACGTCGTTCCAGTAGAACAGGAGCAGGTTTGACCGGGAGCGGAACTCCTTCCACATCCGGGCCGGGCGGCTGCCGGTCGTCTTCTCCTCGAAGAAGAGGTCGAGGCGCTTCGCCATGCCGGGGCCGCTCTCGGTCAGGCCGATGACCTCGGCCGCGACCGCCACCGCCAGGCGGAACGACAACTGCGACAGGTCCGCGCCGCCCCGGCCTCGCAGCTCCGCGCACTGCTCCTCGGCCAGCCTGTCCATCAGCGACCGGTACGCCGTGTCGACCCGCTTCGGGGTGAAGAACCGGGCCGTCTGGCGACGGTGCTCACGATGCTCGGGCCCGTCGCGGTAGAGCACCGGCATGCGCATCCGGCCCTCGTGCCTCGTGGCGTTCTCCGCGTCGAAGCCCGCCTGGCGGGTCTCGGTGCTGCGCAGCATCGACCGCGCGGTGGAGTAGTCCTGGATGCGCCAGACGCCGTCGGCGTCGGCGTGGGCGGGGCAACCCGGATCCAGCCCTCCTCGTCCGACCTTACGTTTCGACTCGAGCGGTGTTTCTGCAGGCATCTAAGGATTCTTGACTGTCGTTGCCATGCTGTCCAATCACGCAAAGCGGAAAGGCCCCACCGGGCGGGTGGGGCCTTTCCGTGGTGGAAGGTGGATCAGAATACCGAGACGCCGTAGACGTTGAGCGCCTCGACCACCGGCTGGAAGTACGTGGTGCCGCCGGAGCTGCAGTTGCCGCTGCCGCCGGAGGTCATGCCCAGCGCGGTGGTGCCGGAGTAGAGCGAGCCGCCGCTGTCGCCCGGCTCCGCGCAGACCGTGGTGCGGATCAGGCCGGAGACGGAGCCCTGGCTGTAGTTGACCGTGCTGTTCAGCGCGGTGACCCGGCCCGAGTGGGTGCCGGTCGTGCTGCCGCGGCGGTAGACCGTCGCGCCGACGGCCGGGGTGCCGGCCGACGTGATGTCCTGCGAGCCGACGCCACCGGTCTTGGTGATGGTGGTGTTGGTGTAGCGCACGATGCCGTAGTCGTTGCCCGGGAAGCTGGTGCCGGCCCGGGTGCCGAGCGTGGCGGAACCGTTCGTCCAGGTCGTGGCGCTGTTGGTGCAGTGACCGGCGGTCAGGAAGTAGTTGGTCGAGCCACTGCGGACGTTGAAGCCGAGCGAGCAGCGGCCGCCACCGCCGTAGATCGCGTCGCCACCGGAGATGGTGGTGCGCAGCTCGCCCGATACCGACTCGAAGGAGGCCCGGTCACCGAGCTTGGCGACGATCGCCTTGACGGCGTCGAGCTTCGCGCCGGTGACGGTGCTGTCCGCGGTGACCACGATCTTGTTGCTGACCGGGTCCAGGCCGAAGGACGTGCCGGGGGTCTTGAGCTGCGTCTTCAGGGTGGCGTCCGCGGCGGCGAGCACGGCGCCGCTGTTCGCGACGTAGCGGGGGGTCGCGCCGGCCACGGCCACCGACTCGGCGGTCGCGGCGTCGGTCACGTTGACGACGACCTTGCCGGCCGAGTCGATGAAGGAGCCTGCGGCCGCCGCGCCGAACTGGGTGTCCAGCTTGCCGGCGAGGGCGGAGGGGGCGAATGAGGGGTCCGATGCGACGCTCGGGGCGGCGGAAGCGGGTGACGCGAACGCACTGCCAGCAAGCAATACGGCGGCCAGGCCGACGATCGGTCGGCCGAGCTTTGAGCCGGGGTTACGCACTTGTTCCTCCCAGGGGGGATGAGGTGTACGCCGGGTGCCCGGAGTACCGGTGCCATCGGTAGTATCGAGAACATTCGATCTGGACTCAAGGCTCGCGGCGCTCGGCACAGAGTCACCTAGACGACCGTCAAACCGCCTCTGAGCTGCGGAAACTTTGTCGTCATATCATCGGGCTATCACTAGTTCGGGATGCCGCCAGCCCCGCGAAACCGCACCGATCCGGCCGTCCGCGGAGGCGGCCGCGCGCTCGCCACCCGGGCCGGCGACCCTCACGGCATCGGCGGTCCGCGCCTCGCAGAGTCGACCCGCCCGGACCGGGCACAGGTCACGGCAAGGGCGGTCACGACACTTAGGAAACGGTCTATATGGGACAGCGCCTCCGGCCGGACTTCCATCGGCCGGCACGACGGCGCCCACCGGGCAGTCCTCGCCTGGGAAACGAACGGCAGCCCCGATCCCAGGCGCAGCCGGGGCCCATACCCGGACAACAACGCGACCCCAGGCGCGGAACCCTACGGACAGGCCCACCCCGGCCCAGAACGGCAGCCCCCGATCCCAGGCGCGACCGAGCACCCGCAGGCGGGACAGGCGCCGCCCACGGGGCGGGGCATCGCCCACGGGACGGGGCATCACTCACACGGGACGGGCATCGCTCGCTCCGGCATTCAGCGAATGCCGGGAGTAATTACGGTCGCGTCAGGAGTCGCACGACATGAAGGACCTACGCGGCGGCCGCGACCCGAGCGCCCGCGTGCAGATCGGTGACAAGCCGCCGCGCCTGGGCACGGATCTCGGGCACGGCGGTGGTCTCCCACTGTGCGCCGCGGCGCAGCGGGCCGATGACCCAGAGCCGATCGTGCGCTCGTCCGCCGGCGCCGATCAGGCGGCCGTCGGCGTCGATGTCGAGGCCGAGACCGTGCGGGCCCACCCGGGCCAGGCCGGCGGCGAGCAGCCCGCCGACCAGCGGCCCGGCCGCACCCGGCAGCCGCCCGGGCCCGGCGCAGTTGACCACGGCCGCGAAGTCCGCGAGCCCCGGCCACGCGGCAACCCCGCCCCCGCGGATCTCCAGCAGACCGGCCGCCCGTAGCTGCGCGACCCGGGCGCCGACCTCCGGCGCCATCCGGTGCCGGTGGCACTCCCAGGGCCGGGCCAGGTGCCGCAGGAACGCATCCTGCTCACCCGGGGTGAGCGCGGTCCAAAGCTCATCCAGGTACGGCCGGAGCCCGTCGACGATGGGCCGCCAGTCCCCCGCCTCCCCGGCCGCGGCGCGCACGGCCCGGACGACGTCGCGCAGCGTGGCGCAGTCGTCGAGCGAGGGCACGGCCGGCGGCGCCGCGTCCGCGGTGTGCGTCAGCGGCAGCAGCCCGCGCCGGCTCACGGCCACCACGGGCGCGGCCCGGCGACCGTCGGCGGTCAGGGTCAGCGCGACGTCCACGGCGGTCAGCCCCGTGCCGACCAGCAGCACCGGCTGATCGGCGGGCAGCGCCTCGAGCACACCGGCCCGCCACGGATCCGCGATGTAGCGCGGATGAACAACGGCCTGACGCGAGGCCGCCGGGCCGCCCGTGGCGAGAACGACATGCTCGGCCGCGATCACCGAACCGTCATCCAGCGCGACGGCGGCGTCCGGGGTGATCGCGGTGGCCCGCGCACCGCGCAGGTGCAGCCGGCCGGGGTGCGCGGCGGCCGCCTCGTCGAGAACGGCGCGCAGGTACCGCCCGTACTCGGCCCGGGGACGGAAGGCCTCCGGGGTGGTGGCCGCCCAGCGCACGAAGTGGCCCGGGTCATCGGGGTCGGCACTCATCGCACCCGCCCGCGAGTTGAGCAGGTGCCATGGCTGCGCGGAGCCGTAGGCGACCCCACCGCCCGGCTCACCCGGCTCGACCAACACGACGTCGTCGTCGCTACATCGCAGAAGCTGCCGGGCCACCAGGACCCCGGAGCAACCTCCCCCGACCACTGCCACCACACGCGCCACGACCGCGCCCCCCATCTCCTATCGATACGATAGGCAAACGAGGGTTTCGGCGCCAGTGGCGCGCCGCAGAAAGAGCGGATACCGAGGGAACCCACCGCAAGGACGACGGCACACCGGCCACCCCCGCACAAAAACCGCACCCCGGCACACCGGGAGCACACCACGACGGAAAGGGCGCCACACACTGGTCGACGATCACGCCGCCCTCGCTGCCGGAGAGGACACCGCTCAAGCCCCGGCGAACCGCGACGCCCTCACCGCCGGGGACGACACCACCCAAGCGTCGCCGACCACGACACCGCACCGCCGGCGAGGCACCGCTCAAAGCCGGCGACCGCGATGCACGCACCGTCAGAGAGGACACCACACAGGCGCCGGCGACCACGACACCGCGCCGCCAGGGAGAACACCGCTCAAGCACCGGCAAGCACGACGCCGCACCGCGGATGAGGACACCACTCAAGCCAACGACCGCGATGACCACTCCACCAAGGACGACACCGCTCAACCGTCAACGACCACAACGGCGCACTGCGGATGAAGGCACCACTCAAGCCGCCAACCGCGATGACCACACCGCCAGGGACGACAGCGCTCAAGCATCGACGACCACGATGTCGCGCCGCCGGTGAGGGCACCGCCCAAGTCGGCGATCGCGGTGCCCTCACCGGCAGGGACGACAGCGCTCAGGCGTCGGTGATGGTGATGCCCGCGTCGTCGGCGAGGCGGTAGCCCACCCCGTAGACGGTGGTCACGATGTCCGGGTTGCCGAGCTTGGTGCGCAGCCGGCTCACGTGCACGTCGACGGTGCGGACGGTCGTGTGCAGGTGACCCCAGACGTGGCCGAGCAGCTGGCTGCGGCTGAACACCTGACGCGGGTGTGTCGCGAGGAAGAACAACAGTTCGTATTCGAGGCGGCTGAGTTCCAGGGGGCGGCCGTCGAGGGTCACCGCGCGGGGCTTCGGGTCGAGGTGCAGGCCCTCGGTGCCGCCCAGCGCGGCGGGGACGGCGGCGGCTGGGGCGAGATCGACGTTCGCGTCCGGGCCGGCCGCTACGACGAGATCGCGCAGCGCCGCGAGGACGCGCTCGCTCTCCTCGGAGCCCGGCGCGCCGAGCGTGATCGTGACGGTGACCGACGATTCGGGGGGCGCGACGCTGCGCAGCCGGGCGCGGGACCGGCCCGGACCGCGACGAACGGACGCGAGGCGGGTGGTGGTGGGCTCGGCGACGGCGAGAACGGACATGGTTTCCCCTCCGGAGGGTGTGGCCGCCAACCGGGTCTCGATCGGCGGCTGAACAATACTTTTCCCATGTGTGGGATAGGCTTATAGACGCATTCCAGCGCCGAGAGATCAGTCATTTTCGGGGGCTGCGGTCAGGACACGCGGGTCACCGATGGATCAGCAGGCACAACACCGGGCGCTCGCGCATCGGAGAAGATCGATGGCGAGGCGGGACGTGAGTCGTACGTCGCGCAACTGCATGCCCCCATTCTTCACGGCCGAGCGGTTCCGGTCAAAACAAAATCCATGATGCGGGAGCATTTTCCCCGAAAAACATAACAACGGCGCACCCCCACCAGGAAAAGGTGACGACGCGCACAAATGAACAATGGTTCAGGCGACCGCCAGGGTCGTCGCGCCACCCGGAAAAGGGATCGCCCGGATGGCGTCGAGCTTGCGGTCCACGATGGCCCCGGCCGACCTCAAGCCACTCGGCACGCCCAGCACGCCCCGCACGCTCGGCACACCCAGTGCACCCAATGCGCTCGGCCCACCCAATTCGCTCGGCACGTCCAGTGCGCTCGGCACGTCCAGTGCGCTCGGCACGTCCAGTGCGCTCGGCACGTCCAGTGCGCCCAGACCGTCCAGGGCACCCAGTGCACTCGGACCGCCCGGCACACCCAGTGCGCCCGAACCACCGAGCGCGCCCGGACCGCCCAGGGCACCCAGTGCGCTCGGACCGCTTGACGCACGCAGTGCACTCGGCGCGCACGGAACGCTCGGCCTCAGTGCGGGCGGCGCGCTCGGCGTGGAGGCGGAGCAGCCGCGGCCCGCGAGGCCGGCCGGGACCCGCGCGCTGGCGGCGGCGGTGGCGGACGTGGACATAGCACAGACTCTCGCCCAACCACGCCTTCATGTCAACTGAACCCCATAGGTTTACTAGGATATGGGATCGACATTGACACTCGCGCAGCGAGGGAGGCACGGTTGGCGACATGCCCATCCCCGCCGCGGACGCCCCGGCCCTACCGAAACAAACCTTGTCCCAATTGGTGGACCGGAAAGCGCCCCTGGCTGCGCACGCTGACGATCGACACCAGCCGGAGTTCCGCCACCGCTCTCCCGTCTCGGCTTAAGGGATCATCATGACCGTCATCCCGCTGCACCAGGACCGTGCCGTGGACGCCGACCTGTTCCGCGCGCTGCTGCGCCGCCACGCCGCCGCCGTCGTCGTGATCACCGCTCCCGGCGCGCCGCCCGCCGGGTTCACCGCCACCTCCTTCACCTCGGTGTCGCTCGATCCGCCGTTGGTCTCCTTCTGCCTGGCCAAGTCGGCCTCGGCGTGGCCGGCCGTGCACGCCGCGAGCACCATCGCCGTGCACGTGCTGACCCAGGAGCAGGAACACGTCGCGCGGACGTTCGCCACCCGCGGCATCGACCGCTTCGCCGCGCACGGCGCCTGGCACCCCGGACCCGACGACGTGCCGCTGCTGGACGGCGTGCTCGCCAGGATCGTGTGCAAGGTGACCCAGCACGTCGAGGCCGGCGACCACACGATCGTGCTGGCCACCCCTGAGCTGGGCGAGCACCACGCGGACGCGACCGCCACACCACTCGTCTACCACGACGGCACCTACGCCCACCTGCGCCGATCGGCATAACCGCCGCTCCGCCAGCCCGGCCCATCCCCGGCCTCAGCCCGGCTCCGGCTCCGGCTCCGGCTCCGGCTCCGGCTCCGGCCTTAGTTCAGCCCAGACTCAGCCCCCGACCCAAGCCCGGCCGCTGTCATCGCCGAGCGACTCGCGCCGGGATTGACCGGCCCAACCCGGCACGGCCCAGCCCAGCCCGGCACTGCCCAATACAACCCAACCCAACCGGCACCACCCAACCCGACCCAACCCGACCTGGCACGGCCCGGCACCACCCAACCCGACCCAAACCGACCTGGCACGGCCCGGCACCGCACAACCCGGCACTACCCAACCCGACCTGGCAGGGCACGGCTCAGCCCGGCACGGCACGGCCCAACCGGAGTCCTGTCAGAACACCCCGGGAGACCTGCCATTTCGGCGCCTCCCCCTACTGAATTCGGAGAAGAACCATGAGCAACCCTGCCGAGAAATCATCGAGGACCGCATGAGCGGGATCGTTGTCGTCTCCGGGAATCCGCGTCCGGGGTCGCGGACCTCGACGCTCGCCGTCGCCGTAGGCACCGCGCTCGGCGGGGCCGCATCGGTCATCGAGGTCGGCGCGTTGGGCACCGGCCTGCTGACACCGGGCGACCCGGGCACGGCCGCCGCGGTGACGGCCATCCGGGAGGCGGACGTGCTGGTCGTGGCGACGCCCACCTACAAGGGCAGCTACACCGGCGTGCTCAAGGTGCTGCTCGACCAGCTGCCCGCGAACGCCCTCGCCGGCAAGCGATCCGTTCCCGTGGTCACCGCCGGCGTCGCACCGCAGGCCGCGGCCGCGGCGGCGTTGCTCGCGCAGCTGCTGGGCGAGCTGGGCGCCGACGTCGCGCCCGCCCTGCCGGTGGTCGAGGCCGATCTGCCGGAGTCGCAGGCGATCGCGGAGAAGTACGCGGCGGCTCACGGCCGCTGACGTTCGGCCAGTTCGGCGACGGGGCGGCGGACGTCGAGCTCGACCGTGGCACCCCGGCGTCACCGCCAAGCGCCGACGGCGGCGCGTCCGATTGAGCCGGGTCGTCGGCTTCCTCTGGAGTCCGACGGCCCGGATACTCCGGCCCGGGACGAGGCCGAACCCACTGGTGGCGGCTTGCCACGATGGTCGGCATGGAGATCTTCGTGACGACCGCGCTGGCCCTGCTGCTGGTAGGCCTGGTCATGCTCGGAATGGCATCGGCGTCGAACTCGCGCCGCGAGCAGTTGCGGACGGCGAGCCGGCTCAGCGCGATCGAGTCCAAGCTGGACGCGGTGGTCGCGCATCTCGGCATCACCGTCCAGGAACGGGAGCTGCCGGAGGTCCTCCGCCTGATCCGGGAGGACAAGCGGATAGAGGCGGTCCGCGCATACCGGAACGAGACCGGATCGAGCCTGCTCGAGGCGAAGAACGCGGTCGACGCCATAGCGGCCCGCCTCGGCCTCTGAGTCTTTCAACGTGGCCCAGCCCGTGGCCAGGTGGAGCTTGCTCACCGAGCTGACTGGGCGGGCGGCGCGGACCGGTCGCGCGGGCGCACGCCGTGGTTCGCCGCGCGGCGGCAGACCACGGTCCTGGTTTTGGCTCTGTCGGGCACCGGGCGGGGCGCCGAGGGTTGGCGTGTGATCACACTCGCCTCACTGCTCGGCGTCACCGCCGTCGCCCTCGGCATGGTGCTGACGCCGGGCCCGAACATGATGTACCTCGTCTCGCGCAGCATCACGCAGGGAAGGCGGGCGGGCGTCGTCTCCCTGGGCGGTGTCGCTATCGGCTTCCTGGTCTACCTGACGGCGGCGAACCTCGGCCTCTCGGTGATCTTCGTCCACGTTCCCGAGGCCTATCAGGCGTTGAAGCTCGCGGGCGCCGCCTACCTGGGCTGGCTGGCGTTCAAGACGCTGCGGCCGGGTGGCACGTCGGTGTTCGCGCCGGGCGATCTGCCGGTTGACTCGTCGCGCCGGCTGTTCGCGATGGGGCTGCTCACCAACCTGCTCAACCCCAAGGCGGCGATCATGTATCTGTCGTTGATACCGCAGTTCGTGCGCCCGGACGACGGGCACGTGCTGGCACAGGGTTTCCTTCTCGGCGGGGTGCAGATCCTGGTGAGCCTCACGGTCAACCTGTTGATCGTGTCGGCGGCCGGGACGATCGCGGTGTTCCTCGCGCGGCGGCCGGGCTGGCTGCGGATGCAGCGCCTCGTCATGGGCACGGTGCTGGGCGCGCTCGCGGTCCGGCTCGCCACCGAACGCTCCCGGCCGGCCTGACTACCGGCCTGACTACCGGCCGGCCTAGCTCCCGGCCGGGTCGCCGGGCCAGACGAAGGCCGGGTCGCGGAGGTAGTCGTCGCGGCGTGCCTCCAGCGCCATCCGCACCATGTCGTGTGCGCCAACCCCAATGATCTTGCGAAGCGGTGGATCCGGCTCGTCGAGCAAAGCCAGCAGCGCCTCGGCCGCGACCTCCGGCGGCGCGTCGACCCACTCCTCGTCTCCGGCCGCTCCCCCGCCGGCCTCCCCACCTGCGACCGGCGCATCCGCGCCACCCACCGCCCACGCCTCGTCGGCCAAACCCTCCGCAGCCGACGCAGCCAGGGCTGCGTCGGCGGCAGGCGCAGCGGGCACGGAAGTGGGCACAGCGGGGGCGGGCGCGGCGGCGGGCGCGGAAGTGGGCAGGGCGGGGGCGGGCGCTGCGGGGGCGGGAGCGGCGGGGGCGGGAGCGGCGGGGGCGGGAGCGGCGGGGGCGGGAGCGGCGGGCGCGGGAGCGGCGGGCGCGGGAGCGGCGGGCGCGGGAGCGGCGGGCGCGGGAGCGGCGGGCGCGGGAGCGGCGGGCGCGGGAGCGGCGGGCGCGGAAGTGGGCAGGGCGGGGGCGGCGGGCGCGGGAGCGGCGGGCGCGGAAGTGGGCAGGGCCGGGGCGGGCGCTGCGGGCGTGGGGGCGCCGGCGGGCGCTGCGGGCGTGGGGGCGCCGGCGGGGGCGGGTGCGGGCGGATAGTCCGGCTGGCCGAGGATTGCCTCGCGGGTGGCGGTGTATGCCGGATCCGGTGTGGCGAAGCGCATGCTCGAGCCGGCCCAGTCCGTCGCGAAGCCACCCAGTTGCAGCAGATGCACCCGGATCCCGAGCGGCGCGACCTCCTCGGCGAGCGCCGCACTCATCGCCTCCAGCGCCCACTTCGTCGCGTTGTAAGCGCCGAAGAGCGGCAGATGGCCGACCGCGCCCACCGTAGAGACCTGCACGATCCGCCCGGAGCCCCGGCGCCGCAGGTGCGGCAGCACCGCCTGGGTCACCCATACCGCACCGAACAGGTTCACGTCGAACTGCGCCCTGAGCTCCGCCTCGGACAACTCCTCGACCGCGCCGACCAGGCCGTACCCGGCGTTGTTGACGACCACGTCGGGCACGCCGACCGCCGCGGCAGTCTCGTCGACCACGGCGACGACCGCCGCGCGGTCGGCGACGTCCAGTCGGCGCACGAAGAGCCGGCCTGGGTGCGCGGCGGCGAGGCCGGCGAGGGCGCCGTCGCGCCGTACCGTTGCCACGACCCGGTCGCCGCGGCGCAGCGCGGCCTCGGTGAACGCGCGCCCGAGCCCACGCCCGGCGCCGGTCACGAACCACAGCATGGCGTTCTCCCTCGACGCACGAAAGGACCCCCTGCGACTATCGCAAACCCGCCGGAACGGCCGACAGGGAGCGCCGGAACGCGATAGCCTGTAACGAGCAAGGCCGGGAATCCGCCGCCACGGGTTCCCGGTCTTTTGTCTTGCGCGTCTCTTGCAATGATGTGCCGATGGAACCTCGAGTGCACCCGGTAGCCTCCTCCGACGGCCTGACCCTGACGGTCGAGGAGTACGGCGCCGCCGGGAGTTCCGCCTCGGTGGTGTTCCTGCCCGCGCTGGGCGTCCCGGTGGCCTACTACCGGCCGCTGTTCGAGCACTGGGTCGCCCGGGGCCGCCACGTCGTCGGGGTCGAGCTGCGCGGCATGCCCCGCAGCCCCGTCTCCGACCTGCGCCGCGACTCGTTCGGCTACGCGCATCTGCTCCGCGAGGACCTGCCCGCGATCTTCACGGATCCCACGGTCGCCGCCGCGGACCGGGTCGTGCTGGTCGGCCACAGCCTGGGCGGTCAGCTCGCGCTGCTGTCGGGCGCCGCCGGCACGGTACGCGCGGACGCGGTCGTCGCGCTCGCCACCGGTACGAGCTCACCCGCCGCGCACCGCGGCACGCTGGCCCGGGCCCGCCGCGCCGCCGGGGTCCGCTTCATCGGCGCCGTCACCTGCTCGCTGGGCTACTGGCCGGGGCACCGCCTGGGCTTCGGCGGCCGCCAGCCGCGCACGCTGATGAGCGACTGGGGCTACGAGGCCCGGACCGGGCGTTACCGGCTGCGCGGCGACCGCACGGACTACGAGGCCGCGCTGAGCAGCCTCGCCGTACCGGCCCTGCTCGTGGAGATCGACGGCGACCGGATGATTCCCCGGGCGGCCGTCGATCATCTCGCGGGCCGGCTGCCGGCGCACGTGGGCCGGGCGACGATCGAGGCCGTGCCGGATCACTTCCTGTGGGCCCGCCGTACGCCGGAGAAGGTCGTCGCCGGCGTCGAGGACTGGCTGGTGGCGCAGGGGCTCTGAGCGCCGTCAGGCGCGGCGGGCGAGCAGCGCCAGCCGGACCCGGTTCGGGCTGGCGGTCTTCGTCATCAGGCTGGTGATGTGGGTCTTGACCGTGGTCACTCCGATGTGGAGGCGATCGGCGATCTCGGTGTTCGACAGGCCCTCGGCCACCAGTTCCAGGACGTCGCGCTCCCGGGCGGTGAGCCCGGACACCGGCCTCGGCGGCTCGACCCGCGCCGCCACCGCCCGCCGCACCAGCCGCTGCAACACCTCCTGGCTGAACGGGCTGTCACCGGACGCCGCCCGGCGGATCCCGTCGAGCAGCTCGGTGGGCGGCGCGTCCTTGAGCAGGAAGCCGCACGCGCCCGCGGTCAGCGCCGGGTACAGGTGGTCGTCGTCGCCGAACGTGGTCAGCACGAGGACCCGGGCGCCGGGCCGGTCGGCGAGGATGCGGCCGGTCGCGGTGATGCCGTCGACGCCGGGCATCCGCAGGTCCATGACGATGACGTCGGGTGCGAGGCGGGCGGCGAGGGCGACGGCGTCGCGGCCGTTGCCGGCCTCGCCGACGACGGTCAGGTCGGTCTCGGCGTCGCAGAGCATCCGCAGCCCGGCGCGGATCAGCGGCTGGTCGTCGGCGAGCAGGATCCGGATCACGCCGGCCCCGGTGCGGGCAGCGGCGGGGTGTCCGCCGGCGGCTGGACCGCCGGCAGGACGGTCTCGACGCGCCAGCCGCCGGCGACGGGCCCGGCCGTGAGCCGGCCGCCGAGCACCTCGACCCGCTCCCGCATTCCGGTCAGGCCATGGCCGCCGCCGGACGGCAGGCCGGGCGACACCCCGCCGCCGTCGTCCGACACCGACCAGATCAGGTCGCCGTCGACGACCGTCGCGCGCAGCCGGGCCCGGGCCGCCGTCCCCGCGTGTTTCGCCACGTTTGTCAGCGCCTCCTGGGTCAGCCGGAGCACCGCGAGCCCGCGTACGGAGTCGAGGGTGCCGACCTCCGGTGCGAGCGCGACGTCCACCGTCAGCCCGGCCCGGCGTGCCGTCTCCACCGCCGCCGCCAGCGCCTCCGGCAGTGCGCCGGGCTCGATCGCGGTGAGCGCCGCGTCCGTGCGTACCGAAGGATCACGCAGCACCGCGACCAGCCGGCGCAGGTCCGCCAGGGCCGCGGTGCCGGTGCCGTGCACGTCGTCGAAGACCTCGGCGACGCGGGGGTCGGCGTCCGGCAGCACGTGCCGGGCGACGCCGACCCGCAGCACCATCGAGGCCACGTGGTGCGCGACGACGTCGTGCAGTTCACGGGCGATCGCGGCGCGTTCGTCGGCGCGTGCCGCCCGGCTCTCCGACTCGCGCCGGCGCTGCTCCTCCAGCGCACGCTCCTGAGCCTGGATGCCCAGCTCGCGGGTCGTCCGGACGACCAGCCCCAGCAGCACCGGCACGCCGACGACGACGCAGATGCCGAGAATCGGCGCGGAGATCGGCGACGGCCCCCGGCCGAGGGTGAAGGCCAGGTAGACCGCCGTGACCAGGCCGGCGCCCGACCACAGGATCCGGGGGCGGGGCGCCCACATGGCGAGTTCGAGGAGCGCCCAGCTGGTGCCCACCTGGTTGATCATCGTGTCGTCGATGAGCCGGAAGGCGAGCACCAGCAGCACGGTCTGCGCGACCAGGTTGAGCACGCGCCGGCGGTGCAGGACCAGCGCGAGCACGAACGCGATCACGGCGAGGACCCACTGCGTCGTGGTCGGCTCGCGGCCCGCCTGGGTGCCGAAGAGCAGGTAGCTGATGCCGCTGAGGTCGAGCAGCAGCATCCGGACGAACGTGTCACGCGCGTCGAAGAGCCGCCCTACCCACCCCACGCCGCCCACTCTAGGCGCTCCCGGTCTCCGGGTAGCGCGTCCGGATCAGCAGGTAGGACAGCAGGCCCAGCGGGCCGAGCAGGATCGTGAGCAGCAGCACCGGCGACATGATCAGTGCCGGGACGCCGCGGGCCCGGCTGTCCAGCCATGACCAGCGGCCGGCAAACAGGTCGAACGCGATCATGTGCGCCCAGGCCGCCGCCGCGCCGTCCGCGGTGCCGAGCAGGTCGCGCAGGCCGTCGAGGGTCGGCGACACGACGGCCGGGAGCACCTCGCCGAGCGCCGGGAGCACCAGCAGGGCGTAGATCACCAGGCCGGGGAGCACGATCAGCGGCGAGGCGATGATCCGCCGGGTCCACGACCAGCCCGGCAGCAGGATCATCAGCGCCCAGAACGGCGCCGCGAGCGTGAACGCGAGCCCGAACAGCGCCCCGGTCACGCCGAGCCGACCTTGTCGGCGCGGATCGCCGGAGCCGCGGGCCCGGCGTCCGGGCGGCGGCGCCGGGCCAGCACCGCGACGGTCGCCGCGGCGACCGAGACGGCCAGTGCCGCCCACGCGGTGAGGGTGAGCGCGTCCGGCCGCAGCAGCGGCTGACCGCGCAGCGCCTGCCAGGTCAGGAGCACGACCAGGATCCCGTACGCGCACCCGCCGACCAGCAGCAGCCGGACCCGGGTGAGCTGGTCGAGCCGGGTGCCGAGCAGCAGGGCGAGCAGCGGCAGAACCTGCAGCGCGTGCAGCCCGACGAAGTGGCCGATCCGCAGGTCCCCGCCGGTGGTGCTCCAGCCGACCAGCGGCAGGCCGGGGCCGCCGTCGGCCACGCCGACGCTGTGCGCGCCGGAGACATCGTCGAACCCGGGCGGCGCCTGGCCGGGCGGTGCCTGGCCGGGCATGACCATCGGGACCGCAGCCAGCATGCCGACCAGCGAGAGCCCGAGTCCCCAGCGGACGGCGTGCGCCGACACCCGGTCGGCGAGCCGCGCGCGGAGAATCACGAAGCCGAGCACGAAGTGCGCCATGAAGAGGATCAGGATCGAGGTGCCCATGACCTGGAACAGGGCCGAGTTCAGCGGCGTGCTGTTGTTGTAGTGGCTGGTCGTGCCGCGCAGCACCTGGGTGACGATCACGACGATCTCGGCGACCGACGTCGCCAGGATCACGGTGGCCGCGATCTCGGCGACCCGGCTGCGGCGCGGCAGCAGCGAGAGCATCCAGGCGAGGGTGGCGCCGTACGCGACGAAGGACACCGCGAACTTGAACGGCTTGAGCCAGATCGGGGCGCCGGTGAGCACCCGGGGGTCGGTGAAGACGCCGATCCCGGCGATCACGGCGAGGACGGCCATCGCGGCGGTGAAGACCATCAGCGGGCGGTGCCAGCGCAGGACGTTTGTCATGCCTCGATGCTCGCGGCGCCGGGAGCGCGTTTCGCCCGTCCCGGGGCCGGTCCGGCGGCCCGCGGTCGGAGCCCGCCTCCTCCCTGGGTAGGAGGTGCCCGACGTTCCGGATCGGACGTACGCTCCCGGCATGGAGATCGCCGGTCTGGTGCTGGCGGCCGGCGCCGGTCGGCGGTACGGCATGCCGAAAGCGCTGGTGGCGCACCGCGGCGTGCTGCTCGTGCGCCACACGGCCGCGGTTCTGAGCGATGCCGGGGTCACGCCGGCCTTCGTCGTCGTCGGCGCGCAGGCGGCGCGGGTCCGCGCGGCCGCGCCAGAATTGACCTACGTCGCGAATCCGGACTGGGCGACCGGGATGGCCTCGTCGCTGCGCGCGGGCCTGGCGGCGCTGGCCGCCACGGCGGCCCGCGCGGCGGTGGTCCTGCTTGTCGACATGCCCGGCGTCGCCCCCGATGCGGTACGCGCGGTGACCGCCGGCGCCGGGCCGGACTCGCTGATCATGGGTGGGTACGACGGGCGCCGCTCGCATCCGGTGGTGCTCGGGCGCGACCACTGGGCCGGCGTCGCCGCCAGCGCGACCGGCGACCACGGCGCCCGCGACTACCTGCGCCGGCACGCGGCGCGGGTGCGGGTCGTGCCCGTCGGCCACCTCGCCGACGACGCCGACCTCGACGTGCCGTCGGCGGCGAGCCATGCGTGACGTCCTCGACGAGCTGCTGCGCGCCTGGCGCGCGGGCGAGGCCGCCGGCCTCGCCACGGTGACGGCGACCTGGTCCAGCGCGCCCCGCCAGCCGGGCGCGGCCATGCTCGTCGGCGCCGACGGCACGGCGACCGGCAGCGTCTCCGGCGGCTGCGTCGAGGGCGCGGTCTACGAGCTGTGCCGCGAGGTCGCCGCCTCGGGGGTACCGCAGACGACCCGGTTCGGCATCACCGACGACGACGCGTTCGAGGTCGGCCTGCCCTGCGGCGGCACGATCGAGCTGTTCGTCGAGCGGGCGGGCTTCGCCGAGCTGCCGCTGCTCGCCGCCGAGGTCACCGCCGGCCGCCCGGTGGCCGTGCTGACCTGTGTGGACGGCCCGCCGGAGCGGGTCGGCCGGCACCTGGTCGTCACGCCCGACAGCCGGCACGGTTCGCTCGGCGGCGACCGGATCGACGACGCCGCGACCGACGACGGCCGGGGGCTGCTCGCCGCCGGCCGCACCGGGCTGCTGCACTACGGCCCGGACGGCCAGCGGCGCGGTGCCGGGCTGAGCGTGCTCGTCACGTCGTTCGCGCCGGCGGCACGGATGCTCGTCTTCGGCGCCACCGACCACGCCGCCGCGGTCGCCCGGGTCGGCTCGTTCCTCGGCTACCGCGTGACCGTCTGCGACGCCCGGCCGGTCTTCGCCACCGCCCGCCGATTCCCGGAGGCGGACGAGGTCGTCGTGGACTGGCCGCACCGCTACCTCGCCGCCGAGTCCGGCGCCGGGCGCCTCGACGGCCGGACGGTGGTGTGCGTGCTGACCCACGATCCGAAGTTCGACGTACCGGTGCTGGAGGTCGCCCTGCCGCTGCCGCTGGCGTACGTGGGCGCGATGGGTTCCCGGCGCACCCACGACGACCGGCTCAAGCGGCTGCGGGAGACCGGCCTGACCGCCGGCCAGATCGCCCGCCTGTCCTCGCCGATCGGCCTCGACCTCGGCGCGCGCACACCCGAGGAGACCGCGGTCAGCATCGCCGCGGAGATCGTCGCGGCCCGCTGGAGCGGCACCGGCCGCCGCCTGTCCGGCACCTCCGGCCCGATACACACCTAAAGCTTGTTGAGCTGACTGACCAGGGATCGCAGCCACGGCTGCGCCAGGGCGGGCTCACCGTGGACGGCCCGGGCGAGGGCGCGGCGGCCGTCGCCGCTACGCCCGTAGGCGACCACGGCGACCGCCTCGGCCAGCGCCTGCCGGGTCTGCTCGTCGCGGCGCGGGCCCTCCGCGGCGGCGAGCCAGTCGCCCGGCCGGAACGATCTGGTGAGCTTCGTCTGGTGGTTGCCGAAGTAGGACCACACCCAGGGATCGAGGGACACGTTCAGGACCGCGCGCGCGGGCAGCCGCCGGGTCCAAGGCTCGTGCTGCTGCCACCGCCACGTCTTGGGGCTCGAGGGCCGGCGCACCGTGACGCCCACGAAGCGCAGCTTCTTCCTGATCACCTCCCACGGCTCACGGGACTCGACGATCCACTCGTCCAGCAGCGTGAACAGCTCGGTGAAGGTCCCGCCCGCGTCCACCACGTCGACGAAGACGGCCGGGCGGGCGCGCCGGGCGAGGGCGTGCGGCGTGATGCCGAGGCCGCCCAGCAGGCGGCGTGCGGCCGCCCGCTCCTCGGCCGACAGCGGTGCCCGCCGCCACTTCGAGCGGCGCACCGGCACGACCCGGCGCTGGAACGAGAACGGCGCACGGGCGACCCGGTTCGGCGCGGGCAGGTCCGCCAGCGCGCCGCTGAGGAGATCGAACATCGAGTCCAGGGACCGGCCGACGAAGAACAGGTCGCCGTCGCCGCTGCGCGCCAGGACCCTGCCGGCGCACCGCACCAGGTCCGGCATGAACCACAGGCTGGGCTCGCCGGTGCCGTCGAGCATCGTGCCGAGCTCGTCCGGGCCGACCAGCTCCCAGCGGAACGGCGGGCCGTCGACCGGATCGTGCATACCCGCGAGTGTGACCGCCGCCGCAGCGGCCGACCAGCGAATTCGCACGCCGCGATTCCGCGGTACAAGCCCTGCACTGATCGTTAATCGGGTGCGATCGGCCGCCTGAGCGGCGGACAATCGCCGGCGTGCATTCCGCCGTCACGGTGACCCCCGCCCACCTGCCCGGCCTGCTGCTTCACGTAGCGGTCGCGCGGCCGGTCTTCGTGTGGGGAGCGCCGGGGATCGGCAAGAGCTCGCTGGTGCGCGACTTCGCCGCGTCGCTGGGGCTGGACTGCGTCACGCTGGTCGGCACCCAGCTCGCCGCCGAGGACGCGGACGACTTCCCGCCGGCCGGGCCGATCCTGGTGATCACCGACGGGGATTGCGACGCGCTGCGGATCCGCCGGGCGCACGCCTTCCTGATGCCGCGCGGCGCCCGCCTGCCGTTCACACCGCGCGGTCCCGTCCTCCACCTGAGCTGAGCAGCCCGCCCAGCTCGGCGAGGGACGCGATGCGGTGGGCCTCGCCGGCCGGGCCGCGGCCGAGGCGGTCCAGGTGAGCCGCGCGCAGGCCGGCCGCGCGGGCGCCGAGCACGTCGAGGGCGTGGTCGTCGCCGACGCTGAGCACCGCGCCCGGCGCAAGACCCCAGCGCGCGCAGGCCCGGCGGAACGCGTCCGGATGCGGCTTGGCCACGCCGAGGTCGTCGATCGTGTAGATCGGACCGACCCGTCCGCCCAAGCCGGTCGCGGCGAGCTTGCAGCGCTGCTGGTCGCGGGTGCCGTTGGTCAGCACGGCGGTGCCGAGCCCGGCGGCCGCGATCGTCGCCAGGGCGCCGGCCACGTCGTCGTAGGCCCGCCATTCGCGCTCGTAGTGGGTCAGGTAGCCGGCGAAGACCTCGTCCAGTTCCGCGTCGCTGCCCCCGGTACCCAGAAAGTCGCGGAGCCTGCGGCGACGCTGCTCGGCGAAGCTGATCCGGCCCGCGCGCCATGCGGCGAGATGCGCCTCCTGCAGGGTGCTCCACCGCGCGACGGCCTCGTCCGTCGGTGCCAGGCCGAGGGACGGCAGCCAGGCCCGCAGGCCGGCCGCGGCCGCGCTCTCGTGATCGACCAGCGTGCCATCGAGGTCTAGCAGCACACCGCGCAATTTCACGAGCGGGATCTTAGGTCCAGAGCGCCGGGACGGTCCTAAACTCGGCGGCGTGGATGTGACGCCGATCTCACTGGGCACGTGGCCGACGCCGCTCGAGCCGGCGCCGCGGCTCGCCACGGCACTGGCGCTGGATGAGCTCTGGATCAAGAGGGACGACCTGACCGGCCTCGGCGGCGGCGGCGGCGGCAACAAGGTACGCAAGCTTCAGTACACCTGCGCGCAGGCGCTCAAGGCCGGCGCGACGACGCTTGTCACCACTGGTGCGGCGCAGTCGAACCACGCCCGGCTCACGGCCGCCGCCGCGGCCCGGCTCGGCCTGGGGTGCGTACTGGTGCTGGGCGGGCATCCGCCGGCGGCGGCGCGCGGCAACCTGATCCTGGATCACCTGGCCGGCGCCAGGATCGTGTGGGCGGGCGACGCGCCGATCGCGGAGGCGGTCGCCGCGCAGGAGGGCTTCGTGATCCCGTTCGGCGGCACGTCGGCGTTCTCGGCGCTGGGCTACGTCGACTGCGCCCGCGAACTGATGGTGCAGCTGCCCGACCTCAGCACGGTGGTGGTCGCGGTCGGCTCGGGTGGCACGATGGCCGGGCTGGTCGCGGTGCTCGGGCCGGACCGGGTGTTCGGTGTGGACACCGGCGCGCTGCCCGACGCCCGGGCGGCGGTCGCGGGGCTGCTCGACGGCATGGGAGTGTCGATCCGGGCCGAGGAGCTGCAGATCGACGGCACGCACGTCGGCGCCGGCTACGCGACGCTGACCGATCCGGTACGCGGCGCGCTCGAACTCGCCGCGCGCACCGAGGGCCTGTTCCTCGACCCGACCTACACGGGCCGGGCCATGGCGGGGCTGCGCGCGAACCCGCCGGACGGCAAGGTCGTGTTCCTGCACAGCGGCGGCCTGCCGGGCCTCTTTGGCCACCCCTCGATCTAGGTCCTGTTTCGGACCGTGTGCCCGCCGCAGCCCGGCCCCGGTCCGAAACAGGACCTAGCGGGACACGTTGTCGGTCGCCGAGAGCAGCGACTCCAGGTCCGGGCGGGTGGGCAGGCCCTCGCAGTCGCCCGGGAACGTCACCGCGAACGCACCGGCGGCGATGGCCGTGCCCAGCCGCGCGGCCGGGCCGGCCCCGGCCAGCCGGTCCGCGAGATAGCCCGCGACGAACGCGTCACCCGCGCCGACCGGGTCGACCACCGTCACCTCAAGGGCCTTCACCGCGTGGCGCTCCCCCTCGATCAGCGCCGTGCAGCCCCGCGCCCCGTCCTTGATCACAACCTCGGAAGGCCCCAGCCCGGCCAGGCGCTCGGCCGGGTTCCCGCCGGGGCCGAGCACCAGCTCGGCCTCGTCGGGCCCGGCGAAGACCACCTGCGCCCGGGTGACGAGGTCCCGCAGCACCGGCGCGGCGTCGTAGCTGGACCACAGCTTGCTCCGGTAGTTGACGTCGACCGACACCGTCACGCCGGCCGCGTGTGCGGCCTCGACCGCGTGGAAGACCGTCTCGCGGGCCGTGCCGCTCAGCGCCGGGGTGATGCCCGTGACGTGCAGGATGCCGGCCGACCGCACGGCGGCGGCCGGCACGTCCGCCGGTACCAGGCGCGAGCCGGCGCTGCCGGCCCGGTGGTAGTCGACGTGCAGCAGGCCGGCGGTCCGGCGGTGCTTGACCATCAGGCCGGTGAACGAGGAGTCGCGGATCACCGTCGCGCGCACGCCCTCGCCCCGCAGCCGGCGCTCGATCAGGTCGCCCGTCGCGTCCCGGCCGACCCGGCCGATCCAGGTGGCGCTTCCGCCGAGGCGGGCCACGCCGATCGCGACGTTGCTCTCCGCGCCGCCGATACCGAAGGCGAAGCCGCGGGCGAACTCGAGCGAGCCGATGCCGTCCGCCGCGACCAGGCCCATCGTCTCGCCGAGGGTGACCAGGCCGCCGCTCATGAGCGGGCGAACGCGACCGCGTCGGCCGCGTGGCGCGCGCGGGCCGCGAGCCGCTTCAGGCTGCCGCCCTCGGCGGCGTCGCCGATCAGCGGGCCGCCCAGGCCGACCGCCGCGGCGCCGGCGGTGAGCCAGTTCGCGATGTCGGCGATCTCGATGCCGCCGGTCGGCATGATGCGCACGCCGGGCAGCGGGCCGTGCAGGTCCTTCAGGAAGCGGGGGCCGAGGCTCGCCGCCGGGAAGAGCTTGACCAGCGGCGCACCGGCGCGGCTGGCGTTGAAGACCTCGGTGGGGGTGAACGCGCCCGGATAGACCGGCACCTCGAAGCCGTCGAGCGCCGGGACGTGCACGGGCGAGACCAGGAAGGCCGCGCCCGCGTCCACGCTGGCCTTGGCGTCGTCGAGGGTGAGCACCGTGCCCGCGCCGACCGCCACGCCGGCCGGCAGCTGGCGGCGCAGGCCCGCGATGGCCTCGAACGAGCCGCGCGACGTGAGGGTCACCTCCAGCGCGGTGACGCCCGCCTCGACGAGCACGTCGCCGATCGCCGCGAAGGCGTCGGCGGTCGGTGCCCGCAGCACGGCGACGACGCCGCTGCGGATGATCGCATCAGTGACCGAGATATCCGACATGGGCGCCTCCCGAGGTGTCCGCCGACGCCGTTCAGTGTCCACTAAGGCGCCGAGATCATCCAGAGACGCGGGACTCCTCGGCCTCGGCGGGAGTCCGCCGGATGTACGAACCAAGGCCCCGCCTCGGGTGCACCACCAGCGGCGCGGGCGGGGTCGCCCTGATCTCCAGCTCCTCGCGGATCGCGGCCTCGAACTCCTGCATCACCAGCGGCACGTGGCCCAGCATCTCGCGCACCGACTTGCCCGGGTCGACGCCCGGCGGCGGCGTGGGCCGCGAGGCGTACAGCCCCTCGATCAGCAGGTGCACCGCGAGCGCGGCGCTGCGAACCTGGCCCGAGGCGAGCAGGCGCACCTGCATGAGGGCCGGCCCGACGGCGTCGAGGTACGCGAACGGGCCGGGCGGGGGCCGGTCGTCGTCGTACGCGGCGCGCAGCCGGTAGGTGGCCCGCTCGAACTCCGTCATCAGCGCGATGTACGCCTCCTTGCGCTCGGCGTACCAGCGTTTGGTCCGTTTGGCGCGGCTGCGCGCGTAGCTGTCGCGGGCCGACACGAGCAGGGTCACACCCGCCCCGAACAGGGCAGACACGGCTGCGACGAGGGGAAGCCCCCACCACGGGATCTCAGACACCCGCCAACGGTAGCGATGCCCGGTCCGGTGGGAGCGGCGGAGGGTCAGATCGTGACCTGGCGCCGCGCTTGACCTCAACCCGGCTTCAGCTTGCAGAGTCACCGCATGAGAGCAGCGGTATTCGACAGGTACGGCCCGCCAGAGGTGTTACGCATCGCCGACCTCCCCGATCCGGAGCCCGGCCCGGGCCAGGTCCGGATCCGGGTACGGGCGGCCGGCGTGCAGCCCTTCGACATCGCCGTACGCCAAGGGTGGATCAAACGAGGACCGGAGAACTTCCCGCACCAGGTCGGCCAGGAGTACTCGGGGGTGGTCGAACTGCTCGGCGAAGGGGTCACGGGCCTGGCGGTCGGCGACCCGGTGCTCGGCTCGACGATGATGGCCGGCCAGGCGACCCACGTGGTCGTGCCCGCCTCGGACGTCGTGGCCAAGCCACCGGAGCTGGACTTCCCGACCGCGGCGGCGCTGGTGGCGGCCGCGCAGACCGCCTCCGGCGCGCTGCGCGAGCTCGGGGTCGGTGCCGGCGACACGCTGCTGGTCCACGCGGCGGCGGGCTCGGTCGGCACGATCGCGGTGCAGCTCGCCCGGCTGGCCGGCGCCACGGTGATCGGCACGGCAAGCCCGGCCAACCACGACTACCTGCGCCGGCTGGGTGCGCTCCCGGTGGCGTACGGGGACGGGGTGGTCGAGGCGGTCCGGGCGGTCGCGCAGGGACCGGTGACGGTCGCGCTGGACGCCGCCGGGCGCGGCGCCATCGCCGCGTCGGTGGAGCTCGGCGTCCCCCGCGACCGGATCGGCACGATCGTCGACGACAAGGCGGCCGCCGAGTTCGGCACCATGGTGGTGCGTGCGGGCCGCTCACCGGCCCGGCTCGGGGAGGTCGTCGCGCTCGCGGCCCGCGGCGTGCTCACCATGCCGGTACGGGCGTATCCGCTGGCCGAGGCCGCCGAGGCGCACGCGGTCGTCGAGGCCGGACACGGCCGCGGAAAGGTGGTGCTGATCGTGGAGCCCTGAGCGGACGCGTCAGGCCGAGACCGGTGGGCGGATCCAGGGTTCGAGGTTCTCCGGTAGTTCGGCCTTGCCGTACAGCCAGCCCTGTGCCAGGTCGCAGCCCTGCTCGCGCAGCCAGTCGCGCTGTAGTTCGGTCTCGACGCCCTCGGCGACGACGCGCAGGTTCATCGCCCGGGTCATGGCGAGCACGGCGCGCACGATGGGCTCGTTGGCGCTGTGCTCGCCGACCCGGCCGACGAACGACCGGTCGATCTTGACGATGCCGACGGGTAGGCGGTTCAGGTAGCTCAGGGAGGAGTAGCCCGTACCGAAGTCGTCGATACAGAGGGTGACGCCGAGGGCGCGCAGCTCGTGGAGGGTGACAAGCGCGGTCTCGATGTCCTCCATGACGCCGGACTCGGTGATCTCCAGCCAGAGCTGGTCCGGGCCGAGGCCGGTGTCGGCGAGCGCGTCGCTGACGATGTCGACGATCGCGCGGTCGCGCAGCTGCCGGACCGAGACGTTGACGGAGACGTGCAGCCGCCGGGCGCCGGGGCCGCGCTGGGCGGTCCAGTGTGCGAGCTGGGTCGCGGCCTCGCGCAACAGCCAGGCGCCGCTCTCCACGATCAGGCCGGTGTCCTCGGCGACCGGGATGAAGTCGACCGGCGAGACGGCGCCGAGCGTGGGGTGCGTCCAGCGCATCAGCGCCTCGAAGCCGTCGATCTGGCCGGTGGTGAGCTCCACGATCGGCTGGTAGTGCACCGAGAGCTCGCCGCGCGGCAGTGCCCGGCGCAGCGCCTGCTCCAGGTTCATGCGGTCACGGACCTCGTCGCGCAGCGACGTGTCGAACAGGGCGTACGCGTTGCGGCCGTTGTCCTTGGCCTTGTACATCGCGGTGTCGGCGTCCCGGATCAGTTCGAGGGCCCGGGCGCCACCGTGCGCCTTCGCGACGCCGATGGACGCGGAGATCACGACGTTGCCGACGGAGAGCTCGAACGGGCGGGCGAATTCGGCGAGCACCCGGTCGGCGAGCGATTCCGCGAGGGCCGAGTGCGACGGGCTGGCCAGCGCGATGACGAACTCGTCGCCGCCGATCCGGCAGACCAGGTCCTCGCCGCGGATCTGCGCGCTGAGCCGGCCGGCGACCTCGCACAGCAGCTCGTCGCCGACCTGGTGGCCCCAGTGGTCGTTCACCATCTTGAACCGGTCCAGGTCGATGAAGAGCAGGCTGATCTCCTGGTCTTCGTCGGCGGTTCGGTCGCCCCAGTGCGCGATCGTCTCGGCGAGCAGTTCCCGGTTCGGCAGGTCGGTGAGCGCGTCGTGGGTGGCCCGGCGGCGGGTGGCCCGCTCGGCGCGCGCCCGCGAGTTGTTGGAGCGCACCACCCGGGCGAAGACGGCCAGGATCAGCAGGGCGCAGAGGCCGGCGCTGACGATGCTGTTGAGCAGCGGGCCGGCCGGCTGGAGCGAGGTGATGATCGTCGGGACGACCACCAGCAGCGCGATGAGCGTCGTCCGGACCTTGCTGAGGTCCTTGACGACGATCTGCTGCGGCTCGGTCAGGGTGCGCATCGACGGGTGCAGTCCGGCGGCACCGACGAACAGGAAGGTGGTCATGAACAGCACGTCGATGGCGTGCGCCGGCACGTCGGCGAGGCCGCCGTCGCGCAGCATGAAGATGAAGTCGCCGGCGAACATCGCGCTCGCGGCCGTCATGAGCAGCCACAGTGACGGCTGCCGGGCGCCGCCGGAGAGCGCGAGCTGCGCGACGAGCACGAGCAGCACCACGTCGGCGACGGGGAAGAACGAGTTGGCGATGCGCAGCGGCGTCAGGTCGGTCTGCGCCATCGACGGCACGATGAGGTAGGTCCAGCACATGAACGCCGCGGCCAGGCCGACGAGCATCGCGTCGATGCGGGCCGGGTCGTCCTCGGAGGCGCGCCGGCGGCGCAGCATGTTCGCGAAGCCGTAGCCCATCAGGATGTAGCCGGGCACCACGAAGGCGTCGGGGATGAGCGCCATCGAGGTCGGCGGGGACGCGCCCGCGCCGGGCACGACCGCCCGGATCACGATGCCGACGAGGAAGAGCGCCGCCGAGACGAGCAGCAGGCACCAGGGCCTGCGGTGCGCGGGCAGGGCGACCCGCCGGACGGCGTAGACCGTCGCGCCCAGGCCGGCGACGATGGCGAGCAGCATCACCGGGTCCTGCAACCAGGGCGGGCCGAACACGGCGCCGGCGATGGCGGCGACGGAGCCGGCGATGTAGAACCAGGCCGGCTTGGCGCTGCGCCTGGGCGGCGTCATGGGCGCGGACTGCGAGTCGAGTTCGCCGCCCACCAGGCCGGCTGCCAGCACAGGGTTCACGCATACCATTTCGGCAGCCCGTCGCGCAATCAGAACACTTCACCCTCAAGGGTTCGTGACCGGCATCACTCAACAGTCAACCCGGCACATTGTCCCCGTGCTCGACTCATCCTGATCTAGGCCAGTTTGATGCTTTTGCGGGGGGACACGTGGGGAAGACGCACGGGCGAGTCATTGCCACGATGCTCGGCACCGCAGTCGCGCTGAGCGGCGCGGCGACAGTGGCGGCGAGCGGGGGCGGCGCCGCCCCCGCGATGGTGGCGGCGGGCCGGGCGCCCGCCGGGCCGACGCTGGAGACGATCGAGCTGGTGTCCGGCCGGGCCGCCGCGGCGGCCGGCGCGGTGCCGCGGCGGACCACCCGGCCGTTCAGCCTCGTCGGTGCGACCTGGACCGATCCGCGCGCCGCGCTCGCCGGCGCGGTCGAGGTACGCACCCGACGGGCCGCGGACGGCACGTGGACCGGGTGGCAGCCGCTGGAGGCCGACGGCGTCTCCCCTGCCGAGCCCGGTTCCCGGGGCGGCACCGACCCGCTCTGGGTCGGCGACTCCGACGGGATCGAGGCCCGGGTCGTCGCGGGCCCGGGCCGCGCCGGGGCGCCGGCCGGGCTGCGGCTGGACCTGATCGACCCCGGCGACCCGCCGCCGGCGGCGGCACCGCCCGCGGCACCGCCGCAGGGCACCGCGCGCGTCGCCGTCCAGCCGAGGCCGGCGCCGAGGCTGGTGAGCCGGGCCCGGTGGGGCGCGGACGAGTCCATCGTGCGGGCCGTACCGGAGTACTCGACGGACGTGCAGGTCCTCTTCGTGCACCACACGGCCGGGACCAACGGCTACCGCTGCTCCGAGTCGGCGGCGATCATCCGCGGCATCCAGGCGTACCACGTCAAGAGCAAGCACTGGGACGACATCGGCTACAACTTCCTCGTCGACAGGTGCGGCACCCTCTTCGAGGGGCGCGGCGGCGGGGTCGCCCGGGCGGTGGTCGGCGCGCACACCCTCGGCTTCAACTCGCGCAGCAGCGCGATCGCGGTGCTCGGGGACTACTCCGGGCGCTCGGTGACGGCGAAGGTCAAGCGGGTGATCGCGCAGGTCGCGGCGTACAAGATCGGGGCATACGGGAACACGCCGGCCGGCCGGGTCGCGCTGATCTCGGGCGGCAGCGACCGGTACCGCAAGGGCAGCCGGGCGACGCTGAACCGGATCGCCGGGCACCGCGACACGGGCAAGACCGAGTGCCCCGGCAGCTCCCTGTACGCCCAGCTCGGGTCGATCCGCAGCATCGCGGCGGCCGGGCCCCGCAACCTCGCGCTGTCCAAGCTGAACGGCGCGACCCGGGTCGGCCGCACCTGGTACACCCGTGGCGTGATCCGGCCGTTCTGGCGCGTCGCCACGCCGACCTCGCTGCTGTACCGCTTCGACCTGCTTGTCGACGACGCGCTTGCCGCGTCGTCGCCGAGCGGGCACCGCAGCGATCCGCTGCGGATCCCCGCCGGACGCCACAAGCTGCGGATCCGCGCGGTGGCGCTGAACGGCCGCACGGCGAACGCCACCGTGACGATCGTGTCGGACCGCACGCTTCCCCGGTTCACCGGTGGCCCGAGCGTGCTGCTGCGCACCGGCTCGCTGAACGGGGTCGTGCCGGTACGGGTGCGCTGGGCCGCGGCGGACGTCGGCGGGCTGCGCCGCGTCACGCTGAGCGGCCCGGCCACCGTCGGCCTCGGCGGGGGCGTGCGGACCTGGGCCGGCGCGGTGCGGGCCGGGGTGCCGACCACGTACGGCCTGCGCGCCACGGACCGGGCGGGCAACGCACGGTCGGTGACCGTCGCCCGTACGGCGGTGCTCGTCGCGGAGTCCCGTGCCGCGCGGACCGGTGCCTGGCGCACGCTGGGCGGCCGCGCGTACCTGGGCGGCGGCGCCCTGCGCAGCACCGCCGCGAACGCGTCGCTGAGCTGGTCTTTCACCGGCCGGTCGGCGTCGCTCGCGGTGAGCCGCACGGCGGCCTCGGGCCGGGTGCAGGTCTACGTGGACGGCCGGCCGGCCGGGATGATCGATCTCCGCTCGCCGCGGACGCTGAACCGGCGGGCGGTGTGGACCCGCGCCTGGAACGACAGCACGCGGCACACCGTGCGGATCAGGGTGGAGGGCACCGCGGGCCGGCCGGGCGTCATCGCCGACGGGCTGGTCTACCTGCGGTAGTCGTCGTCCGGGTCGTGCCCGTCGGCGAGCTGCTGATCGAGCACGACCCGCAGGGACCGCATGGCGAAGTAGAGCCGCGACTTGAGCTCCCCGACCCCGACCGCGCGGGCGGCCGCGGCGTCCTCGAGCGAGACGCCGCGGTAGAAGAGCTCGACGAGGATCTCGCGGTGCGACGCGGCGAGGTCGTCCATGGCCGCGACGATCGTCGTGGCGGGCCGGGGACCCCGGTCGGGCACGACGACCTGAGGCCTGTCGTCGTGCCCGGCCGGGGCGAACCGCTCACCGTCGCGCAGCACCTTTCTGGCGGTCAAGACGAGCCACGGACGTATCGCCGACGCACGCTGGGGGTAGCGGGCCGGATCCTGAGCGGCGCGGTAGAAGGTCTCCTTGAGCACGCTGCGGGCGGCCACCTCGTCGCCGCCGGTCAGCCGGCGCACGTACGCGGCCAGCTCCTCGCGGTGCGGCTCCACCAGCGTGTCGAACGCCGCCTCGGCACGGGCCTGCGCGTAGCGCTCGGCCGCGCTGCCCGGCGTCGGCGAGAACAGGTCGGCGTGCAACGGCGGTCGGCCCGGCCGGTCGGCCGCGTGGCGGCCCATGTGTGCCCCCCTCACTTTGTCGATCGGCGTCCATGGTGATCCACCGAATCGCCGCCGGACACGGGAGAAGTACCCGCGAGCGGCTATTCGGGTACGGGTCGGGTAGTTCCCCGGTGTCTCACGTGGCGGTTGCGACGAACTCTTGGTCGCTGGAGGACCAACATGCTGTGCATGCACGTGCCGCCCTGTCCCGCGGCTTCCCAGACCGACCACCACGCCGCGCGGGTGGTAGCCACCCACCCTGAGCAGGGCTGGAGCCTGCTCTGCAACGGCGTGGTGACCTTTGATGACGATGGCGAGCTGCTACCGGACGGCCGGGCGGTGGCACCGCGGGTCGGTGCCGGGCTCGCCCTCGTCCGCCGACTCGATGCATCGTTGGGCATCCGGTAGCCCACTTTCGGAGGTCACACCTACTAACGTGCTCCTATGAGCGCCGCCACAACCTCGCGCGGTCCCGTCGGCAACCTGCCCGCCGAAGTGACCAGCTTCGTCGGCCGGCGGCACGAGATGACCGCCGTCCGGCGAATGCTCTCCACCAGCCGGTTGGTCACCCTGACCGGCGCCGGCGGCGTCGGCAAGACCCGGCTCGGCATGCGCGTCGGGCGGGAGATGCGGCGCGCGTTCACCGACGGCGTGTGGCTTGTCGAGCTGGCCGAGCTGCGCGATCCGGACCTGGTCGCGGTCACCGTCGCCGAGGCGCTCGGGGTACGCGAGGAGGCGGTCAGCCCGGACGCGCCGGGCCTGGCCACGTTCCTCGCCGGCCGGCAGGCGCTGCTGATCCTCGACAACTGCGAGCACCTCGTCGGCGCCTGCGCGGACCTCGCCGAGACCCTGCTGCGCGCCTGCCCCGACCTGCGGATCCTGGTGACGAGCCGGCAGGCGCTGCGGATCTCGGGCGAGGCTACGCTCACCGTCCAGCCGCTCTCGGTGCCGGAGCCCGACGCCGCCTGCACCCCGGCCGACCTGCCCCGCTACGAGTCGGCCAGCCTGCTGGTCGAGCGCGCGACCGCGGTGCTGCCCGGCTTCGCGGTCACGGACGCGAACTGCGCCACGATCACCGCGCTCTGCCAGGCGCTGGAGGGCATGCCGCTGGCGATCGAGCTGGCCGTCGCCCGGCTGCGGGTGCTGTCGTTGCAGCAGATCCTGGAGCGCCTGACGGACCGGTACCGCCTGCTCACGGCGGGTGCCCGCAACGCGCCGGCGCGGCAGCAGACGCTGCGCGCGCTCATCGACTGGAGCTGGGAACTCTGCTCCGAACAGGAGCGGGTGCTCTGGTCCCGGCTGTCGGTCTTCTCGGGCGGCCTCGAACTGGACGCGGCCGAGCAGATCTGCGCGGACGAGAAGCTGTCCGCGGAGGCGATCCTCGACCTGATCGCGTCCCTGGTGGACAAGTCCGTCATCTCCCGCATCGGCGACGGCCCCCGGGCCCGCTACCGGATGCTCGAGGTGGTCCGCGAGTACGGCGCCGCCCGGCTGGCCGACGCCGGGGAGCAGCCCGCGATCGCACGCCTGCACTGCGACTGGTTCGCCGAGCTGGCCGCGTACGGCGACGCGCACTGGGCCAGCCCCGACCAGGCGGCGCTGATGCTGCGGCTGCGCCACGAGCAGGCGAACCTGCGGGTGGCGCTGGAGTTCTCCGTCACCGAGGGCCCGCCCGAGACGGCCCTGCGTTTCGCCGCGGACCTGCAGAACCACTGGTTCGTCCGCGGCTTCCTCTCCGAGGGCCGGCACTGGCTCGACCGCGCCCTGGCGATGCCGGCGCCGCGGCACTGGACCCGGGTGAAGGCGCTGCGGGTGGCGTCGTGGATCGCCTGCGTGCAGAACGACCGGCCGCGCGCCGAGGCGCTGCTGGCCGACGCCCGGTCGCTGGCCGCGCGCCTGCCGCCGTCGGCGTCGCCGTCGCCGGAGTCGGCGTTCATCCCGCTGGTCGAGGGCAACATCGCGATGTTCGGCGGCGACCACGCGCGGGCGGTGCCGCTGTTCGAGCAGGCGCAGGCCGTCTTCCGCGACATGGGCGCGCTCAGCGGGGAGATGTGGACGCTCGCGGTGCTCGGGCTCGCCCGAGGCCTGTCCACCGACGACCCGGCCCTGGGCTACCCGGACCTGATGGCCTGCCGCGACCTGGCCGCCGCCAACGGCGAGGTGTGGTGGCGCTCGTTCGCGCTGTGGGCGCTGAGCGTGCTGCGCTGGCGTGCCGGCGACACCGCGGGCGCGGCCGAGGCGGCGAAGGAGAGCCTCGAGGTCGGCAAGCTCGTCGAGGACGAGCAGTTCGGCATGGGCCTGGCGCTGGAGGCGCTGGGCTGGGCGGCCGGCAGCGAACGCCGGGACCAGCACGCGGCGCAGCTGCTCGGCGCCTCGGAGCGCGTGTGGCGGGCGATGCAGGCGTCGCTGTCGTCGTTCCGCAGCCTGCGCGACTTCCACGAGGAGTCGATCCTGGAGGTCCGCGGCCGGCTCGGCGACCGGGCGTTCGACGCGGCGTTCCGGCGCGGCGCGGAGCTGACCACGGCCGAGGCGGTGGAGCTGGCCCTGGACCGGGCGCCCCGCACCGCCGCGGCGGCGGTGCCGGCTCCCCGCGCCGAGACGCCCGCGCCGCCGCCGGCCTCCGACGCGCGCCTCGCCGACCTGGGGCTGACCCCCCGCGAGCGCGAGGTGATCAAGCTGATCGCGGAGGGCCTGAGCAACCGCGAGATCGCGGCCCGCCTGGTGGTGGCGCAGCGCACCGCGGAGGGCCACGTGGAGAACATCCTGAGCAAGCTGAGCTTCACCTCCCGGGCGCAGGTGGCGGGCTGGCTGGCGGCGCGGCGAGATACCTGACAGGAGGTGTCAGTCTCTTCCGGCAGGATCGGTGCTGACGGCGGCGATCGGCGCCGCCCTCCGGAGAGAGGTTCTGCCATGCCCGGATTCGCGTCCCTGGCAATGATCAACCTGGATGCCGAGGACCCCGCGGCCCTGGCCACGTTCTACTCGCAGGTGCTGGGCTGGGAGCTCCAGCACAGCGACGCGGAGTACGCCATGATCGGCGACGGCTCGACGACCATCGGCTTCGGCAAGGTGCCGGGCTACTCGGCGCCGGGCTGGCCGAAGGAGGCCGCGCCGAAGCGCTACCACCTGGATCTCTACGTCGACGACCTGGACAAGGCGGAGGAGCAGGCCCTGGCCCTCGGCGCGACCAAGCCGGCGGAGCATCCGACGCCGGATCGCTGGCGCGTCCTGCTCGACCCGGCCGGCCACCCGTTCGACATCTGCCTGCGCTCCTGATCAAGTCGCTGAGTGACGGAGGCCCGCCTCCGTCACTCAGCGGGATCACAGCGACCGCCCGCGACCATGTCCGGCGTGGCGTTAGTTGGCGTGCCAGATGGCGGCGTTCAGGGCGGTGGCGAAGGTGACCCACATCCAGTACGGCACCAGCAGCCACGCGGCGGTACGCGAGATCGGCCGGAACAGGTAGATCGTGGCGCCGATCAGCACCCAGAGCACGACGATGTCGGCCAGCGCCAGCCCGTAGCGGCCGAAGCCGAAGAAGATCGGCGTCCAGGCGGCGTTGAGCACGAGCTGCGCCGCGTAGACGCTGAGCGCCGACGTCCAGCCCGCGCGGCGCCACGCCAGCCAGCCGGCGACGGCGATCATCGCGTACAGAATGGTCCAGACCGGGCCGAACACCCACGACGGCGGCGCCCACGACGGCTGTTCGAGGCTCTGGTACTCGCCTGCCGTGCCCGCGACGCCGAGGCCGCCGATCAGCGCGGCGGCGAGGGTGGCGGCCGCGAACGGGATCAGGCTCCACCAGGCCGTACGGCCACCGTGCCGGGCGTGAGCGGTCATGGTCGACAGGTACCCGCGACGCCGAGGCGGCTAACCTCCGAGCAGGCCGGCGATCATCCGGGCCGCGATGGCCTCGAAGGTCGGCGGCGGCGCGGTCGTGCCCTCGCTCATCACCCGGGCGAGCTGCGGATAGGCCCCGCTCGACACCGCCGCCATCAGCCGCGCGACGTGCTCCGCCACCTGCTCGGAGTCGGTGATCCCGGCCCGGGCCTGCGCCAGCTCGTTCGTCACGTAGCTCGCCACGAACCCGGTGAGCAGCGCCAGGATCTCCATCTTCGCCGGGCCGGGCAGGCCGGTGTCCTTGAGCGCGACCAGCCCGCGTTCCAGGTAGCCGAGCGTGTTGGGGCCGCCGAGCCGGCGGTTCGGCAGCGCGGCGGGCATCCACGGATGCCGCAGCATCAGCGCACGCTGCCAGCCGACCAGGCTCAGCAGGTCGTCGCCGCCGAACGCCGGGTCGAACTCACCGACCTGCTCGACCATCAGGTCGAGCAGCTCCTCCTTGTCCCGCACGTAGGTGTAGAGCGACATCACCCCCGTGCCGAGGTCGGCCGCGAGCCGCCGCATCGTGAGGGCGTCCAGCCCGTCGGCGTCGGCGACGGCGATCGCGGCCGCGACGACCTCTGGCCGGGTGTGCGCGGGCGGGCGGCCTCTGGGCACGGGCTCCTCCGGGATGCTATTTTCAGTACAACGTACGGGAACGAGGTCGGTGATGGAACGTCTGCCATTTTTCCTTCGGCTGATGCAACGCCGCGCGCGGGCGACGGCGAAATTCGACGTCGAGTGGGAACCGGGCCTCGAGGTGCCCGCCGCCGACGGCAGCACGCTGCTCACCGACCACTACGCCCCGGTCACCGACGAGCCCTGCCCGGTGCTGCTCGTGCGCAGCCCGTACGGGCGCGGCTTCCCCTGGAACGCGCTGTTCGGCGCGGGATTCGCGGCGCAGGGCTTCCGCGTGATCGTGCAGAGCACCCGCGGCACCGGCGGCTCGGGCGGCACCTTCCACCTGTGGCGCAACGAGGCCGCCGACGGCCAGGCCGCGGTCGAGTGGCTGCGTAAGCAGGAGTGGTTCCCCGGCGCGTTCGCGACGATCGGCCCGAGCTACCTCAGCTACGTGCAGTGGTCCCTCGGGCTGGACCCGCCGCCCGAGTGGCGCGCCGCCATCCTCCAGGTCCCGGCGCACGACTTCTACCAGGGCTTCTACCCCGGCCGGCAGGGCGCCTTCCGGCTCGAACTCGCCCTGATCAGCGGCACGGCGTTCTTCCACCAGTCCGCCGGCCCGGCCGCCTACGCCCGCGCGATGCTGCGGCTCGCCGTGCACCTGCGGCGCGCCGTCCGTGGGGTGCCACTGCTCGACTCCTACCGGCGGGCGCTCGGCGGCAGGCGGCAGGAGTTCGAGGACTGGGTGAACCACCCGTACCAGGACGATCTGTTCTGGGCCTCCTCCGACGCCGGGCCGGCGGCGGACCGGATGACCGTGCCGGTGAGCCTGGTCAGCGGCTGGCACGACCTCACCCTCGAACAGACCCTCGACCAGTACGCCCGGCTGCGCGCCGCCGGGCAGGAGCCGACGCTCATGATCGGTCCGTGGACGCACACGTCGGCGTTCGACAAGGGCTGGCCGGAGCTGTTCGCGGACGCCCTCGAACACCTGCGGGTGCACCTGCTCGGCGAGGGCGAGCGGACCACCCGCGTACGGGTGCATGTCAACGACGAGTGGCGCGAGCTGCCGGAATGGCCGCCGCCGAGCACGGAGCTGCGCCTGCACCTGCGCCCGGACGGCGCGCTCGGCGAGCCGGCCGACGGCGCAACCAGCTTCGACTACGACCCCGCGGACCCGACGCCGTCGTTCGCCGGCCAGCTCCAGTCGCGCACGCAGGGCGCCCGCGACAACAAGCCCCCTCGAATCGCGCGCGGACGTCCGGACCTTCACCACCGAGCCGCTGCCCGAGGCCGTCGAGATCATGGGTACGCCGTCCGCCGACCTCTACGCGACCGGCAGCACCGGCCACTTCGACCTGTTCGTGCGGCTGTGCGACGTGGATCCCGGCGGCCGCTCGGTGAACGTGTGCGACGGCTTCGTCCGGCTCACCCCCGACCACGCGGACGAGGACCCGGTGCGCATCGCGCTCGGCGCGGCCGGCCACCGCTTCGCCGCCGGCCACCGGATCCGGCTACAGGTCAGCGGCGGTGCGCACCCGCGCTTCGCCCGCAACCCCGGCACCGGCGAGCCGCTCGGCACCGCCGTGCGGATGGTCGCCACCCGCACGACGGTGCATCACGATCCGGTGCACCCCTCGGCGCTGGTGCTGCCGATGGTTTGACGCACCTCGATCACGGGGTAACAGGCCCGCCGCCGGACTGTTCCCCCCACAGAATCGAGGCTCTCCGATGTCAGTTCAGGGAATCTTCTACCTCATCGCCGTCATCCTGCTCGTGCTCGCCGCCCTGCCGATCGGCTCGCGCGGTGTCTCCCTGGCCCTGCTCGGCGCCGCGTTCGCGCTGCTGGGGTTCTCCTGGGACGCGATCACGGCCGGCTGACCCGCCGGTAGATCACGACCTGCCAGGGTTCGAGGACCAGGTCGCGCGGTGCCGCGGCGTTGGTGAGGAGCAGTTCCGCTCCCGCCCACGCCGCGGCGTCGTCGATCTCGGCCCGGACCGTCTCTGCCGTGAAGTTGCCGATCACCAGCAGCGTCGTGCCGTCGAGCGCGCGGGTGAACGCGTACAGCCGCTCGTCATGGGGCAGCAGCATGGTGAAGTCGCCGTGCACGACCGCCGGCTCGGAGTGCCGCAGCTCGATCAGGGCGCGGTAGAAGTGGTAGACCGAGTCGGGGTCCTTCACCGCGGCGGCCGCGTTGAGCTCGGGATAGTTCGGGTTGACCGGCAGCCACGGCGTGCCGGTGCTGAAGCCGGCGTTCGGGGTGGCGTCCCACTGCATCGGGGTGCGCGCGTTGTCACGCCCCCGCGCCCGCAGCACGGTCAGCACGTCCTCCGGTGCCCGGCCCTCGTGGGTGACCGCCTGCTCGTACTGGCCGAGCGCCTCGATGTCGCGGAAGTCGGCGATGGTGGCGAACGGCGCGTTCGTCATCCCGAGCTCCTCGCCCTGATAGATGTACGGCGTGCCGCGGTGCAGGTGCAGAACCGCGCCCAGCATCTTGGCCGAGCGCTCCCGGTAACGCGGGCCGTCGTCGCCGAACCGCGAGACGACCCGCGGCTGGTCGTGGTTGTTCCAGTAGAGACTGTTCCAGCCGACCTCGGCCAGCCCGGCCTGCCAGCGGCCGAGGATGCCCTTGAGCGTGGTGAGCTTCAGCGGGTACAGCAGCCACGGATCGGCGCCGCGGTCCACCCAGACGTGGTCGAAACCGAAGACCATGTCGACCTCGCGGCGGGCCGGATCGGTGTAGAGCACCGCCTCCTGCACGGTGACGCCGGGCATCTCGGCGACGGTCAGCATGGCGTGGCGGCCGGCGAAGACCCGCTCGTTCATCTCCCGCAGGAACTCGTGGTTACGCGGCCCGTTGAGCCAGTACGGCCCGCCGTCGCCGTACGCCGAGCCGGGCCGGGGCACACCGTCCGGCAGCGACGTGTCCTTGGAGATGTGGTCGATGACGTCCATCCGGAAGCCGTCGACGCCCCGGTCCAGCCACCAGTTCATCATCGTGTGGACCGCGTCGCGGACCTCCGGGTTCTCCCAGTTGAGGTCCGGCTGCTTGCGGCTGAAGATGTGCAGGAAGTACTCGCCGCTGACCGGGTCGTACTCCCACGCGGAGCCGCCGAAGACCGAGCCCCAGTTGTTCGGCTCGGCGCCGGGCGTGCCCGGCGTCATGCCCTCGCGGGCCGGGCGCCACCAGTACCAGTCCCGCTTGGCGCTGTCCTTGCCGCCGCGGCTCTCCACGAACCACCGGTGCTCGTCGGAGCTGTGGTTGACGACCAGGTCCATTACCAGTTTCATGCCGCGCTCGTGCACGCCGGCGAGCAGCTCGTCGAAGTCCGCGAGCGTGCCGAAGACCGGCTCGATGTCCTGGTAGTCGCTGACGTCGTAGCCGTTGTCGTCCTGCGGGGACGGATAGACCGGCGACAGCCAGACCACGTCGACCCCGAGTCCCGCGATGTGGTCCAGGTGATCGATGATGCCCCGCAGGTCACCCATGCCGTCGCCGTCGGCGTCGGCGAAGCTGCGCGGATAGATCTGATAGACGACTGCACTGTGCCACCAGGGGTTCTCCATATTCACTCTCTAACACGGGAACCACATCCATACTGGGCACCATGAAGATCGCCCTGCTCGGACCGGTCGCCTGGCGGACTCCGCCGCTCCACTACGGGCCCTGGGAGCTGATCACCAGCCTGCTCGCCGAGGGCCTGACCGCGCGCGGCGTCGACGTGACGCTCTTCGCGACGCTCGACTCGGTTACCAAGGCGGCCCTCGACGGCGTCTGCCCGAGCGGGTACGAGGAGTCCCCCGAGCTCGACGGCCGGGTGTGGGAGGCGCTGCACATCGCGTACGCGCTGGAGCGCTCCGGCGACTTCGACCTCGTGCACAACCACCTCGACTGGCTGCCGCTGGCGTTCTCCGGGCACTGCCGGGCGCCGATGCTCACGACCGTGCACGGCTTCTCGGGGCAGAACATCCTGCCGGCGTACCGGCGGGCCCGGTCGCACTTCGTCTCGATCTCCGACGCCGACCGCTCACCCGACCTTGACTACGTCGGCACCGTCTACCACGGCGTCGACCTGGACGGACTGCCGTTCGACCCGGCCGGCGGCGAGGACCTGGTCTGCTTCGGACGCATCCATCCGGACAAGGGCACGCACAACGCCATCGAGATCGCGCGCAAGGCCGGGCGCCGGCTGACGCTCTGCGGCATCGTGCAGGACCGGCGCTACTTCGCCGAGCGGGTGGAACCGCACATCGACGGCGAGCGGGTGGTCTACCTGGGCTCGGTCGGCCCGGCGGACCGGGCCCGGATCCTCGGCGGCAGCGCCGCGCTGCTGCACCCGATCCTGTTCGCCGAGCCGTTCGGGCTGTCGGTGGTGGAGTCGATGGTGTGCGGCACGCCCGTCGTCGCGTACCGGAAGGGCTCGATGCCCGAGGTCGTCGACGAGGGTGTCACCGGCCACCTGGTGGACGACGTGGACCAGGCGGTCGCGGCCGTGGCGGGCATCGACCTGCTGGACCGGGCGGCGTGCCGGGCCCGCGCCCGGGCCCGGTTCGGCGCGGACCGCATGGTCGAGGACTACCTGCGGATTTACCGTGAATTGGGTAGCTGAATTGGCCGATCTTGTTAATGTCCTATTACCGAATTGCGGCATTTCCTTAGTCGCCGCTGAATAGCTGAGGTGCGCGCCACGCTGTCTGCCCACGCGCGCCGGTTCGTGCTGCGGGGAGGCAGCCGCCTGATCAGAAAGGCCCTTCATGCCCGCCACGTATGGCTTCTTGAGCACATATCCCCCCACGCAATGCGGTTTGGCGACGTTCAATGCGGCGCTCGCGAGCCACCTGACGGGTGGCGCGCCCGGCAGCGGCGTGGTCCGGCTGCTCTCGGCCGACGCGACCGGGGGCGGGCTGGAGGTCGACCGTACGGCGCCGCGGATCGTGCACACCTGGCACACGGACACGTCCGGCGGCTGGGCGGCCGCGGCCAACGCGCTGAACCGCTTCGACGTGGCGGTCCTCCAGCACGAGTACGGCATCTACCCGGGCGACGGCGGCGACGAGGTGCTGCCGCTGCTGCGCGCCCTCAAGGTGCCGACGATCGTCGTGCTGCACACGGTGCTGAGCAACCCGTCGCCGCTGCAGCGCACGGTGCTCGAACGGATCGTCGCGGCGGCCGACGCGGTCGTCACCATGACCGACACCGCGCGCCGGCGGCTGACCACCGGCTACCGGGTCGACCCGGAGAAGATCACTGTCATCCCGCACGGCGCGGGCAGCCACTCCGGCACGCCGCGGGCGGCGAGCGCCACCCCGCACCTGCTCACCTGGGGGCTGCTCGGTCCGGGCAAGGGCATCGAATGGGCGCTGCGCGCGGTGGCCCTGCTCGGTGACCTCGACCCGCATCCGCTGTACACGGTCGCCGGCCGGACCCACCCGAAGGTGCTCGAGCAGCACGGTGACGTCTACCGCGAGTCGCTGCGCAAGCTCGCCGCGGAGCTCGGCGTCACCGACCAGGTCACCTGGGACGACGTCTACCACGACCAGGCGACGCTGAGTCGGCTGATCCGCTCGGCGGACGCGGTGGTGCTGCCGTACGACTCCACCGAGCAGGTCACCTCCGGCGTGCTGATCGAGGCGGTCGGCGCGGGCGTGCCGGTGGTCGCGACCGAGTTCCCGCACGCCGTCGAGCTGCTCGCCGACGGCCCGGGTCTGCTGGTGCCGCATCAGGACCCGGAGGCGATGGCCGCCGCGATCCGGCACGTGCTGGCGTTGCGGGACTCGCCAAACCACCTTGCCGGACTCACCGGTGGGCCGACGCTGCGCTGGCCCGCCGTCGCCGCGCGCTACCAGGCGCTGACCACCCGGCTGCTACAGGACCGCACTCGCGTCGCGACGTCGGTTCCGGCGTGAGCATCTCGTTGCGGCTCGTACCGCCGCCCATCCGCCTCGTCGACGCGCCCGAGCCCAACTGGGCGCAGATCGCCCGGCTCACCGACGACACCGGCCTGCTCGAACACGCCCGCAACGCGATTCCCCGGCGCTGGCACGGCTACTGCGTGGACGACGTGTCCCGGGGCCTGCTCGTCGCCGCCCGCGAGCCGCAGCCCACCGCGCAGGTGGTCCGGCTCGCCGAGCGGTACCTGGCGTTCCTGATGCACGCGCTGGCGCCGGACGGCACCTGCCACAACCGCATGGGCTACGACCGGGTCTGGCACGACGAGCCTAGCCTCGGCGACTGGTGGGGCCGGCTGGTGTGGGGGCTCGGCACGGCCGCGGCCCGCTGCCCCGTCCCGTGGATCCGGGCCGGTGCGGCCGAGTCGTTCGCCAGGGCGGCCCGGCAGCGCTCGCCGTGGCCCCGGGCCATGGCCTTCGCCGGGCTCGGCGCGGCGGAGGTGCTGCGGGCCGACCCGCGGTCCAGCGCCGCGGCCTCCCTGCTCGGCGACGCCGCGACGGTCATCGGCCCACCCGGTCCCGATCCGGAGTGGGTCTGGCCGGAACCCGAGCTGACCTACGCGAACCCGGCGCCGGCCGAGGTGCTGATCCAGGCCGGCGATCTGCTCGGCGACGAGCCGCTGCTCGCCGACGGCCTGCGGATGCTCTCCTGGCTGTGCCGCATGCAGGAGCACCAGGGTCACCTCTCCACCGTCCCGGTCGGCGGGTGGCGTCCCGGCGTCCCGAAGCACCGGCACGACCAGCAGCCGATCGAGGCCGCCGCGACCGCCGACGCCTGCGCGACCGCGGCGGCGGTGACCGGGGACGAACGCTGGGACGCGCCGCTGTTCATGTCGATCGCCTGGTTCCTGGGCGACAACGACACCGGCACGGTGATGTACGACCCCCTGACAGGTGGTGGATTTGACGGTCTGAAGCCGGATGGCCCTAATCTGAACCAAGGCGCCGAATCCACTCTCGCGCTCGTCTCCACGTTGCAGCACGCACGCGCGTTGGCGAGCAGGAGCACGACCCGACCGTCAGGCGGACTGGCATGACCGCAATCATGGATCCCGACGACATCGATTCCACGTCGACCACCTCCCTGGCCCTGCGTCACGCGCTGACGATGCAGCCGGACGGCCGCCGGGTCGTCATCAAGCTGTTCGTGCCCGGCGAGGACGCCCAGATCGGCCAGAACCGCGCCTCCGCGATCATCGAACGGGTCCTGCTGCTCAACGAGCAGGAGACCGCCCGGCTGCTCGAGGACGTGCTGGCCCGCTTCGCCGGGCGCCATCACGACATCTGCGCGACCTTCCAGCACCACTACGACCTGGTGCACCACCGGGTGCCGCCGGACATCGAGCTGTCGCCGACGGCCCGGGCGCTGATCGGCGCCTACTTCAGCCACGAGTTCTCCGTCGAGGCGGCGGCGCTGTGCAACCCGTCGATGGTCCCGCACCCGGACCAGAGCGACCTGGCCCCGGGCGAGCTGCGCACCGCGATCAGCCTCCGGCAGATCGGCGAGGGGCACATCTCCTCGATCGGCTTCTGCTCCGCGATCCTCGGCCCGGACGACACGATCCGGCTCGAGGACCGCTCCGGCCCGCTGATGATCGGCCCGCGGGTCGGCGCCAAGCACCGGCGCGACCTGCTCGCCGCCGGCCTTGCCGAGGAGGACCTGGACAACGAGATCACCGCCACCGTGCTGTCCTCGCTGCCCGAGCGCTACGACGACGAGGCGTTCGAGGACATCCTGCACCACCTGCCCGGCGAACTGCTGGCCCGGACCAAGGCCAACGAGACGCTGGAACTGATCCGGCGCATCGTGGCCAGCGACTACGCGGTGACGTTCCCGGCCACCGCCCCGCTGCACCAGCGGGTGCTCTGGCCGGCCACCCCGGCCGAGAGCAACGGCATGGAGGACGCGCGCTTCGTGCAGGTCGAGGAGGCCGACGGGCGCACGGCCTACTACGCCACCTACACCGCGTACGACGGACGGCACATCGCCGGGCGGCAGATACACACCCGCGACCTGCGGCACTTCGAGGTGACCGCCCTGCGCGGCCCGGCCGCCCGCAACAAGGGCATGGCGCGGTTCCCGCGGCCGGTCAACGGGCGGCACCTGGCGCTGTGCCGCAGCGACGGCGAGACGCTGGGGCTGAGCGTCCGCGACGAGCAGAACCGCTGGCAGGAGGCCGTGCCGCTGCTCGTGCCGCACCGCGGCTGGGAGCTGATCCAGGTGGGCAACTGCGGGTCGCCGGTGGAGACCACCGCGGGCTGGCTGGTGCTCACCCACGGCGTCGGCCCGATGCGCCGGTACGCGATCGGCGCGATGCTGCTCGACCTCGACAACCCGGAGCTGGTCATCGCCGACCTGCCGCACGGGCTGCTGGAGCCGGACGAGATCGAGCGCGAGGGCTACGTGCCCAACGTCGTCTACTCCTGCGGCGGGCTCGTGCACGCGGGGCGGTTCTGGCTGCCGTACGGCGCCAGCGACGTCCGGGTCGGGTTCGCCAGCATCCCGCTCGACAAGCTCATCGACGCGATGGTGCCGTTCGCCGACGGCCCAGCCGAGTCATGGCGGTCCTAAGGCCGCGCGTCGTGCACCAGTAGGGCGATCTGCACCCGGTTCGTCGAGTCCAGCTTGGTGAGGATCCGGGACACGTACGCCTTGACCGTTGCCGTGCTCATCCGCAGGGCCGTACCGATCTCCTGATTGGTGCGGCCCTGCGCCACGAGCGACGCGACGTCGCGCTCGCCGGGGCTGAGCCGCAGCAGCGCCGCCCGGGCCCGGTCCCGGGACGGATCGGTGCCGGCCGCCGCGACGAAGCTCATCATCCGGCGCAGCACCTCCGGGGACAGCATCGGCTCGCCCGCCGCGACCCGCCGCACGGCCCGGGCGATCTCGGCGGGTGGTGTGTGCTTGAGCAGGAAGCCGCTTGCTCCGGCGCGCATCGCCCGGAGCACGTGCGCGTCGGTGTCGAACGTGGTCAGCACGATCACCTCGGGCGGATCCCGGCGGGCGCGCAACGCCTCGGTCGCGGTCAGCCCGTCCATGCCCGGCATCCGGATGTCCATCAGCACGACGTCCGGGCGGTGCTCGGCGACCGCGGCGGCGACCTCGGTGCCGTCGGCGACCGCGCCGGCCACCTCGATGCCGTCGAACTCGCCGAGCATCATGGTCAGCCCGGCGCGGACGAGGGCGTCGTCGTCGACGAGCAGCACCCGCACGGGCGCTAGGGCGTCCATGGCAGCCAGGCCCGGAGCCGGAACTCGCCGGCCGTCGTCGGTCCGTGCTCGAGGCGGCCGCCGGCGAGCTGCACCCGCTCGCCGATGCCGACCAGCCCGGCCCCGGCGCCCGGCAGCGTCGGCCCGCCGGCCACCAGGGCGTTGTCGACCTCCACGACCAGGCCCCGCTCGGCGTGGCCGGTGACCGCCACCCGCACGCTCGCGCCCGGCGCGTGCTTGCGGGCGTTGGTCAGCGCCTCCTGCACGATCCGGTACGCGTGCCGGCCCAGCCCGGCCGGCACCGGCCCGGCGGCGCCCAGCTCCAGCTCCACCCGCGCACCGGCCTCCCGGGACTGCTCGATCAGCGCCGGCACGTCCGCGAGGGTCGGCTGAGGCCGGTCGTCGGCGGGCTCGCGCAGCATCCCGATGACCTGCCGCAGATCCTCCAGCGCCTCGTACGCGCTCTGCCGGATCACCCCGGCGGCCGCCCGCTCGCCCTCCGGCGCCTCCCGGCGCACCTCCAGCGCGCCGGCGTGCACCGCCAGCAGCGAGATCCGGTGTGCGAGCACGTCGTGCATCTCGCGCGCGATCCGCTCCCGCTCGCCCAGCCGTGCCTGCTCGAGGCGCAGCTGCTGGCCCTGCTCGGCCTGCCGGGCCCGCTCGGCGAACGAGCGCACGAGCTGCCGCTGCGAGCGGACCAGCATCGCGATCGCGACGACGATGACGTCCAGCAGCACCATGAACGTCACCGACTCCCAGTAGACCCGGGTCGGGCCGAGCGCGATCAGATAGACGCCGGCCAGCGAGACCGCGTGCACCGCGGCGACCCCGACGGCGACCCGGGCCGGCCGGTACAGCGCGACGGCGAAGAGCGCGATCGGCGCGGCGCCCATCGGCATGCCGAAGAGCAGCCCGAACGGGATGAGGACGAGCGTCAGCGCGACCGGCCGGCTCCGCCGGAACAGGACCAGGCCGGCGATCGCGACCAGGCCGGCGGCCAGCTCCGCCCACAGCGGCCAGGCGTCGCCCTCACTGAGGGTCGTCGCGAGGAAGAAGGAGCCCAGCAGCAGCGCGACGACCGCCAGGGCACCCTCGATCAGCCAGCGCCGCATGCCTGGACGGTACTGCGCCGCGGCCCCCGCGCGCAGTGGCCGGGTGGCGGTCGCCACGTCGACTTTGGTCGACGCGGTCTCGACCTCCGCCGGTATCCGCGGCCCGGCGCGCGCCGGAGACTCTGCGGCGTGACCGACGACTCGACGACCGTGGCCACTCCGGCATGGGCCCGCGCGGCGGCGTGGGCGGCGCTGCCCGCCGGCGGTGCCGGGCTGGGCTGGGTGGTGCACCAGCTACCCGACTGGATCCTGCGTGTCCCGTTCGCACCGATGCGCGGGCCGCTGCGGCTGGCCGCCCGGCTGCCCGAGCCCGAGGCGACGATCGGCGCCCTGCTGCTCGGCGCGCTCGCCGGCCTGGTGCTGGCGTTCCTGGCCGACCGGGAGTCGCTGACCGTGCGGATGTCGCACACCGAGGTGACGCTGAAGCGGCCCGGCACCGTCCGGACGGTCCCGCGCGGGGAGGTGGCGGTGGCCTACCGCGAGCGCGACCGGCTGGTGCTGCTCGGACGGACCGGGCGCGAGCTGGCCCGTGAGCCGTCACACCTGGCGTCCGCGCGGCTGGCGAGGTTGTTCGGCCCGGTCTGGTCCGAGCGGGACCCGTACGCGGACGCATACCGGCGCTGGGTGCCGGGCCTGCCGGACGTACCGGCGGAGGCGGAGGCGCTGTTCCTGGCCCGGCAGCGCGCGCTGGACCGCGGCGACGGGGACGACGCCACGGAGCTGCGCGGCGAGCTGGCCCGGCTCGGCCTCGTGGTGCGCGACGAGAAGAAGCGCCAGCACTTCCGCGTAACGGGCTAGACCGTCGCGGCTACAACCCAGATGGTCAGAACGGCGAGGAAGTCGCCGTCCTCGCCGGCCCGGTCGACCTGGTCGAACCAGCGCTCGCGCAGGCCGTCCGGTGTCATCCAGGACTCCTGCGGCACCTGCGGGTTGACCATCGGCAGGACCACGGCCGCCGAGGCGGGGTCCGGGAAGTAGCAGGTGACCGGGGTCGCGCTGATGTCGTGCAGCCCGTAGCCGACCAGCCGGCGGCGCAGCGTGCGGCCCATGTCCACCTGGCGCGGGGTGAGCCGGCCGTGCATGTGCTCGACGATCGTCTGCGCCAGCGCGGTGTCCACGCCGTCGAAGGCGAGCGAGCCCCAGTCGGTGTCGAGCAGGCAGACCCGGCCGCCGGGACGGGTCACCCGGATCAGCTCGCCGATCGCCACGTCCGCGTCGTCGACGTGCTGAAGGACGCGCTCGCACCACACGCCGTCGAAGCTGTCGTCGGCCAGGTCGAGGGCGGAGACGTCGCCGGTGACGTACCGGATCTCGCCGCCGTCGTGCCGCTTGCGGGCCGCGGCCAGGGTCGCCGACGAGTGGTCGAGCGCCACCACCTCGCCGCCGGGAGCCACCGCGGCCGCCAGCGCGCGGGACACGTCACCGGCGCCGCAGCCCGCGTCGAGCAGGCGCTGCCCGGGTGCCGGGCGCAGCTCCCGCCACGCGGTGTCGCGCACGCGGCGGATCTCGGGGTGCCGGGACATCGCCTCGAGCGCCGCGACCAGCATCGCGATCATTTCCGGCGGCATCGAGTCGAGGTCCGCGAAGGGGGTGCGGTCCAGCTGTGCGGGCTCCATGGCACCGATAGTGGCTCGGTGAGCGCGCCATCGTGACGGGCCGTCAACCTTCCGACACGGAACTTCGCTCTTTCGAGGTATCAGGGTTCAGGTGTGTTCCTGGACACCGTCCCACCCGTTGGCAACGATCGTGGGCCGTAAGATCCCGAAACATGACGGCAACACGGATGGGTCTGGTCGGGTACGGCTCCGGGGGGCGGATCTTCCACGCGCCCCTGCTCGCTGGGGCGGACGGCGTCGAGTTCGCGGGCGTGGTGACCCGCTCGGAACAGCGCCGCGAGGAGCTGGCGAAGGGGCACCCCGGCGTACCCGCGTACGGCTCGATCGCCGAGCTCGCCGCCGCGGGCGTGCAGGCCGTCACGATCTCCACGCCGGCCGCGACGCACGCCGCGCTGGCCCGCGAGGCGATCGAACTGGGTCTCGCCGTGGTGGTGGACAAGCCGTTCGCGCTGGACGCCGAGGCGGCCCGCGAGGTGACCACCCTTGCCGCCGAGGCGGGCGTCCTGCTCAGCGTCTACCAGAACCGGCGCTGGGACTCCGACCTGCTGACCCTGCGCCGGCTCATCGGCGAGGGCGCGCTGGGCGAGGTCCGCCGCTTCGAGTCCCGCTTCGAGCGCTGGGCGCCGGACCGCGAGCCGCCCGCCGCCGGCGGCGGCACGCTCCTCGACTTCGGCGCGCACCTGGTCGACCAGGCGCACCTGCTCTTCGGCCCGGTCTCCCGGGTGTACGCGGAGATGCGCGGCGACGGCGACCTGGACGACGACGTCTTCGTTGCCCTGCACCACGAGAGCGGCGTCGAGTCGCACCTGTGGGGCAGCTGGCGCCAGGCCGCGCCCGGCCCCCGCTTCCGGGTCAGCGGCACGACGGGCACCTACATCATCGACGGCATCGACGGCCAGGAGGCCGCGCTGAAGGCGGGCCGCTCCCCCGGCGACCTGGGCGAGCGCTGGGGCGTCGAGCCGGAGCACGCCTGGGGCCGGCTGTACCGCGGCGCGACGGGCGCGCCCGTGCGCAGCGAGCGTGGCCGCTGGGACAGCTACTACCCGGCGTTCGCGGCGGCGGTCCGGGGCGAGGCACCCCTGCCGGTCGACCCGTGGGACTCGGTCCGCAACATGGACGTCCTGGACACGGCCCGGATCAGCGCGGCGACCGGCGAGACGGTCAAGCTGTAACGACCCGGGCCCGCGCCAGCGACTCCGCGAAGGTCGCCGGATCCAGGTCGAGGCCGGACGGCAGCCACGTCGGCTCGGCCAGGTCGGGCTCGGTCATCGCGGCGAGGATCCCGGCCGGGTCCATGCCCGCCCGCAGCAGCGCACCGAGCTCCCGCGGGTTGACCCCGGGCGGCAGCGGCCCGTTGCCCAGGTCGGTGCCGTAGCGCACGGTCCCGCCGTGCTCCAGGAAGCGCCGCAGGTTGCCGATCGCGGTGTCCTGCTCCGGCGTCGGCCGGCCCCAGCCGTGTATGTCCAGGGTGCTGATCCAGGTCATCCGGGCGGCGACGGCGCGCACCAGGGCGTCGTCGAGCTCCTCGGTCCACGGCGTGTGCGCGAGCAGCTCCACGCCGGCCTCGTAGGCCGCGGCGACCGTGCCCGGGCCCTCCGCGTGCGCGACAACCGGCAGGCCGCCGGCCCGCGCGGCGCGGACCAGCGCGGCAAGCGTCGCGGGCGGCAGCATCGGGCCGCCGGCGTGCGCGGTCACCTTGATCAGCGTCGCTCCCGCGGCCCGGGCCTCGCCGACCGCGGCGGCCGCGTCGTCCGCCGAGCGCACCTCGCGGCAGCAGCCGGCCGGCGCCCACGAGCGGTCGCTGGGATATCCGCCGGGGGCGATCATGAAGGGCCCGGCGTAGCGCACCCCGGGTGCACCCCGCGCGGCCAGCGCGGCGACCTTCTCCGGTACGCCGCCAAGGTCCCACACGTACGCGATCCCGCCGTCCCGCACCGTCGTCAGGTCGACGAGCGCGGAGTGCACGTGCGCGTCGCACAGGCCCGGCAGCACCGCGCCGGGCAGCCGGCGCGGCACCGCGCCGGCCGGGATATCGGCGACCGGCACGACCGCCCGCGGCCCGGGGCCGAGGCGCAGCGCGGCACCGGCGTGCGACCGCCCGCCCCACCAGATCGTGTCGGCGACCAGCCAGGTCACGGCTGCTTCTCGAGCAGGGTCCGCAGCATCGTCAGCCCGCGGTGCACCTCCACGAAGCTGGTGCTCAGCGGCGCCGGGCCGATCCGGATGCCGTTCGGGTTGCGGAAGTCGGGCAGCACGCCGTTCTCCCAGAGGGTGGCCAGCAGCCGCTCGAACGCGGGGTGCTGGAGCGTCACGTGCCCGCCGCGGTGCGCGGCGTCGCGCGGGCCGGCCACCTGGACGCCGAGCGGCGCCAGCCAGCGGTCGGCCAGCTCGAGGACGTACCCGGTGAGCAGCGTCGACTTGGCGCGGACCGCCTCGATGCCGGCCTGGGCGAGCATGTCCAGGTTGGCGTGCAGCGGGACCATGGCCAGGATCGGCGGGGTGCCGCTGAGCAGCGCCCGCACGCCCTCGGCCGGCTCGTGGCCGGGGCCCATCTCGAACGACGCCCGGTGCCCCATCCAGCCCTGGATCGGCTGGCGCAGCTCGCCCTGCAGGCCGCGCCGCAGGTAGGCGAACGCGGGCGCGCCCGGGCCGCCGTTGAGGTACTTGTACGTGCAGCCGACGGCCAGGTCCGCGCCCCAGTCGTCAAGGTGCAGGTCGACCGAGCCGACCGAGTGGCTCAGGTCCCAGAGCGTCAGCGCGCCGGCCGCGTGCGCGATCCGGTTGATCTCCGCCGCGGGCGCGATCCAGCCCGACCGGTACGCGACGTGGCTGAACAGCACCAGCGCGGTGTCCTCGTCCACCACGTCGGCGACCTGCTCGGCGGTGATGCCCCCGGCCGGGTCGGTCTCGATCCACACCAGGGACAGGCCGCGCTCGGCGGCGATGCCCTCCAGCACGTACCGGTCGGTGGGGAAGTTGTCGGTGTCCAGCACGATCTTGCGGCGGCCGGGGCGTGCGTCGACGGCCGCCCGCGACATCTTGTAGAGCAGGACCGTGGTGGAGTCGGCGACCACCACCTGGCCGGGCGCGGCGCCCAGCGCCACCGTGCCGAGCCGGTCGCCGAGCTCCAGCGGCCACTGCATCCAGCCCTCGGTCCAGCCGCGGATGAGCCGGCCGGCCCACTGCTCGCGGACGAAGTCGTCGAGCAGCCGCGCGGTCTCCCGCAGCGGGCGGCCGAGCGAGTTGCCGTCCAGGTAGGAGACGACGTCGAAGCCGTCCGGGGTGATGAAGTGGTCGCGCAGGTGCGCCAGCGGATCGGCGGCGTCCAGCGCCTCGGCCCGCGCCAGCAGGTCGTCGGTCATGCGTGTGCTACTCCGATTTCGGTCCGGACGGCGTACAGCTCGGGGAAGAACGTCAGGTCGAGGGCCTTGCGCAGGAAGTCGACGCCGCTGGAGCCGCCGGTGCCGCGCTTGAAGCCGATGGTCCGCTCCACGGTCTTGAGGTGCCGGAAGCGCCAGAGCTGGAAGTTCTCCTCGAGGTCGACGAGCTCCTCGCAGGCCTCGTACGCCTCCCAGTTCGCGTCCGCGTTCTCGTAGATCTTCACGAACACCGGCACCAGGTCCGCGTTGTAGCGGTACGGCAGGGTCACGTCGCGCTGCAACAGCTCGGCCGGCACCTGATGACCGGCCCGGGCCAGGTAGCGCAGGAACTCGTCGTAGACGCTCGGCGCCTCCAGCGCGGAGACCAGCATCTCCTTCGCGCCCGGGTCGTCGTCGAAGATCGACAGCATCCGCTTGTCCTTGTTGCCGAGCATGAACTCGACCGCGCGGTACTGGTACGACTGGAAGCCCGATGAGGTGCCGAGGAAGCTACGGAACTCGGCGTACTCCGACGGGGTCAGGGTGGCCAGCACCGACCACTGCTCGGTGAGGCAGCGCTGGATGTGCTTGACCCGGGCGAGGCCCTTGAGCGCCGGCCGCAGGTCGTCGGCGGCCAGTTGCCGCTGCACCGCGCGCAGCTCGTGCCGGATCAGCTTGAGCCAGAGCTCCGAGGTCTGGTGCTGGAGGATGAAGAGCAGCTCGTCGTGGTGCTCGGGGACGCTGACGGGGTGCTGCGCGGTCAGGACCTCGTCGAGGTGAAGGTACCGCCCGTACGACAAATTGACCTTGAAGTCACGGACGATGCCGGCCTCAAGAGGCCGCTGGTTCGACGACACTCTCCTACCCTCCTCAGATGATCAACCTGAAGGAGATCACACTAGCCGTCAGGTAAGGATCGGACCCCAGTACACCCACTGACCGTCGTGGCGCACGAAGCGGCTGCGCTCGCGCATCTCGCCGGGGGTGCCGCCGTCGCGGTAGTGCGCCCGGAACTCCACAACGCCCTCGGCGTCGAAGAGCCCGCCCTGGGTCGACCCGAGCACGTCGAGGCCGGTCCAGCGCAGGTTCGGGTCGGGATCGACGCCGGCCGGCCGGGTCGTGTGATGCCACGAGCGGAGCAGGTAGGCCGAGTCGTCGAGCGCGAAGGCCGCGTACCGGGAGCGCATCAGCGCCTCGGCCGTGGCCGGCGCCTGACCGCGGTGCGCCGGGCCGCAGCACTCGCCGTACGGCCGGCCGAGCCCGCACGGGCAGGCGCTGGCGTCGTCGAGGCCTTTCGGCGTCGCGGTGCGGCGGGGTGTGCGTCGGGCCATGGCTGCCATTGTCCCCCTACCCGGCGGTCCCCGCCGCCGGTAGTGGCGGATCTTCGCCGACTACGTCGCCCTGCGTACGGCCGGCTGCGCCGTCCGGGGCATGACCGGGGCCGCCGGGCTTGGCACGCTCGTCGGCATGGTCCTTCCACCGCGCTGGCGCAAATTCGTCTTGACCGTTCACGTGATCACCGCGGTCGGCTGGCTCGGCGTCGACCTGGTCCTGCTGACGTTCGGCATCGCCGGGCTGGCCGGTGCGGATCCCGAGATCGTCTATCCGGCGCAGAGCATGATCGGCCGGCTGCTCTTCACCCCGCTGAGCGTGCTGGTCTGGCTGGTCGGGGTGGCCAACGCGGTCCTCACGCCGTGGCGCCTGTTCCGGCACTGGTGGGTGCTGGTCAAGCTGGTGCTCACGACGGTGATGCTGTGCCTGGTGCTGTTCCTGCTCTACCCCGGGCTGGTCGAGGCCGGCGACCTCGCCGGCGCGCTGCCGCGACCCGACCGGATCAACATGGTGGTGGCGCCGACGGTCTCCAGCAGCCTGCTGATCTTCGCGACGGTGATCTCCACCTACAAGCCCTGGGGGCGCACGCCTAGCCGGCCTGTTGCTCGATCACGATCTCACTGATCACCCGCTGGCAGCGGTCCAGCTCCTCGATCAGGCCCTGCATCTCCTCGATCGCCGAGACGGCGTTCTGGGTGTCGCTGCGGATGCCGCCCACCTGGCCGCCGATCTCGTTGGTCGCCGTCGCGGTCTCGTTGGCCAGGTCCTTGACCTCGCTGGCGACGACCGCGAAGCCGCGCCCCGCCTCGCCGGCCCGGGCCGCCTCGATGGTGGCGTTCAGCGCGAGCAGGTTCGTCTGCTTCGCGATCGTCGCGATGAGCTCGACGACCTTGCCGATCTCGGTGCTGCTGGCCTCCAGCCGCTGGATCACCGCGACGGCGGTCTGCGCGGCGCGCACCGCGGACTGCGTGGCCGTCGCCATGTCGCTGCTGACGTTCGCCAGCCGGTGCACGGAGTTGTGCGGGCTCTCGTCCTGGAAACGGACCGTCTCCGCCTCCCGGCCCTGATCCTGATCCTGGTAGCCGTCCCCAGATTCCCAGTCGGTCATCGCGCTCCACCCATAGCCGTCGTCCCCATACCCCAAGATTCGCATCCTTCAAGGGCGGTTTCCGGCGATTCCGGATGATTAGGACCAGAAGCGGCGGCGGCTCGACGGCGATTCGCAAGACCGGTCAGCGATTCGTCCTGCGCTGCAAACGCCTGTACAACTCTTGCAATTGGTTGACGTAAGATTCCGTTCGTGACCAAACGTCTCGCCGAGGTGGCGAAGAAGGCCGGCGTCAGCGAGGCCACCGTCAGCCGGGTGCTCAACGGCCGCAGCGGCGTCTCCGAGGCGACCCGCGCGTCCGTGCTGACGGCCCTTGACGTCATGGGCTACGAGAGACCGACGAAGCTGCGCGGTGAGCGCGGGCGGCTGGTCGGCCTGGTACTGCCCGAGTTGCAGAACCCGATCTTCCCGGCGCTGGCCGAGGTGGTGACCGCGTCGCTCGCGCAGCGCGGCTTCACGCCGGCACTCTGCGCCCGCACGATCGGCGGCGTGCCCGAGCGCGACTACATCGAGATGCTGCTGGACCATCAGGTGTCCGGCGTGGTCTTCGCCGGCGGCTCGTACGCCCTCGCCGACGCCGAGCACGGGCACTACCGGCAGCTGCTCGACCGGCGGATGCCGGTCGTGATGGTCAACGGCGGCGTCGACGGCCTCGGCTTCCCGCACATCTCGACCGACGACGCCGTCGCCGTCGAGCAGGCGTACGGCCACCTGCGCTCGCTCGGCCACGAGATGATCGGCCTGGTGATGGGCCCGGAGGACCACGTGCCGTCGCGCCGCAAGCTGGCCGCCGTCAAGGTCGCCGCGGGCTGGTCCGGGCCCGAGTCACAGTGGCCGGTCGAGCGCACCAACTTCTCCATGGAGAGCGCCCGGCTGGCCGCCACCCGGCTGATCCAGCGCGGCGTCACCGCGATGATCTGCGCCAGCGACGTGCTGGCCCTCGGCTCGATCCGGGCGGCACGCCGCCTGGGCCTCGAGGTGCCGCGCGACGTGTCCGTCGTCGGCTACGACGACAGCGCGCTGATGACGTGCACCGACCCGCCGCTGACCACCGTCCGGCAGCCGATCGAGCTGATGGGGCAGGCCGCGGTCGACGTCCTGGTCAACCAGATCGAGGGCGCCGCGGCGACCACCGACGAGCTGCTCTTCGAACCGGAACTGGTGGTACGCGGATCCACCGCACCGGCGCCGAGCCGCGACTGAGCAGGACATTCACCACCTTCACCGGGCGGGCCCCTCGTGGGCCCGCCCTTCTTTGTGCCCCCGATCACGATGGTCGAGTTTTTTCGACTGTTGGTTCACTTCTTGCGTGACGCGGTTTGACTTTGTATCGTCACTGCCACGAAACACGGCATCGAGAACCCGTCACATTTCGGACTTACCCATAGGCGCGCACCCACCCAGGAAGGGCGTAATCCCCCATGTTCAAATCCAGGCTGCGCAGTGCCCTCGGGCTCCTGCTCGTCGCCGGAGTCGCCATGTCCGCCGCCGCGTGCGGCGACGACGGCGACGCGGCGACGACATCGAAGGACGGCAAGGTCACGCTGGTGATCAACGGCCTTCCGCCCGCCACCGAGAAGGCGACGCACGACCGCTTCCTCGCCAACGTCGCCGAGTTCGAGAAGGCGAACCCGAACATCAAGATCGACGCCCGCGAGGGCAAGATGGACCCGCAGACCTTCCCGGCGAAGCTCGCCGGCGGCCAGCTCGAGGACGTCTTCTACGTCTACTTCACCGACCCGGCCAGCCTGATCGCCAAGCGCCAGGTGTCGGACATCAGCAAGTACCTCAAGGACTACCCGATCACCTCGCAGCTCAAGCCCGAGGTACTGCGGGTCTTCCAGGACGACAAGGGCGCGACGTACGGCCTGCCGTACAAGAACTACTCGATGGGGCTGCTCTACAACCGGGCCCTGTTCACCAAGGCCGGCCTCGACCCGAACAACCCGCCGAAGACCTGGGCCGAGCTGCGCACGGCCGCCAAGAAGATCGCCGACCTCGGCGACGGCACGGTCGGCTACGGCGACTACAGCAAGAGCAACACCGGCGGCTGGCACTTCACCACCGAGCTCTACTCCCTCGGCGGCGACGTCGCCGTCAACAACGGCGGCACCTGGAAGGCCGCCTTCAACAGCCCGCAGGGCAAGCAGGTACTCCAGCAGCTCAAGGACATGCGCTGGGTCGACAACTCGATGGGCCAGAAGCAGCTCCTCGAATGGGCCGACCTGCTGCAACAGATGGGCTCGGGCAAGCTCGGCATGTACCTCGCCACCGCCGACAACATCCCGACGATCGTCAACCAGTACAAGGGCAAGTACGAGACCTACGGCCTCGGCCAGATCCCGGACGGCAAGGGCACGCTGGGTGGCGGCGAGGGCTACATGTTCAAGGCCGGCCTGAGCCCCGAGAAGATCAACGCCGGCCTCAAGTGGCTGACCTTCTGGTTCACCTCGGCCGACCGCTACGAGGCCGAGAACAAGTGGGCGAGCGAGACCGACCAGCCCGTCGGCCTGCCCGAGCCGGCGATCTTCACCGGCGCGGCGGCCGAGACGCAGGCCGCGGCCGACAAGAAGTACGCCAACGTGCCGCAGGAGAACTACGCGCCGTTCGTCGCGGCGATGAGCGGCATCCCGGTCAAGCTCGAGCCGCCGAACGCCCAGCAGATCTACGCGGCCCTCGACGTCGCGATGCAGAAGGTCCTGACCGACAAGAACGCGGACATCGACAAGCTCCTCGCCGATGCCGAGACCCAGACCAACAGCATCCTGGCCAGCGTCAAGTAACCGGCCCGGCCGCCGGCGGGCATCCACCGCCGGCGGCCGCCCCTTGAGAAAAGGAACGACAATGGCGGTAGTCACGGCGGTACCGGGGCGCGGATCCCGCGTACACCGCCTGCGCCGGAGGATTCAGGACAACCTGCTGGCATACGCGTTCATGGCGGCGGGCCTGGCGTGTTTCGCCTTCTTCTCCTGGTATCCGCTGGTGCGGGGCGTGATCCTGAGCTTCCAGCAGGACAACTTCGTCGCCCCGCCGTACTGGGTCGGCCTGGACAACTACCGCGCGCTGTTCGCCGACCCGCTCTTCTACACGGCCTGGCGCAACAGCCTGCTGTTCACCGGGCTGGCCCTGGTCTTCGGCTTCGTGCTGCCGTTCTTCATCGCCGTGCTGCTCAACGAGTTCCGGCACTTCAGCGGGTTCTTCCGGGTCCTGGTCTACCTGCCGGTGATGCTGCCCCCGATCGTGGCGGTGCTGCTCTGGCGCTACTTCTACGACCCGGGCAACGGCCTGTTCAACACGGTGCTGCGCGGCGTCGGGCTGCCGGAGTCACAGTGGACGCAGTCCTCGAACACCGCCATGATCTCGCTGGTCCTCGTGTCCACCTGGGCCAACCTCGGCGGCGCGACGCTGATCTACCTCGCCGCCCTCCAGGGCATACCCGGTGAGCTGTACGAGGCCGCCGAGCTGGACGGCGCGAGCATCTGGCAGCGGCTGCGGCACGTCACGCTGCCACAGATGCGGTTCATCATGCTGGTCCTGCTGCTGCTACAGATCGTCGCGACGATGCAGGTCTTCATCGAGCCGTTCGCGCTGACCGGGACGTCGAATCCGGACACCATCACCGTGCTCATCCTGGTCTACCGCTACGCCTTCACCGTCAACCAGGACTTCGGCCTCGCCGCCGCGATGAGCGTGCTGCTCTTCGTGGTGCTGGGCGCCTTCTCCGCGCTGTACCTGTGGCTCACCCGGACCGGGGACTGAGGAGACTGCCATGACCCTTATCGCCCCGCCACAGGCCCCGGCCGGCGGCGCCACGCCGGCACCGGCGGCACCGCGCCGCAAGCGCGGGCTGGTCGGCACCAGCCCGGCGACCCGTACCCTCGTCTCCACGGTCGACCTGCAACGGCACCGCGGCCTGTACTTCACCGTGCTCGGCCTGACGATCACCGTGTTCGTGCTGGTCTTCCTCGTGCCGCTGTACTGGATGTTCTCCAGCGCGGTGAAGTCACCGGCCGAGTACGCGCTGAGCACCCCGACGTTCATCCCGCACTCCTGGCACCCGGACACGTTCGCGACCGCGTGGTCGAACATGCGCATCGCCAAGTACTTCACCAACACGGTGCTCTACGCGGCCGGCGGCTGGCTCATCGTGCTGACCTTCGACGTCGCCCTCGCGTACGGGCTCAGCAAGCTCAAGCCGGTCTTCGGCAAGATCCTGCTCGGCGCGATCCTGGCCAGCCTGATGCTGCCGGCCTCCGCGCTGCTGGTGCCCGCCTACCTGACCGTCGTCGACGTGCCGCTGCTGCATGTCAACCTGCTGAACACGCCCTGGGCGCTCTGGTTGCCGGCCGCCGCGACCGCGTTCAACGTCTACGTCCTCAAGCGCTTCTTCGACCAGATCCCCGACGACCTGCTGGACGCCGCCTCGATCGACGGCGCGGGCCGGCTGCGCCAGCTCTGGTCGATCATCCTGCCGCTGTCCCGGCCCGTCCTGGGCGTCGTGTCGATCTTCATCATCATCGCGCTCTGGAAGGACTTCCTCTGGCCGCTGCTGGTGCTGCCGGACCCCGAGTCGCAGACGCTCAGCGTGGCCCTGCACCGGCTCGCCAACACCAGCCAGGTGCCGCCGACCGACTTCATGGCCGGCCTCGCCATCGCCAGCATTCCCATGATCGTCGTGTTCCTGATCTTCCAGCGCAGCATCATCGGCGGACTCTCCGCGGGCTCGATGAAGGGCTAGCACGCACCGGCTCGGCCGGGCGGTCAGCGTCGACCGCCGGGACCCGTGCGCCCGAAAAATCCTCGTCGAGACTTCAAGAAAGCAGGCAATCGTGGCTATTTCCGACCAGGATCCCTGGTGGCGAGACGCCGTCATCTACCAGGTGTACCCGCGCAGCTTCGCCGACAGCGACGGCGACGGCATCGGGGACATCGACGGCATCCGCGGCCGCCTGGACCACCTGTCGGACCTCGGCGTCGACGCGATCTGGATGAGCCCCTGGTACCCGTCCCCGATGGCCGACGCGGGCTACGACGTCGCGGACTTCCGCGACATCGACCCGGTGTTCGGCGATCTGGCCGGCGCGGAGGCGCTGATCACCGAGGCGCACGCCAAGGGCATCCGGATGATCGTCGACATCGTGCCGAACCACGTCTCCAGCGAGCACGTGTGGTTCCGCAGGGCCCTGGCCGACCCGGACGCGCCGGAGCGCGAGCTCTTCTGGTTCCGCCCCGGGCGGGGGCCGGACGGCGCCGAGATGCCCACCGACTGGGCCGGCGAGTTCGGCGGCACCACCTGGACCCGGACCACGAACCCCGACGGCACACCCGGCGACTGGTACCTGCACCTGTTCACCCCGGAGCAGCCCGACCTGAACTGGGACCACCCGGCCGTGCGCGCCGAGTTCGAGGACATCCTGCGATTCTGGTTCGACCGCGGCGTCGACGGCATCCGGATCGACTCGGCCGCGCTGCTCTTCAAGGACCGCGACCTGCCGGCCGTGGTCGACGGGCGGCCGCACCCGTTCCACGACCTCGACGAGGTGCACGAGGTGTACCGCGCCTGGCGCCGGATCTCCGACAGCTACCCGGGCCGGGCGCTGATCGGCGAGGTCTGGATGCCGGAGGTCGACCGGTTCGCCAACTACCTGCGCCCCGACGAGCTGCACGCCGCGTTCAACTTCGACTTCCTCGGCTGTGCGTGGGACCCGCGGCTGATGCGCGAGTGCATCGACCGCACCCTGCACGCGCACGCCGCCATCGGCGCGCCCGCCACCTGGGTGCTGTCCAATCACGACGTCACCCGCCACGTCACCCGGTACGGCCGGGAGATGACAACGTTCAGCTTCGAGAACAACCTCGACGGCAGCCCGGTCGACCTGGAGCTCGGCACCCGCCGGGCACGCGCCGCCGCGCTGCTCTCCCTGTCGCTGCCCGGCGCCACCTACGTCTACCAGGGCGAGGAGCTCGGCCTCTGGGAGAACGAGAACATCCCGGTCGACCAGATGCAGGACCCGATGTACGCCCGCCGCGGGCACAGCCGCGACGGCTGCCGGGTGCCGCTGCCGTGGACCGGCGACGAGGCGCCGTTCGGCTTCACCACCGCCGAACCGTGGCTGCCCCAGCCCGCGGAGTGGAAGGACCGCACGGTGCAGGCGCAGACCGGCGACCCGAACTCGATGCTCGAGCTCTACCGGTCCGCGATCGGCGTCCGGCGGGCCGAGGCGGGGCTGCATCAGGACGCGATCGGGTGGCTCCCCGCCGGACCCGAGGTCCTCGCGTACACCCGCGGGCGGGACTTCGCCTGCGTGCTCAACATGTCCGGCGCCGCGGTAGCGCTGCCGGACCACGAACTCTGCCTGCTCAGCAGCGGTCCGCTCGACGGTGACCTCCTCCCCCGGGACACCGCCGTCTGGCTGCGCCTGCGAACCGACGGCTGATCACCCGCGGACCCGCGCCGGATTCACCGCCGGCGCCGGGCCCGCCGTCACGAAGGGAGACGCACCACCCGGGGGCTTGGCCACCTGACGAAAGGGATCCCCATGGCCAACCGCACCGCTCACAGATACCTGGCCGTCCTCACCACCACCGCCGCGGTGGTGGCCGCGTCCGTCGCCGCGGTCACCTGGACCGCGTCCCCGGCCGGCGCCGCCGGCCTGTCACCGTTCGACATCGCCGGCCGCGGCGCGACCGTGCCGTTCGTCGAGACCGAGGCCGAGAACGCCGCCACCAACGGCACCCGGACCGGCACCAGCCGCTACTACGGCCAGCTCTCGTCGGAGGCGTCCGGCCGCGAGGCCGTCACCCTGGACGCCGTCGGCGAGTACGTCGAGTTCACCCTGACCAGGCCCGCGAACGCGGTCACCTTCCGCTACAGCCTGCCCGACGGCAACAACGGCGCCGGCCGGGACGCGACGATCGACGTGCGGGTGAACAACGCCGTCGTGCGCTCCGTGCCCGTCACGTCGCGGTACAGCTGGTTCTACGGCGGCTACCCGTTCAACAACAACCCGGGCGACTCCAACCCGCACCACTTCTACGACGAGGCACGCACCCTCCTCGGCACCACCTACGCGGAAGGCACCAAGATCCGGCTGCAGGTCAGCTCGACCGCGCAGTCGCCGTCCTTCACCGTCGACCTGGCCGACTTCGAGAACGTGCCGGGCGCGATCGGCAAGCCGGCGAACGCCATCGACGCGGTCGCCGACTACGGCGCGGACCCGACCGGCGCGACCGACTCGACCGCGAAGATCCAGGCGGCGGTCAACGCCGGCAGCGCGCAGGGCCGGACCGTCTACCTCCCGCAGGGCAACTACACGCTCTACAGCCACGTGATCGTGGACCGGGTCACGCTGGTCGGCGCCGGGCCCTGGTACACGGTGCTCGGCGGGCGGCATCCCACCCAGCGCAACCTGGCCGCGGGCATCTACGGCAAGTACAACAACCAGGGCGGCCCCTCGCAGAACGTCACCGTCCGGGACCTCGCGATCATCGGCGACATCCGCGAGCGGGTGGACGACGACCAGGTCAACGCGTTCGGCGGGGCCATGTCCAACTCGGTGATCGACAACGTGTGGATGCAGCACACCAAGGTCGGCGCCTGGATGGACGGCCCGATGGACCGGTTCACCATCCGCAACAGCCGGATCCTCGACCAGACCGCGGACGGGGTGAACTTCCACATCGGCGTCACCAACTCCACGGTCACCAACACGTTCGTCCGCAACACCGGCGACGACGGCCTGGCGATGTGGGCCGAGAGCGTCCCGAACGTCGCCAACTCGTTCACGCACAACACCGTCGTCGCGCCGATCCTGGCGAACAACCTGGTCAGCTACGGCGGCCGGGACATCGTGATGACCGACAACGTGGTCTCCGACACGGTCACCAACGGCGGCGGCATCCATGTCGCCAACCGCTATCCCGGCGTCAACGGGGCGACCGGCGTGCAGGGCACCTGGACGCTGGCCCGCAACACCCTGATCCGGGCCGGCAACTCCGACTACAACTGGCAGTTCGGCGTCGGCGCGATCTGGTTCTCGGCGCTCAACGAGGCGTTCCAGAACCCGACGATCAACATCACCGACACCGACATCCTGGACAGCTCGTACGCGGCGCTGATGTGGATCGAGGGCCAGACCAACGGCATCCACCTGGACAACGTCAACATCCAGGGCGCGGGCACGTACGCGCTCCAGGTGCAGGCGGCCAGCCAGGTCAGCTTCAACAACGTGCGGGCCAGCGGGATCGCGCAGGCCAAGCCGATTCACAACTGCGTCGGGCCGTCGTTCCAGATCACCCGGACCGGCACCAACACGGGCTGGTACACCGACACGCCGGACTGCGGGCCGTGGCCGGCGCCGCAGTGGGGCAACAGCACGACGACGCCCCCGACCAACCCGCCGACGACGCCGCCGACCACCCCGCCCACAGGTGGAAACCTGGCGCAGGGCAAGGCCGTCACCACCTCCAGCAACTCCGGGCCGTACGTCGGCGCGAACGGGGTGGACGGCAACGCGGCCACGTACTGGGAGAGCGCCAACGGCTCGTTCCCGCAGACGTACACGGTGGATCTGGGTTCCGCACAGAACGTCGGCCGCCTGGTCCTGAAGCTGCCGCCCGGCTGGGAGACCCGGTCGCAGACCGTGGCGGTCTCGGCCTCCACCGACGGCGGGTCCTACTCCTCGCTCGTGGGTGCGACCGGCTACACGTTCAACCCCTCCGGCGGCAACACCGCGACGATCAACCTGCCCGCCGGCAGCCGTCGCTACCTGCGCCTGACCTTCTCGGCAAACACGGGGTGGCCGGCCGGTCAGCTCTCAGAGCTGGAGGCGTACGCCGACGGCGGCACGACGCCACCGACGACGCCGCCACCGACGACCACGCCGCCGCCCTCGGGCAACCTCGCCGCGGGCCGGCCGGTCACCGCGACCAGCCAGGTCGACGTCTACACGCCGGCCAACACGGTCGACGGCAACGCGGGCACCTACTGGGAGAGCGCCGGCAACGCGTTCCCGCAGTCGCTGACCGTCGACCTCGGCCAGGCCCGCGCGGTCTCCCGCGTCGTGCTCAAGCTGCCGCCCGCGGCCGCCTGGGCCACCCGGACACAGACGCTGTCCGTGCTGGGCTCGGCCGACGGCTCGTCCTTCGGCACCGTCAAGGCATCCGCCGGCTACACGTTCAACCCGTCCTCCGGTAACACCGCGACCGTCTCGTTCACCGCGACGACGCAGCGCTACCTGCGGCTGACGTTCACCGGCAACACCGGCTGGCCCGCGGGCCAGCTCTCCGAGTTCGAGGTCTACGCCTCCTAGCAAGGCCGGCTCCCCCGCTCCCTCACGGAAGAAGGCGCGCATCCCCATGTCCAGATCAGTCAGAAAGATACTGTCCGCGGCCGTCGCCGCCGGACTCGTCACCGCGCTCGTCCAGCTCGTAGCCCCCGCCGCACCCGCCGCGGCGGCCGGCCCCAACCTCGCCGCCGGCAAGGCCTTCAGCGCCAGCAGCTTCACCGACGTGTACGGCGCCGGCAACGCGGGCGACGGCAACGCCAGCAGCTACTGGGAGAGCCAGAACAACGCGTTCCCGCAGTGGCTACAGGTCGACCTCGGCGCCTCGGTCAGCGTCAACCAGACCGTCCTCAAGCTCCCGCCGGCCGCCGCCTGGGCCACCCGCACGCAGACCCTCTCCGTGCAGGGCAGCACCACCGGCTCGAACTTCGCGGACCTCAAGGCGAGCGCCGGCTACACGTTCAACCCGTCCTCGGGCAACACCGTGACGATCGACTTCGGCGCCGCCACCACCCGCTACCTGCGGCTGAACATCACCGGCAACACCGGCTGGCCGGCCGGCCAGATCTCCGAGCTCGAGGTGTACGGCCCCGCGACCGGCGACACCCAGGCACCGACCGCGCCGACCGGGCTGGCCTACTCCCAGCCCGCCGCCGGCCAGATCCGGCTCACCTGGAACGCCTCGACCGACAACGTCGGCGTCACCGGGTACGAGGTCTACGCCAACGGCGCGCTGCGCACCACCGTCGCCGGCACCGTCCTGACCTACCTGGACAACCAGCCGGACAGCGCGACGGTCACGTACTACGTGCGGGCCCGGGACGCCGCCGGCAACGCGTCCGGCAACAGCAACACGGTCACCCGTACCGGTCAGGGCGGCGACACCACCGCGCCGACAACGCCCGGAACGCTGACGTACACCCAGCCGGCCGCCGGGCAGATCCGGCTCGCCTGGGGCGCCTCGTCCGACAACGTCGGCGTCACCGGGTACGAGGTCTACGCCAACGGCGCGCTGCGCACCACCGTCGCCGGCACCGCGCTGACCTACACCGACAACCAGCCGGCGAGCGCGACCGTCTCCTACTACGTCAAGGCGAGGGACGCGGCGGGCAACCTGTCCGCGGCGAGCAACACGGTCACCCGGACCGGGACGGTCACCGACGGCACCAACCTCGCCGTCGGCAAGCCGATCACCGCCTCCTCGACCGTCTTCACCTTCGTCGCCGCCAACGCCAACGACAACGACACGGCGACCTACTGGGAGGGCAGCGCCTACCCCGCGACGCTGACCGTCTCGCTCGGCGCCAACGCCACCACCAGCTCCGTCGTGGTCAAGCTCAACCCCGCGACCGAGTGGGGTACCCGCACACAGACGTTCTCGATCCTGGGCCGCGAGCAGAGCGCCTCCGGCTTCACCACGCTCGTGCCGTCCGCGACGTACACGTTCAACCCGGCGACCGGCAACACGGTGACCGTCCCGGTCAGCGCGACCGCCGCCGACGTCCGGCTGAGCTTCACCGCCAACACCGGCGCGCCCAGCGGCCAGGTCGCGGAGTTCCAGGTCATCGGCGTACCCGCGCCGAACCCGGACCTGACCATCTCGGCCATGTCGTTCTCCCCGGCCGCGCCGGTCGAGACCGACACGGTGACCCTGTCGGCGACCGTGCGCAACGCCGGCAACGCGGGCAGCCCGGCCACCGACGTCAACTTCTACCTGGGTACGGCGAAAGTCGGCACCGCCGCCGTTTCCGCGCTCGCGGCCGGCGCCTCCGCGACGGTCACGGCGAGCATCGGTGCGCGCGACGCCGGCACGTACGTGGTCAGCGCCAAGGTCGACGAGGCCGGCACGGTCATCGAGCAGAACGACGCCAACAACTCCTACACCAGCCCCACCAGCCTCGTGGTGGCCCCGGTCAGCAGCTCGGACCTGGTCGCCTCCGTGGTCAGCTGGTCGCCGGGCAACCCGTCCGCCGGCCAGACGGTCACCTTCTCGGTCACCATCAGGAACCAGGGCACCCAGGCCTCGGCCGCCGGCGCGCACGGCGTCACGCTCACCGTGCTGTCCGACTCGGGCGCCACGATCCGGACCCTGACCGGCTCCTACTCGGGCACCCTGGCACCCGGCGCGTCCTCGCCGGCGATCAACCTGGGCACCTGGACCGCCGTCAACGGCAAGTACACGGTCCGGACCGTCATCGCCGACGACGCCAACGAGTTGCCGGTGAAGCGGGCCAACAACACCAGCGAGAAGCCGTTCTTCGTCGGTCGCGGCGCGAACATGCCGTACGACATGTACGAGGCCGAGGACGGACAGACCGGCGGCGGCGCCGCCGTCGTCGGCCCGAACCGGACCGTCGGCGACCTCGCGGGCGAGGCCTCCGGCCGCCGGGCCGTCACCCTCAACTCGACCGGCAGCTACGTGCAGTGGACGACCCGGGCGAGCACGAACACGCTCGTCGCCCGCTTCTCCATCCCGGACAACACCACAAGCTCCATCAACGTCTACGTCAACGGCACCCTGAACCGCACGCTGCCGCTCACCTCGAAGTACGCGTGGCTCTACGGCGACGAGAAGGCGCCGCAGAACTCGGGCACCGGCCCGCGCCACATCTACGACGAGGCGAACATCCTGCTCAACGGCACGGTGAACGCCGGCAGCGTCATCAAGCTGCAGAAGGACTCCGGCAACGGCGGCAACATCGCGATCGACTTCATCAACACCGAGCAGGTCGCGCCGGTCGCCAACCCGAACCCGGCGACCTACGTCGTACCGGCGGGCTTCGACCAGCAGTCGGTGCAGGCGGCGTTCGACGCGGCCCGGATGGACAGCGGCAAGGTCGGCGTCTACCTCCCGGCGGGCGACTACCAGACCTCCAACAAGTTCCAGGTGTACGGCAAGGCGCTCCAGGTGGTCGGCGCCGGACCCTGGTACACGAGGTTCTTCACCCCGCAGACGCAGTCCGAGACCGACGCCGGCTTCCGGGCCGACGCCACCGCCAACGGCTCGACGTTCAAGAACTTCGCGTTCTTCGGCAACTACACGATCCGCATCGACGGCCCGGGCAAGGTCTTCGACCTGGCCAACGTCTCGAACATCACCATCGACAACGTCTGGGCCGAACACACGGTCTGCCTCTACTGGGGCGCGAACACCGACCACATGACGATCAAGAACTCCCGGATCCGCAACCTGTTCGCCGACGGCGTCAACATGACGAACGGCAGCACCGACAACCTGGTCGACAACAACGACGCCCGGGCCACCGGCGACGACAGCTTCGCGCTCTTCTCGGCGATCGACGCGGGCGGCTCCGACGAGATCAACAACGTCTACTCGAACCTCTCCTCCACGCTGACCTGGCGCGCCGCGGGCATCGCGGTCTACGGCGGGTACGCCAACACGTTCAAGAACATCTACATCGCGGACACCCTGGTCTACTCGGGCATCACGATCAGCTCGCTGGACTTCGGCTACCCGATGAACGGCTTCGGCGCGAACCCGCCGACCGTGTTCGACAACATCTCGATCGTCCGGGCGGGTGGCCACTTCTGGGGCGACCAGGTCTTCCCGGCGATCTGGGTCTTCTCCGCGTCGAAGGTCTTCCAGGGCATCCGGGTGAGCAACGTCGACATCGTCGACCCGACCTACTCCGGGATCATGTTCCAGACCAACTATGTGGGCGGCCAGCCGCAGTTCCCGGTCAAGGACACCGTCTTCACCAACGTCTCGATCAGCGGGGCGCGTAAGAGCGGTGACGCGTACGACGCGAAGTCGGGTTACGGGGTCTGGGCGAACCCGCTGCCGGAGCCGGGCCAGGGTCCGGCGGTCGGCTCGGTGACGTTCAACAACCTGCAGCTGAGCAACAACTTCAAGGACATCGAGAACCCGACGACGACCTTCACCATCATCCGCAACTGACGTACGGATACCAGGCGGGGCTCGCACCCACGGTGCGGGCCCCGCGCCATGTGGTTGCGCTTTGACGGGTGGGGCCGGGGGTGACCACGCACGGCGGGTGGATCGTTTCTATGCCGTGCGTGGTCACCCCCGGCCCCACCCTTGCATTGGATCCTGTTGCGGCAGGTTGTGGTTGCTCGCTGCTGGGTGCTTGGGCGGGCTCGGTGGTCACCGTGCGGTGGGTGGTCTGGCTGCCGCGGTGGTGGGTGCGGTTTGGGATTTTGTTGGGCAGGCCGGGGTGGGTGGTGGGTCAGGCGAATTGACCGCGCCGGTTCCGGTTAGTGACTTGATCGCATGGCTGATGTCCGTCAGACGGCGATCAGGCGGCTGGTACCAGCACTGTGTTCGGCTTGGCCGGGTCGGTGTCGTCGCTGTGGGGGTCGGGGCGTGCTTTTCTCGGGAAGGCGAAGGTGAGGGCGAGGAACGCGACTAGCAGGGCGGCCAGGACGGTCAGGGTGTGCTGGTAGGCCTGTTCGGCGGTGCCGGTGGTGATGGCGTCGAAGAAGACGGATCCGGAGATGGCTACGCCGATCGAGCTCGCGATGGACTGCACGGCGGTGAGTACGCCTGACGCGGAGCCGATCTCGTCGTCGCGGACTGCGGCCGGGATGACGCTGAACAGGGCGGCTATTACTGCGCCCGAGCCGGCGCCGGCCAAGGCGATGCCGGGCACGACGTGCCAGATCGAGAAGGCGCCGTCGTGTTCTAGTTCGGTCCAGAGCAGCGCGGCTCCGGCGAGTTGGACGGCGGCGCCCAGCTGCAGGATCATCCGGCCTAGTTTCTCGGCGAGGATCGCGCCGCTGAGGGCGCCGCCGATGGCGGTGCCGATCGCGACCGGCAGGTTTCCCAGGCCGGCTTGACCGGCGGTGAAACCGTGGCCGATCTGGAGGAACAGGGTGAGCACCAGTTGGGTGCCGATGAGCGCACAGAAGAACAGGGCGATGCCGGCAAGCCCGATCGTGTAGGCGCCGCGTCCGAAGATCGTCGGGAGGACCAGCGGGGTGCGTCCGCGGCCGAGGACTCCGCCGACGAGGCGAACCGGCTGGTGGCACCACTGATCGAGGGTGTCGAGAGCCTCAAATTCCTGGACGCCCTGGTCCAGGCCTACGACCACGGCGCACCGTGACAACACCGCTCGTTACCTCAACGTGAGCCCTGTAGGGCGGCGCCGTTGGAGATCCGGCTGGTGCGGTCGGTGGTCTGGCTTTCGCGGTGGTGGCTGGGGTGGGGATTTTGTCGGGCAGGCCGGGTGGGTGGCGGGTCAGGCAAACCGACCGCGCCGGTCCTGGTCAAAGTTTGACGGAGACCGCCACATCGTCAAGTTCTGCCCATTCGACGGTCCCGTGGTAGTAGTCGTCGTTCTTCGCCCACAGGAACCCGGCCGGGATGGTGTGGGCGGCGTCGTTGTTCGGGCCGCGCCACCAGATCGCTCGGACATCGTCGCCATCGCGGGCCATCAGCTCCAGGACGCCGCCGCCCCGGTGGCGGGCGGTCGTGGTGAAGGAGACGGCCAGCGCGACCTGTTCGTGGGGCACCAGGACAGTCCAGAAACCGGGGAAATCCTCGCTGGCGCCGGGGCTCTCGGCGTCCGCCGCCACGTTCACGCCCTGCGGGCGCCTCGATCCGTACGCCTCCCGCAGCAACTCCCCGTCGACCAGCACATACCTGCCGGACAGCACACCGTCGCGTGCGGCGGCGCGGGCCTGCGCCGCGAGGAAATCGGGGCGGCCGGCTGCCGACCCTGCCGCGCCACCCGCACTCATGGGATCATGCTAGCGACCGCGCGCAGCCCGGCGGGCCGGCTCCATTTCTCCGGTCAATATTCAGGGCAGTTCGGGAGATCAGGTTCTTTTCTGGATCAGAGTGAAGATGCGGCGCCGCTGGTAAGACGGCTGCGTACGCCGTCGGTCACGGCGTACATGCGGGCCTCGGCCAGGTCGAAGTAGAGGCCGACCACGGTGAGGCGGCCCGCGTCGGCGGCGCGGCGGACGCTCGGGTAGGTGTGCAGGTTCGCCAGTTGTTGTTCGACGTTGGCGATGATGCATTCCTCCTGGTGTTCGCGGCCCGCCAGGTCGATGCCGGCCGAGCCGAGCCAGCCTCCCAGCGCCGACTGCGCGTCCGCGGCGCCGGCCATCATCGCGCCGACCGCGCCGCAGCCGGAGTGGCCGCAGATCGTGATGGTCGCGACGCCGAGGACGTCGACCGCGTACTCGATGCCGGCGCCGATCGAGGTGTCGGCGGCGCCGTACGCGGGGACGATGTTGCCGACGTTGCGCATGCAGAACAGGTCGCCCGGGCCGCTCGTGGTGATCAGGCTGGGCACCAGGCGTGAGTCGGCGCAGGTGATGAAGAGCTGTTCGGGGCGTTGGCCGTCGCGGGCCAGGCCGGCCAGGTGCGGGCGGACCAGCGGCGCGATGCTGCGCTCGAACTCGTCGATGCCCGCGGCCATCGCGTCGCGGCGCTGGTCGTTGAGGGAGATCCACTGTGACCAGGAGCCGAGGAAGCGCGGCACCCGGCCGGGATGGGAGCGGGCCGAGCCGAGCCGGCCGGACGTCGCCCGGTGGAACCAGCTGTCCTGCACCTCCTGGATGTCGACCCGGCCGCCGGCGCGCTGGTACGCGTCGCGCCACTCCTGGATGGTCTCGAACGCGCCGTGGTCGAGGTAGTCGAGGTGCAGTTCGAGCTCGACCACCTCGCCCGCGGGGATGCTCGCCAGCTCCCGGGCGACCCGGCTGGAGCCGACGAAGGCCAGCGTGCCGGTGATGACCACGAGCCAGCGGCCCGGGCCCGGCGAGGAGCGGTGTATCTCGCAGCGGGCCAGCCGGCAGAGCATGAACAGGACCGCGGTGGCCATGCCGAGCGCCACGCCGGTCAGCAGGTCGGTGAAGATCACCCCGAGCGCGGTGACCAGGTACGTCGGCAGCTCACGGTGCCGCACGTACTCTTTGATCTGCGCCAGGCTGACCAGCCGCAGGCCGACGACGACAAGAACGGCGGCGAGCGCGGCGAGCGGGATCTGTTCGAGCAGCCCGCCGAAGGCCAGCACGCACACCGCGATCCACACGCCGTGCAGCACGGCGGAGGCGCGGGTCCTGGCGCCGGCCGCGACGTTCGTGGAGCTGCGCACGATGACGCCGGTGACCGGCAGCCCGCCGAGCGCCCCCGACACCGTGTTGGCGGCGCCCTGTGCGAGCAGTTCGCGGTTGAGGTTGGCCCGCGGGCCGCTGTGCAGCCGGTCGACGGCGACCGCGGAGAGCAGCGACTCGACGCTGCCGACCAGGGCGATGGTCAGCACGGCGACGAGGATCTCGCCGGCTCCGGCGTCGGGCCAGCGGGGGAAGGTGAGCTCGCCGAGGGGGTTCTCCGGCAGGTCGACGCGGGCCACCTCGAGGCCCGCCAGCGCGGCCACCGCGGTCGCGACGGCCACCGCGACAAGCGCCCCGGGCAACAGGGACACCTTCACGAGGCGGGGCCAGATCAGCAGGATCCCGGTGGTGAGCAGGCCGATGAGGATCGAGACGCCGTGGTTGCCGGCGATCTGTGCGGGCAGTTCGCGGAGGTTCTGCCAGGCACCGCTCTGCGGTGCGCCGCCGAACACGACGTGCACCTGGCTGAGCGCGATGACGATGCCGATGCCGGCGAGCATGCCGTGCACGACGGCCGGCGACAGGGAGAGCGCGGCCCGGCCGAGCCGGGAGACGCCGAGCACGATCTGGACGAGCCCGGCCATGGCGAAGAGCGCGGTCGTCTCGGCCCAGCCGAAGTCGGCGACGACGCCGGCGACGACCACGGTCAGGCCGGCGGCCGGGCCGCTGACCTGTAGCGGGGCCCCGCTGAGCGCGCCCGCCACGATTCCGCCGACGACCGCGGCGATCAGGCCGGCGAGCAGCGGCGCGCCCGAGGCGGCGGCGATGCCGAGGGACAGCGGGATCGCGATGAGGAAGACGACAACGGAGGCGGGTACGTCGTGCCGCAACAGAGTGCGCATCGGCGTGGCGGTCCTTCCCGGCTTAACTCACAAGTGGGATATTTCGGACACCATAGCCACTGCGGATGAACACTCGGTTACATAACGTGGGCGACGGCCGTATTCTCAGCGGCTTCCCAGCCGGGCCCGCGCCCGGGCGACGGGTCCCAGCGCCGCGGTCAGCACCGCCATCCGCCGGGGATACGACACCACCGCCGCCCTGGTACGCACGCAGCGCATCAGCACGTCGACCGCCCGGTCCACGGTGATCATCATGGGCCGCACGGGCGCCTTGGCCATCTTGGTGTCCACGAATCCGAACCGGACCGTGCTGACGTGCACCCCCCGCGGCCGCAGCGCGGCGCCCAGCGCGATCAGATAGGACGACAGCCCGGCCTTCGACGCGGCGTACCCCGGCGCGACGGGCGTGATCAGCGTGTCCGCGAGGCTGGACAGCCCGATGAAGTGCCCGCCGCCCGCCGCCAGCATCCGCGGCACCACGACCTCGACGGCGCGGGCCGCGCCGATCAGGTTCACCTCGAGGACCCGGGTCTGCGCCGCGAGGTCGTCCGGGTCGAGCAGGTCACCGACGCCGGCGGCGTACACGCAGAGGTCCACGCCGCCCGCCGCGTCCAGGGCCCGGGCCAGGCTCGGCGGGAACTCGGGCGTGGCGACGTCCGCCGCCACGTGAACGTACCGGTCGTGCTCGACCGCGGCCGGCCGCCGGGACATGCCGGTGACCGCCCAGCCCTCCGCCAGCAGCCGCCGGGTCAGGGCCAGGCCGATGCCGTCGGTGTTGCCGATGACGAACCCATGTCGCACGGCACGGGAGCCTACCGCCGGAGGGCCCGGCGCGGGCCTCCGGCGGACGGGTGGTCAGCGGCTGTCGGAGTCCTCGCCGGTGATGGCGGCCCGGCCGGCCTCCAGGCGCGCGACCGGCACCCGGAACGGCGAGCAGGAGACGTAGTCGAGGCCGACCTCGTGGAAGAAGTGCACCGACTCCGGGTCGCCGCCGTGCTCGCCGCAGACGCCGAGCTTCAGCTCCGGGCGCACCGCGCGCCCCTCCTCGGCGGCGATCCGGATGAGCCGCCCGACGCCCTCGCGGTCGATCGACTCGAACGGCGAGATGCCGAAGATGCCCAGCTCCAGGTAGCGCCAGAAGAACGCGCCCTCGACGTCGTCGCGGGAGAAGCCCCAGCCCATCTGGGTCAGGTCGTTGGTGCCGAACGAGAAGAAGTCGGCGGCCTCGGCGATCTGCCCGGCGGTCAGCGCGGCCCGCGGCACCTCGATCATCGTGCCGATCAGCACGTTGACGCCGCTGTCCGCGACGACCTCGGCGACGATCTGCTCGCACTCCTGCCGGACCATCTCCAGCTCCTGCACGGCGCCGACCAGCGGCACCATGATCTCCGGGTGCGGGTCGAGGCCCTCGCCGGCCAGCTGCACGGCGGCCTCGGTGATCGCCCGGACCTGCATCGCGAACAGGCCGGGAATGACCAGGCCCAGGCGTACGCCGCGCAGGCCCAGCATCGGGTTCTGCTCGTGCATCCGGCGTACGGCGTCCAGCAGCTCGGCGTCCTCGGCGTGGTCCTCGCCGCGCTCGCGGGCAACCGCGACGTTGACCGCCAGCTCCTCCAGCGACGGCAGGAACTCGTGCAGCGGCGGGTCGATGAGCCGGACCGTCACCGGCAGGCCGTCCATGGCCCGGAACAGGTCGACGAAGTCCGCGCGCTGGAGCGGGAGCAGCGCCGCCAGGGCGTCCGAGCGCTCGCCGGGTGTCGCCGCGAGGATCAGCCGCTCGACCAGCTCGCGCCGGTCGCCGAGGAACATGTGCTCGGTGCGGCACAGGCCGATGCCCTCGGCGCCGAAGCGCCGGGCCCGGGCCGCGTCGTCGGCGGTGTCGGCGTTGGTGCGCACGGCCAGGTCGCGGGTGGCGTCGGCGTGCGACATGATCTTGTGTACGGCGTCGACGAGCGGAACCTCGGCCTCCGCGCTCGACAGCGTGCCCTCGAAGTACTGCACCACCTCCGACGGGCGCACCGGGACGGCGTCGAGGTACACGCAGCCGGTGGTGCCGTCGATCGAGATCACATCGCCCTCGTTGACGGTCCGGCCGGCGACGGTGAAGCGGTCGGCCGCGATCTCGAGCTGGTCGGCGCCGCAGACGCAGGTGCGGCCCATGCCCCGGGCGACGACCGCCGCGTGACTGGTCTTGCCGCCCCGGGCGGTGAGGATGCCCTGCGCGGCGATCATGCCGGCCAGGTCCTCGGGGTTGGTCTCCCGGCGCACCAGGATGACCTGCTCGCCGGCCGCGGCCAGCTCGACGGCGCGCGGCGCGCTGAACACGACCTTGCCGACCGCGGCACCCGGCGAGGCGCCGATGCCCTTGGTCAGCGCGACCGGGTCCGCGGCGAGGTCGAAGCGCGGGAACATCAGCTGGGCGAGCTGGGCGCCGGACACCCGGCGCAGCGCCTCGTCGAGGCTGATCATGCCCTCGCCGACAAGCTGCGCGGCGATCCGGAACGCGGCGCCGGCGGTGCGCTTGCCGACCCGGGTCTGCAACATCCAGAGCTTGCCGCGCTCGATGGTGAACTCGATGTCGCAGAGGTCGCGGTAGTGCCCCTCGAGCTTCGCCATGATCGTCAACAGCTCGTCGTACGAGCGCCGGTCGAGGGTCCTGAGCTCGTCGAGCGGGATCGTGTTGCGGATGCCGGCGACGACGTCCTCACCCTGGGCGTTCTGCAGGTAGTCGCCGTAGATGCCCTGTGCGCCGCTCGCCGGGTCCCGCGTGAACGCCACGCCCGTACCGGAGTCCGGGCCGAGGTTCCCGAAGACCATCGCGACGACGTTCACCGCGGTGCCGAGATCCGCCGGAATGCGTTCCTGGCGGCGGTAGAGGACGGCGCGTTCCGCATTCCAGGAGCGGAAGACGGCCTCCATCGCCAGGCGCAACTGCTCCTTCGGATCCTGCGGGAAGTCGTGCCCGGTGTTTTTGGCGAAAATGCGCTTGAAGCGATCCACGAGGGCCTGCAGGTCAGCGGCGTCGAGATGCAGATCATCGGTGGCGCCGCGGGCGGTTTTCGCCTCTTCCAGCGCGTTCGAGAATTCCTCGCCGGGCACGTCGCAGACGGTCTTTCCGAACATCTGAATGAGCCGCCGGTACGAGTCCCAGGCGAAGCGCTCGTTGCCGCCGGCCTGTGCCGCGAGGCCCGCGACGCTCTCGTCGTTGAGCCCGACGTTGAGCACGGTCTCCATCATGCCGGGCATCGAGAAGGCGGCACCCGAACGCACCGAGACCAGCAGCGGGTCGCTCGCGTCACCCAGCCGGCGGCCCATCGCGGACTCCAGCGCGGCGAGATGGGAGTCGATCTCCTCGGCCAGCCCGGCGGGGTTGTCGCCGGTGGCCAGGTAGGCCTGGCAGGCGCGGGTCGTGACGGTGAATCCGGCCGGCACCGGAAGACCCATGCGGGTCATCTCGGCGAGGTTCGCACCTTTGCCACCGAGCAACTCCTTGAGGCCCTTGTGACCTTCCGAAAAATCGTAGACGTACTTCTCGCCGGCATTTCCCACGACTGCCTCCCCACAGGTGATGCGTCATCGACCTAATACCTGAACGCTCTTTCAAGGGTGTCCGGAGAGTAGGGGTCGCGCCAGTCGTGGCCCTAGGCCTCGTGAGTAATTGCACAAGCGCAGGCGTGGTTGGGCTCGAAAGAGCATGACTTCGAGCAGCCCCGAGCATCAGCGCGCACGCGGCCCTCCGGCGCCACCCGCCCGGGTGGTGCCGGGCTGCCCATGCTTGGCAGCCGCCGGAAATGGGCACGTCACAGGTTCGGCACATGGGCTGGTAAGGCTCCGGACGATGGACGACGACATAGGCGGTCTTGGCATGACGGAGTCACTCAAGGTCTCTGAGGACGACGGAACGGAGGGTGCGCGCGCCGCCATCGGCACCGACCTGACGCTCGGCGTCGAGGAGGAGCTGCACGTGGTCGACCTGCGGACCCGGGAGCTCGTGCCCAGGGCGCCGGAGGTGCTCGATCAGCTCGACGCGGCGAACTTCTCCGCCGAGCTGCACCGCTCGGTGGTCGAGACCAACACCGAGGTCGCGGCAACCCTCGACGACCTGCGCGACGGGATCGTCACGCTGCGCCGGCGGGCCATCGGGGTCGCCGAGTCGCTCGGGCTCGGCCTGGTCGCCGCGGGCACGGTCCCGGTGGTCGACCTGGACTCGCTGCCGGTCACCCCGACCTCGCGGTTCCGCCAGATGCTCGACGAGTACCAGATGCTCGCCCGCGAACAGCTCATCTGCGGCGCACAGGTGCACGTCGGCATCCCCGACCGGGACGAGGCCGTCTCGATCGCCCAGCGGGTCGCCCCGGCCCTGCCGGTGCTGCTCGGCATCTCGGCGAGCTCGCCGTACTGGATGGGCGAGGACAGCGGCTACGCCAGCGTGCGCTCGCTGGTCTGGCTGCGCTGGCCGACGGCCGGCGACAGCGGCGTCGTGACCTCCGCCGAGGACCACGACGCGCTGGTCGCGGACCTGATCGCGTCCGGCACGATCACCGACCCCAAGATGGTCTACTTCGATGTACGCCCGTCCGCGCACGTGCCGACCGTCGAGCTGCGGGTCACCGACTCCAGCCCCGACGCCGACACCGTGGTGCTGCTGGCCGGCCTGTTCCGCGCCCTCGTGCTGCGGGCACGCCAGGACTACCGCGCGGGCCTGCCGATGGTGCCCACCCGGCCGCCGCTGCACCGGGCCGCCATGTGGCGGGCCGCCCGCTCCGGGCTCGAGGGCGACCTGCTCGACCTGCCCCGCTCGCCGGTGCCCGTACCCGCCGCGGTCGCCGTCGAGCGCCTCGTCGGCGACCTGCGGCCACAGCTTGAGGAGCTCGGCGACTGGGACCAGGTCTTCGACCTCTCCGTGCAGATGCTCAGCCGGGGCAGTTCGGCGGCACGGCAGCGCCGGGCCATGGGCCGCCGTGGGCGCATCTCCGACGTCGTCGACCTGCTGGTCGCCGACACCCGGGGCGGCGCGACCGGCATCGGCCCGGACGGCCGGACGGTGCCGGCCGGGCTCACCCCGTACGCGGCCAGCGGCGACGAGGCTTTCCCGGGCGGCGACGCCCTGCCGGCGTACCAGGGGATCGTCAACGTCCTCAGCGCGCTCGGCCCCGCCGGGCTGCGCCGCCGCGAGGACGCGCGCGACGACGAGCAGCGCGCCCGCGGAATCACGTTCAGCGTGGCCGGCGAGGCCGCGACCCGGCTGTTCCCCTTCGACCTGGTGCCCCGCATCGTGCCGGCCACCGACTGGCGGGAGTTGCAGGCCGGGCTGATCCAGCGGGTCCGCGCGCTGGACGCGTTCGTCAACGACGTCTACGGCGAGCGGGCCGTGGTCCGCGACGGCGTGGTGCCCGGCTGGGTCATCGACGGCTCACCCGAGCTGCGGCCCAGCGGCGCCCTGGTACACCGGCCCGGGGTACGCGCGCAGGTCGCCGGCGTCGACCTGGTCCGCGACGCCGACGGCGGCTGGTTCGTCCTCGAGGACAACCTGCGGGTGCCGTCCGGCATCGGCTACGCGATGCAGAACCGCCGGCTCACCGAGAGCGTGCTGCCGGAGCTGCCCCACCCCGACGGGCTCAACGGCATCGAGGAGACGCCGCGGCTGCTGCTGCGCACGCTGATCGAGGCGGCCGGGCCGGCCGCGAGCGACGATCCGGCCGTGGTCGTGCTCAGCCAGGGCCCCGACGACTCGGCCTGGTTCGAGCACCGGCTGCTCGCCGAGGAGATGGGCGTCCCGCTGGTGCGCAGCACCGACCTGCTGGTCGAGGACGGCCGCGTGCGGCGCATCCGGAACGGGCGCCGTTACGCCGTCGACGTGATCTACCTGCGGATGGGCGAGGACAGCCTGGTGCACTCGCCCGGCGCCGACGGGATGCCGCTCGGCCCCAGCCTGGTCGCGGCCCTGCACGCCGACACGATCGTGCTCGCCAACGCGCTCGGCAACGGCATCGGCGACGACAAGGCCGTGTACGCGTACGTGTCCCGGCTGATCGGGTACTACCTCGGCGAGAAGCCGCTGCTGGCGGACGTGCCCACGCACCTGTGCGGCATCCCGGAGCAGCGGGCCGAGGTGCTCGACCGGCTGGACGAGCTGGTCTGCAAGCCGGTCGACGGGTACGGCGGCGACCGGATCGTCATCGGCCCGCACGCCTCCGCCGAGGACCTCGCCGCGGTGCGCCGGCAGATCAACGCGGCGCCGCACCGCTGGGTGGCGCAGGAGGTCGTGGCCCTCTCCACCCACCCGGTCTTCGACGGCCACCAGCTGGCGCCGCGCCACGTCGACCTGCGCGCGTTCGTCTTCACCGGCGACACGTCGGTGGTGGCGCCGGTCGCCCTGACCAGGGTCGCGCCGGCCGACAGCATGATCGTCAATTCGTCCCGCGGTGGCGGCTCGAAGGACACCTGGCTGCTCGGCTGAATCGGTAACGGCCCCGACACGAGATCGCAACGGGCGGCGCCCACCCTGAGGAACCCCGGGTGGGCGCCTCCTGACCCCCCAAGGAGGTTCTGGCCATGTGTGGAATCGGCGGCGAACTGCGGTACGACGACCGGGCGGCGGACTGCGACGCCGTCCGGCGCATGCTGCCCTGCCTGGAGTCCCGGGGACCCGACGGCGAGGGCCTCTGGCAACGTGGCCCGATCGCCTTCGGCCACCGCAGACTCAAGATCATCGACCTGTCGGAGTCCGGCGCCCAGCCGATGACCGACGAACAGCTCGGCCTGACTCTGGTCTTCAACGGCTGCATCTACAACTACCGGCAGCTGCGCGAGGAGCTGCGCGGCTACGGCTACCGGTTCACCTCCACCTCCGACACCGAGGTGATCCTCAAGGCGTACCACCGCTGGGGCGCCGGCTGCGTGCGGCGCCTGCTGGGCATGTTCGCGTTCGCCGTCGCCGAGCACGCCACCGGCACGGTGATGCTGGCCCGCGACCGGCTCGGCATCAAGCCGATGTACCTGGCCGAGACGCCCGGGCGGCTGCGCTTCGCGTCGACCCTTCCGGCGCTGCTCGCGGCCGGCGACGTCGACACGTCGATCGACAAGGTGGCGCTACAGCACTACATGACGTTCCACTCGGTGGTCCCGGCGCCGCGCACGCTGGTCGCCGGCATCCGCAAGCTGCCGCCGGCCACGGTCCGGATCATCAAGGCCGACGGCACGTCCACCTCAGACGTGTACTGGGAGGCCTCGCACACCCGCACCGGCACCAGGTCGCCGGCCGAGTGGGCCGAGGCCGTGCACGACGCGCTGCGCACCGCCGTCGAGCGGCGGATGGTCGCCGACGTGCCGGTCGGGGTGCTGCTCTCCGGCGGGCTGGACTCCAGCTACATCGTGGCCCTGCTCGCCGAGCAGGGCCAGCGAGGCCTGAGCACGTTCAGCATCGGCTTCGAGTCGGCGGCTGGGGAGAGCGGCGACGAGTTCGCCTATTCGGACCTCATCGCCAAGCAGTTCGACACAGACCACCACCAGATCCGGATCGGCCGGGACCGCTTCCTGCCCGCGGTGGCGCGCACGGTCGCGGCGATGAGCGAGCCGATGGTCAGCCACGACTGCATCGCCTTCAACCTGCTCAGCGAGGACGTGTCGCGGCAGGTCACGGTCGTCCAGTCGGGACAGGGCGCGGACGAGATCCTGGCCGGCTACAGCTGGTACCCGCCGCTGCGGGACGTACCGCGGGACCGGGCCGTCGACGCGTACGCGAAAGAGTTCTTCGACCGTCCACACGCCGAGCTGGCCCGCCAGCTCGCGCCGGAGTGGTTGCTCGACACCGACGTCAGCCGCGAGTTCGTCACGGCGAGCTTCGCCCGGCCGGGCGCGACCACCGCCGTCGACGCGGCGTTGCGGCTGGACTCACAGGTCATGCTCGTCGACGATCCCGTCAAGCGGGTCGACAACATGACGATGGCGTGGGGGCTCGAGGCGCGCGTGCCGTTCCTCGACCACGAACTGGTGGAGCTGGCGGCGGCCTGCCCGCCCGAGCTCAAACTGGCGCAGGGCGGCAAGGGCGTCCTCAAGGACGCGGCCCGGGGGGTCGTGCCCGACGAGGTGATCGACCGCACCAAGGGATACTTCCCGGTTCCGGGGATTCGGCACCTCGAAGGACCGATGCTGGAAATGGTGCGGGACGCGCTGCACGCACCGGCGGCGCGGGCGCGCGGGCTGTTCCCGCCGGAGTACGTTGACGCGCTGCTGGCCGACCCGAACACTGCTCGTACGACGCTCGGGGCGAACCAGTTGTGGCAGCTCGCGCTGCTGGAGATGTGGCTACAGGACAAGGGGATCTAGCAGACGAGGGAGGACCCGGATGACCGGTCAGCTCAACCGTGTCGACGTCACCGTGCTGCCCGCGGGGTGGACCGACAGGAGGTCGGGTCCCCTCCCCTCGGAGGTGTCGGGCAGCTGGTCGGCGGCGCTCTCGCCGGACGGCCGGCACGCGGCGTACGTCTGCGACCGCAGCGGCTCACCCAAGGTCTGGGTGCAGCCGGTCGGCAGCGAGCTGACCTTCCTGGTCGACACGGGCGAGCACTCCGTCGTCTCGGTGCACTGGTCCACCGGCGGCGGCTGGCTCGCCTGCGTGCTGTCCCCCGGCGGCGCGCCCCGCACCGAGGTGTGGCTGGTCCGCCCTGACGGCTCCGCGCTGCACCAGGTGGCGGGCTTCGGCGCGGACAGCGCGGAGAACCCGCGCTGGCTGCCGGGCCGCCCGCTGCTGGCGGTGACGGAGAACCTGACCACCGCCCTGCTGGTGGACGCCGAGCACGGCACCCGGGAGACCATCGCCACCGGCGAGCTGATCTCGCTGCTCGACGTCACCGCGGACCGCGGCCGGGCGCTGCTGCGCCACGGCCCGCGCGGCGGCCGGTACGTGGCCGTCCGCGACCTCGCCACCGGGGCCGACGAGTACGTCACGAGCGGCGAGCAGGCCTGCTTCGGCCCGGACGGCTCGGTGTACGCCCGGGGCGACACCGGCGAACTGCCGGTGCTGATCCGGGTGGCCGACGGCGCGGCCGAGGTGCTGGGCGCCTCCGAGACCGCCGAGGTGGAGTCGTTCGCGCTTACCGCCGACGGCACGTCGATCGCCGTGCTGTGGAACGTCCGCGGCGGCGAGTCCGAACTGAGCGTGCTGACGGCGGACGGCTCGAAACAGGTCGACCTCCCCGGCAGCGTCGCGGGAGGGATCTCCTGGTGCCACGACGGCAGCACCCTGGCCTTCACCGCCGAGGCGCCCGGACAACCGCACGGCGTGTGGACCTACGACGGTGACCTGCACCCGGTCTCGGTGGAGGAGGCGGCACCGCACGCGGTCCGCCCGACGCTGCACCGCTTCGGTTCGCACGACGGCCTCGAGATCAGCGGCTGGCTCTTCGAACCGGCCGGCGAGGGCCCGCACCCGGCGGTGGTATGGCTGCACGGCGGCCCGGAGGCGCAGGAACGCCCGGGGCACGGCGCGCTGTTCCAGTCCCTGGTGGACCGCGGCATCGCGGTCTTCGCGGCCAACGTCCGGGGCTCGTCGGGCTTCGGCCGCGCCTTCGTCAACGCGGACAACGGCGCCCTGCGCTACGCGGCGATCGCCGACGTGGCCTCCTGCGTCTCCTACCTGGTCTCCGCGCGCGTCGCCGACCCGGCCCGGGTCGGATGCATGGGCCGCTCGTACGGCGGCTACCTGACACTGGCGGCCCTGACCACGTACCCGTCGCTGTTCGCGGTCGGCATCGACGTGTGCGGCATGTCGAACTTCGCCACGTTCTACGAGCACACCGAGCCGTGGATCGCCGCGGCCGCCGTCTCGAAGTACGGCGACCCGGTCGCCGACGCCGACCTGCTGCGCGACCTGTCCCCGATCACCCGCATCGACCGCCTGCGGACGCCGCTGATGATCGTGCACGGCGAGAACGACACGAACGTCCCGGTGATCGAGGCCGAGCAGGTGGTGGCGGCGCTGGCCGAACTCGGCGTGCCGCACCGGTACCTGCTCTTCCCGGGCGAGGGCCACGAGCTCCAGCACAGGTCGTCCCGGACGAGGTACCTGCACGAGACGGTCGCGTGGCTGACCACACACCTCGCCCCCGCACCCGCGCTCACCGCTTAGGGAACCGGACCGCCACCGGAGTCAGGTGGGTCCTGATGTCGCCGTGCCCCAACTGGTGGTAGCGGTTGGCGCCCCAGCAGTAGGTCCGGGCATCGCTGCCCAGCCCACACGTGAAGCCGCTACCGGCGCTGACCCGGGTGAAAGTCACCCCCGGCGCGGGCGCGGTCACCGCAACCGGTGTCGGCCGGTTAATGGTGTCGCCGTCGCCCAGCTGACCGCTGCTGCCGTCGCCCCAGCAGTAGGCCCGGGCGTCGCCGCCCAGCCCGCAGGTGTGGTGGACACCGGGGCTGATCTGGGTGAACGTCACCGGGGATTGCACCGCGACCGGGGTCGACCGGTCCCTGCTCGCGCCGTCGCCCAGCTGACCGAAGCCGCCGGAGCCCCAGCAGTAGGCCCGGGCGTCGCTGCCCAGCCCGCACGCGTTGCTGAAACCGGCGGCGATCCGGGTGAACGTCACCCCGGGGGCCGGCGCGCTCACCGCCACCGGGGTCGACCGGATCCTGGTGTCGCCGTTGCCCAGCTCACCGCTGAGGCCGACGCCCCAGCAGTACGCCCGGGCGTCGCCGCCCAGCCCGCACGTGTGGCTGATGCCGGCGCTGACCTGGGTGAAGCTCACCCGGGATTTCACCGCGACCGGGGTCGACCGGCTCGTACTTGACCCGTCACCCAGCTCACCGAGGCTGCCGGCGCCCCAGCAGTAGGCCCGGGCGTCGCCGCCCAGCCCGCAGGTGTGGCTGTAACCGGCGGTGAGCTGAGTAAAGCCCACCCCAGGGGCCGGGGACTTCACCGCCACCGGGGTCGGCCGGTCCGTGTTGTCGCCGTTGCCCAGCTCGCCGCTGTAGTTGGAGCCCCAGCAGTAGGCCCTGGCATCGCTGCCCAGCCCGCACGTCTGGCGGTAGCCGGCGGTGAGCTGGGTGAAGCTCACCCCGGCCGCCGGTGCGGTCACCGCAACCGGGCTCGAGTGCCGCACGACGTCGCCGTTGCCCAGCTGACCACTGCTGCCGTCGCCCCAGCAGTAGGCCCGGCCGTCGCGGCCGCGCGCACAGGTGTGTGAGTCACCGGCGTCGACCTGGATCGTGGCGCCGCCCGCCGGCCGCGCCGCGGCGGGCACGCCGGTCACCGCCGCCAGCGCCCCCAGGGTTCCGATCATCGCAAAGGTCCTTTTCGGCACAGAACCGACACCATCACAGCACCGCGGACCGCCGATCGCTATCCCACAAGATTCGACATATCCGGTGACCGGACGCACGTGCCCGTTGTGACCCCGGTCGTTGTCGATGCCCCCCGCCGCGGAGTTGGCTGGAGGCGACGCGAGCGGACGGAGACCTTTTCATGCAAGGCGGAGCCCGGGCCTGGGCAGTATGGGCCGTTGGGCTGTCGGCCTACGTGGTCGCGGTGCTGCATCGCACGTCGCTCGGGGTCGCCGGGCTGGACGCGCAGGCACGGTTCGACATCGGTGCCGGTGCGCTCGGCTCGTTCGCCGTCCTGCAACTGCTTGTCTACGCCGGCCTCCAGGTGCCCGTCGGGCTGCTGTTGGACCGGTTCGGTTCGCTGCGGCTGATCGTGACCGGTGGCCTGGTCATGGCGGCGGGGCAGGCGCTTATGGCGTTCGCGGACGGGGTCACCGGCGCGGTCCTCGCGCGGGTCCTGGTGGGTGCCGGCGACGCGATGACGTTCATCAGCGTGCTGCGGCTGGTGCCGCGGTGGTTCCCGGCCCGGCGTGTGCCGGTCGTCACCCAGCTCTCCGGCCTCGTCGGGCAGCTGGGGCAGGTGCTCAGCGCCGTACCGCTGGCCGCGCTGCTGGCCGGCGCGGGCTGGACCGCGGCCTTCGTCTCGGCGTCGGCCGCCGGGGTCTTCGTGGCGATCGTCGCGCTGGTGGCCCTGCACGACGCCCCGGACCGGCGGGTCGACTCGGGCGAGGCGGTCACGCTTCGCCAGCTCGGCGACGACCTGGCCGGCGCCTGGCGGCATCCGGGCACCCGGCTCGGGTTGTGGACGCACTTCACCACCCAGTTTCCGGGCACGGTCTTCGCGCTGATCTGGGGCTATCCGTTCCTGGTCGCGGGCGAGGGCCTGCGGCGGGGCGAGGCGAGCGCGCTGCTCACCCTGTTCGTCCTGACCGGCATGGCCGCCGGGCCGGTGGTCGGCGTGCTAGTGCAGCGGCATCCGCTGCGCCGCTCGTGGCTGGTGCTCGGGGTGATCGGCGCGAATGCCGTCGGCTGGGGTCTGGTCATCGGGTGGCCGGGGCGGGCGCCGCTGCCGGTGCTGACGCTGCTCGTGCTGGCGCTGGGCCTGGGCGGCCCGGGCTCGATGATCGGGTTCGAGTTCGCCCGCACCTTCAATCCGCCGAGCCGGCTCGGCACGGCCACCGGCATCGTGAACGTCGGGGGCTTCGTCGCGTCGCTGGTGTCGATCCTGCTCGTCGGGCTGATTCTCGACGCCCGCACGGGCGGGCGGGCCGATTACGACATTGTGGACTTCAGGGTCGCCATGTCGGTGCAGTACGTGATCGGCGCCATCGGCCTGATCGGCATTCTGCGCACCCGCAGGCTGGCCAGAGCCCGGATGGCCGCCGACCACGGCGTGATCGTCCGGCCGGTGCGCGAGGTGCTCGCGGAGCGGGGCTGGTTTAGCGGGGAACGTATCGGTAAAGGTTGAGTCTTTGCCCGGATTTCTGAAGTGGCAAGTGAGGAGGACATGAGCGAGCACGCAACGGACCGTTTCTGGTCCGGCATCGAGGTTTCCAAGGTCATCGCGGGCACGCTCGCGGCGGTCACCGCGGCGGTCGTCGGCTCCTTTCTCGGAGTCGCCGGCACGCTGGCCGGTGCGGCCGTCGCCAGCGTCGTCGGCTCGTTAGGGACGGAGATTTACCACAGGTCGCTGAACCGGGGCGCGAAGCGCATCGGCGCGATCGCACCGACGTTCGTGAAGGTGCCGTCGGCCGTCGGCACGCCACCGGTCGCCGCCGCCACGAAACAGGAGAACCCGTCGCGCACCGTGCCGCCGCGCCGGAACATCCGCTGGCGACACGTCGCCGTGGCGTCGGCGGCGTTGTTCGTGCTGGCCATCGGCGCGCTTACGATGTTCGAGCTGATGACGGGCAGGTCGATGGCGTCGACCGTCGGCACCACGTCGTCGTCGACCACCTCGGTCGGCAGCCTCTTCGGTGGCGGATCGGGCAAGCCGGCGGTGACGCCGACGCCGGAGAACTCCGAGGCGCCGGCCGTCGACGAGACGCCGACCGGCCCGGCCGGCGAGGCACCGGCCACCGAACCGGCACCGGCGGCGACGACGGAGCCGACCGCGGAGCCCACCACCGGGCCCACCGCCGAGGTCCCGCAGCAGACCCCGCCGGCCGACACCCAGGAGCAGCAGCCGATGAACCAGGACGGGCAGGTGCCGGACGGGACCGATCCGGCGGAGTGACCCGATCCGAGCGAAGGAGCGCGCCACCGTGAACGTCAACGAATTGCTCGCCGAGGCCTTCGGCCGCCTGCCCGGTCTGGTGCGGACCGCGGTCGAGGGCCTGAGCCCGGAGCAGCTGCGCACCCCACCGGCCGAGGGCGCCAACACGGTCGCCTGGCTGGTGTGGCACCTCACCCGGATACAGGACGGGCACCTCGCCGAGCTGACCGGTGCCGAGCAGGTGTACACGAGCGGCGACTGGGCCGGCCGCCTCGGCCTGAAGCCGGACCCGGACGACAACGGCTACGGGCACACGTCCGCGCAGGTGCTGGCCGTGCGCCCGGAGAGCTCGAACGTGCTGGTCGACTACTACCAGGCGGTGCACGAGCAGACCCTGAGCTACCTCGCCGGGCTGTCCGCCGGCGACCTGGACAAGGTCGTGGACCGGTCCTGGGATCCGCCGGTCACCCTGGGCGTGCGGCTGGTGAGCGTCCTGAACGACGACATTCAGCACGCGGGCCAGGCCGCGTACGTCCGGGGGCTGCTCGGCGGCTGAGCCGACGGTGCTCCCGCGGCCACGGCCGCGGGAGCGCCCGCTCAGCGCGAGGCCGGCTCCGTCATCGGCAGGCTCACCACGAACCGGGTGTCGCCCGGCCGGGAGTCCAGGACGATGTCGCCGCCGTGGCCGCTGACCACGATCCGGTACGAGATGTCGAGGCCGAGCCCCGTGCCCTCGCCCACCGCCTTCGTGGTGAAGAACGGCTCGAAGACCCGCTTGCGCAGCTCCTCCGGTACGCCGGGACCGGTGTCGCCGATCGAGACCACGACGTGGTCGTCGCGGCGGTAGGTCCTGACGGTCAGCGTGCCGGCGCCCTGCATGGCCTGCACCGCGTTGTCGATGATGTTGGTCCAGACCTGGTTGAGCTCGGCCGGGTGGGCCGGCACCTGCGGCAGGTCGCGGTCGTACTCCTTGACCACCTCGACGCCCGTACCGATCTTGTGGGCGAGCATCACCAGGGTGCTGTCCAGCCCGGTGTGCACGTCGATCCACTGGTGCGCGGCGCGGTCCAGGTGCGAGTACTGCTTCGCCGAGGTGACCAGCGAGGAGACCCGGCCGGTGGCCTCCTCGATGTCGCTCATCAGCTGCTCGGTCTCGAGCGCGTACCCGATCCAGTGGATGGCCTGGTCGAGCAGGCCCGGCTCGACCACCTTGGCCTTGATCAGCTCCAGGCAGTCGAGGTCGAGCCCGCCTTGGGCGAAGACCGGGGCGAGGTCCCAGCCGCCCGTGACGTCGTTGCGCTCCATCCAGTCGCCGAGCTCGTCCTCGCGGTCGGAGGCCTGGAGGGCGGTCAGCACGGGCGCCTTCGCGGCCCGCTCGATGACGTCCTCCTGAAGCTCGACGAGCGCGTCGAGCCGTTCCGGCGCGACCTTGCCGGCGGCGAGCATGCCCAGCTTGTGCCGCATGCCGGCGACCCGCTGGCGCAGCGCCCCGGTGGCACGCGACGCGGCGGCCGCGGGGTTGTTGAGCTCGTGCATGAGGCCCGCGGAGAGCGCGCCGAGCGCCATCAGCCGCTGCCGCTCGCCGATCGCCGCCTGGGTGTTGCGCATGCCGAGGGTCAGGCCCTCCAGCAGGTGCAGCGCCATCGGGAACCACTCGCGCATCAGGGCGCCGAAGTCCTCGGCGCTCAGCACGAAGAAGTCGCTGTCGTCGAGCGCGCGCATGGACGCCTGGTACCGGCGCTGCACGCCCTCGTCGCGCAGGTACGCCTGGGTCGCGCCCATGTAGACGCCGCGCTGCTCGGTACGGATGGTCTCCACGTCGTCCTGGCCGACCCTGCGGGTGAGCGAGACGGTGCCGCTGAGCAGGACGAAGAACTCCTCGGCCGGCTCACCCTCCTGGATCACCAGCTGCCCGGCCGCGACGCGCCGCGTGCGGCCGTGCGCGGCGAGCCAGGCCAGCTGCTCGTCGGTCAGCTTCTCGAAAAGGAACAGGGTGCGCAGCTCGTCGACGGCGAGCCTGCCGGGTTCGGTCATCACTACGCCTCCAGGTAGCGGTGGACCAGCGTGACGGCCATCGCGCCCTCGCCGACCGCCGAGGCCACCCGCTTGACCGAGTTGGCCCGGACGTCGCCGGCGGCGAAGATGCCGGGAACGCTGCACTCCAGATAGAACGGATCCCGGTCCCGATCCCATCCCCGCGGCCGGCCCCCATTCGGCGAGAGCAGGTCGGGGCCCGTGTAGACGAAGCCCTTCTCGTCGCGGGCCACCGCGTCGCCGAGCCAGTCGGTGCGCGGCTCGGCGCCGATGAAGACGAACAGGTAGCCGCACTCGACGCTGGTCACCGTGTTGTTCTTGCTGTCGCAGATGGTGATCGCCTGTAGGTGGCCGCCGCCCTGCGCGCCGACCACCTCGCAGCGGGTGCGCACGTGCACGTTCTCGACGCTGTTGAGCTGCTGGATCAGGTAGTACGACATGGACGCCTCGAGGGAGTCGCCGCGCACCAGCAGGGTCACGCTCCGGGCGTACCGGGAGAAGAAGAGCGCGGCCTGGCCGGCGGAGTTCGCGCCGCCGATGATGTAGACGTCGCTGCCCGCGCAGGACGGCCCCTCCGTCGCGGCCGAGCCGTAGTAGACGCCGGCGCCGGTCAGCTCGGCGATGCCGTCAGCGATCAGCGGCCGGTAGGCCACGCCGGTGGCCAGCACAATCGAGTGCGCCGAGACCTCCGCGCCGTCCGCGAAACGCAGCGTCCGTGCGGAGCCGTCGGTGTGCAGGCCGACCACCTCGCGGGTGTTGAGCACCTCGGCGTCGAACTTGCCGGCCTGCCGGCGCGCCCGGTCGGTGAGCTGCGCGCCGGAGATGCCGTCCGGGAAGCCCAGGTAGTTCTCGATCCGGGAGCTCTGCCCCGCCTGCCCGCCGACGGCCTGCCGCTCGACGAGCAGCGTCCGGAGGCCCTCGGACGCGCCGTAGACGGCGGCGCCGAGCCCGGCCGGGCCGCCGCCCACGATGATCAGGTCGTAGAAGTCGCGTTCCGGGGCCGTCGACAGCCCGGCCGCCTCGGCGACCTCCGACGTGCTCGGCTGCGCCATCGCCCGGCCGTCCGCGGTGACCACCAGCGGGATCGACTCCGGGCCGACACCCGCGGCGTCCAGCAGGCGGCGCCCCTCGGGGTCGTCGGCGGCGAGCCACCGGTACGGGACCAGGTTGCGCGCCAGGAAGTCCCGGATCTGGTACGACGGCTCGCTCCACCGGTGCCCGACGACGCGGATGTCCTCGATCTCCCGGTCGCCGGTGGCCTGCCAGGCGTCGAGCAGCTCGTCGATGACCGGGTAGAGCTTCTCCTCCGGCGGGTCCCAGGGCTTGAGCAGGTAGTGGTCGACGTCGACCACGTTGATGGCCTGTATCGCCGCGTCGGTGTCCGCGTACGCGGTGAGCAGGGCGCGGCGGGCGTTCGGGAACAGGTCCATCGCCTGCTCCAGGAACTCGATGCCGTTCATCTGCGGCATCCGGTAGTCGGCCAGCAGGACGGCGACCCGGCCGCCGCGCAGCTTGAGCTCGCGCAGCGCCTCGAGCGCCTCCGCTGCCGAAGCCGCCCGGATGATCCGGTACGCCTCGCCGTAGCGCCGCCGCAGGTCACGGGCGATGGCCCGGGAGACCGAAGGGTCGTCGTCGACGGTCAGGATGGCGGGTTGGCCCATGGCGGAAGTCCTTACGGATGCGTGAACGAGCGGGCGTCGTCCGCGACCTCGAAGGCCACGTTGTCCAGGTAGCACCACCACCAGTCCTCGCCCGGCTCGTACGACTGCACGATCGGGTGGCCGGCGGCGTGGAAGTGGGCGGTCGCGTGCCGGCCGGGCGACGAGTCGCAGCAGCCGACGTGGCCGCACGTCATGCAGACGCGCAGGTGCACCCAGCGGCCGCCGGCGGCCAGGCATTCGACGCAGCCGGCGCCGGACGGGCTCACGTCGCCGGTCCGGTCGAGGTGTGTGCAGGTGGTATCGGTCATCAGCGGGACCCTCCCTCGGCGAGCAGGTCGTTGAACTCGGGGTGCCGCTCCACGTAGCGGGCGACGAAGGGGCAGGTCGCGATCACCGGGGTGTCCCGGCCGCGGGCGTCGGCGAGTGCCGCCGCGGCCAGGCGGGCGGCCAGGCCCTGGCCCTGGAAGGCCTGGTTGATCTCGGTGTGGGTGAGCTCGACCGCGCCGCCGTGGCGCCGGTAGCTCAGGATGCCGGCCAGCTCGCCGTCGAGCAGGACCTCGTAGCGCGACCGCTCGAAGCTGTCGACGACCGTGGCGTCCGCCGGCTCGCCGCCGCCGACCTGTGCGCTGCCCTCGACCCGCAGCTTGCGGCGGGCGCGCTCGTAGAACGAGGTCCCGCCGAAGCGGATGACCTGCGCGGCCGCGGGGACGGAGACGATGGCCAGCTTGTCGCCGGGCTCGGCGTACCCGTGGATGATGCCGTCGACCTCGACCGCGAGCCGGCCGCTGGTCGGGCGCACGTCGAGCTCGAGCTGCTCGTCGGCCGACAGCATCAGCGAGCGGTTGAACGACGAGTGCGCCGCGGCGGCGCTGACCAGCAGGCCCTCGACGTTGGGCGACACGATCGGGCCACCCGCCGAGAAGCTGTACGCGGTCGAGCCGGTCGGCGTCGCGACGATCACCGCGTCGGCCGCGTACCGGACGAAGTTGCTGCCCTCGACGTTGATGCCGACGTGCGCGAGCCCGTCGCCGGGCACCCGGACCAGGGCGATGTCGTTGAACGCCGACACCTCTTCGCCGCCGGGCAGCACGGCACGCACCGCGGTGCGTGCCTCGATGGTGAACCGGTGCTCGTCTATCGACGACAGGGCGCCGGGCAGGTCGGGCAGGTCGACCTCGGCGAGGAAGCCGAGCCGGCCGACGTTGACGCCGAGCACGGGCGTCTTGCGGCCCTCGACCAGACGCATGGTGCGCAGCATGGTGCCGTCGCCGCCGAGGCTGACCAGCAGCCCGGCGCGCTCGACCATCTCCTCGGCGGAGACCGCGACGGCGTCGCAGTCGATCCGGTTGATCTCGTCATGCACCCCGAGCACGGTCACGTCATGCGCCGCCGCCCACCGCACGATGGCGTCGATGGCGGATCCGCAGTCCCGTCTCGGATGCAGGACCAGCCCGACCACTTTGATCATGCCCACCAATGACACCCCCGGTCGCACGCGTCAGCGCTCAGCCTCGCACGTCCGACCGGGATCCGGCGAGCAAAGGTCAGCTCGTGAGGGCGACCGCGGCCGGGGTCAGCACGCTGGTCTGGTCGCGCTGGCCGTCCTCCTGCGCGCCGAGGGTCGCCGCCTGGTAGGTCGCCAGGGTGCGCAGGAACCCGTCCGGGGCGTACCCGCGGCCGGGGTCGCCGAGCAGCACTGTCGCGCCGCGGTTCATGGCGCGGCCGATGAAGGGCAGCATCTTGGCCGCGACGTCGGCGTTGTAGAGGCAGTCGCCGGCGAGGATCACCTCGGCGCCCTCGCCGTCGCCGCCGGTGAGGTCGTCCACGACGGTCGCGATCCGCTCGCCGTTGGCGTTCGCGTTCGCCTGGATCGCGGCGATGGCGTACGCGTCGGTGTCGTTGGCGGTCACCTCGGCGGCGCCGGCCTGCGCGGCGGCGATGGCGACCAGCCCGGAGCCGGAGGCGAGGTCAAGGACGCTGCGGCCCTCGACGAGCTCCGGGTGGTCCAGGACGTAGCGGGCGAGTGCCTGCCCGCCCGGCCAGGCCGTCGCCCAGTACGGCGCCGGCAGCGGCCCGCCCGCCTCGGTCTCGAGCCGGGCCCAGAGCAGCACCGAGTCCTCGGCGAGGAACAGATGTACCTCCGGAACCATGGGCACGGGGGTCATCTTCAGGGCGTCCTGCTGCGGCGCCCGCGCGGGGAACGAGGCGTTACGCAGCAGGCGTCGCTGGAGGGGGCTGTGGGTCACGACCGCGTAGGGCGCTCCGGAGTACGTCTTCACACCACTCTTTTCCGTAAGGGAGACGACCGAGGGCCGCGCTTCCCGCTCAACGCGGGAGGCACGGCCCTCGTGACGTACGTCAGATGGGACGGATGTTCGCTGCCTGCAGGCCCTTCTGGCCCTGCTCGACGTCGAACTCAACCCGCTGGTTCTCCTCGAGAGTGCGGTATCCGTCGGAGGCGATGGCGGAGAAGTGTGCGAACACGTCCGGAGCACCACCGTCCTGGGTGATGAAACCGAAGCCCTTGTCCGCGTTGAACCACTTCACTGTGCCGACAGCCATGTCAAGCCCTTTCGCAACCACAAGGAGTTCGCACCTCGCGAACTCCGTCGCCGCCCGTAAAGATCAGGAAACCGGACTCATACGACAAAAGCCTGGAGGGTTCGGATACCCACCAGGCTCTGGTAAATATGAGAAATCGGAACGACAACCCCTCCAAGCTAGCACGGAACGCGACGGCGTGACGCCGCGTCGCGACCTGACATCGGTGGACAATAATCATTGAAGTTTCTTGACAGAATTACTAAATATCGACAGACTCCGATCCAGAGAGCGCTCTCCTTCCCACTGAGTTTCCCCCGGTCAGCGGAAGGATCCCCATGTCACGTCCCATCAAGCTGCTCGGTGTCGCCGCCGTCGCGGTGACCACCCTCGGCCTCTTCCCGTTAACAGGTTTCGCCGCGGAGACGCCGGCACCCACCGAACCCGCCGCGGCCGCCCGGTTCGACATGGCGCCCGGCATGGTCGCCGCGATGCGCCGCGACCTGCGGCTCACCGACGACCAGATCGCGGCCCGCCTCGCCACCGAGGCGGCGGCACCGGTCGTCGAGCGGCGACTGCGCGCCAAGCTCGGCAAGGCCTTCGCCGGCGCCTGGATCCCGGCCGGCGCCGAGCGGCTCACCGTCGCGGTCACCGACCCGGCGACGGCCGCCGCCGTGCGCGCGGAGGGCGCCAACGTCAAGATCGTCGCGCGCGGCGCCGCCGACCTCGCCGCGGCCCGCACGCGGCTGGACCGCAACGCCGCCGGCGCGAAGGGCACCGCGGTACGCGGCTGGTACGTCGACGTCGCCGCCAACCGCCTCGTCGTCATGGCCCGGCCCGGCGGCGCCGCCGCCGCGCGACGGTTCGCCCAGGACAGCGGCGCCGGCGCGGTCACCGTCGTCGACGCCCCCGAGGCGCCGAGGCCGATGTACGACATCCGCGGCGGCGACCAGTACGTGATCAACGGCAACACGCTCTGCTCGGTCGGCTTCGCCGTCGCGGGCGGCTTCGTCAGCGCCGGCCACTGCGGCGGCGTGAACAGCCCGACCCTCGGCTACAACAACGTCTCGCAGGGCACGTTCGCCGGCTCGTCGTTCCCGGGCAACGACTACTCGTGGATCCGGACGAACGCCAACTGGACGCCCCAGCCGTGGGTGAACAACTACGCGGGCGGCAACGTGATCGTGGCCGGCTCGCAGGACGCCGCCGTCGGCAGCTCGGTCTGCCGCTCCGGCCGGACCACCGGCTGGCGCTGCGGCACGATCCTGGGCCGCAACGAAACGATCGTGTACTCGCAGGGCGCCGTCTCCGGCCTCAGCCGCAGCAACGCGTGCGCCGAGCCGGGCGACTCCGGCGGCTCCTGGATCTCCGGCAACCAGGCACAGGGCGTCACCTCCGGCGGCACCGGCAACTGCTCGTCCGGCGGCACGATGTGGTTCCAGCCCGTCAACGAGATTCTCGGCGTCTACGGCCTCTCTTTGACCACCAGCGGCGGTGGCGGCGGCGCGAGCTCGCTCGTCAGCAACTGGAACAACAAGTGCATCGACGTGCCGAACTCGAACTTCTCCGACGGCGTGCTGCTGCAAATGTGGGGCTGCAACGGCACCGGCGCGCAGAAGTGGACGTCCGTGAACGGCACGCTGCTGACGTCGAACAACAAGTGCATGGACGTTCCGTGGGGATCGACCACCAACGGCACGATCATTCAGATCGTCGGCTGCAACGGGAACCCGGCGCAGCAGTTCGTGCTCTCGGCCGCGGGCGACCTGGTCAACCCGCAGGCGAACAAGTGCCTCGACATCAGGGACTGGAACGGCAACGACGGCGCCAGGATCCAGATCTGGGACTGCGCCGGCACCCTGAACCAGAAATGGCGGCGCGGCTGACCGAACCGTGACGGCCCGCCGATCGCACCGTCCGCGATCGGCGGGTTTTCGGTCCGGGATAATTGTTCACGGCAACTACCATTCTCCCGGGCGTGACGAGTCGCGCGTGGGGCGTCATGCCCGACGTCCGGCGGGAGGGCGGGCTGGCAGCACCCGGCGACCCGCACCGGGGCGACGTCGTTCCGACCCGGTCCCGAGCCGGCCAGTCAACCGAATTTCCATAATCCGGTCGGGCTTTTCACCGGCCCGCAATACCGCGATTTCGATTGATGTGACAGGCGACACCAAATTGCATTCCTGGGAATCCTGCGCACGCCCGTGAACTTGTCGTACCCGTGTCGGACGCTTTACCCGACCGACCCGGACCACGGATGGGACCCACCATGACCCAGGCGCCCGAACGCCCCGGAACACGAGCGGCGCAGACACCCGGGGAGCTCATGTCCCCCCGCGAGCGGCTGCGGCTCGTGCTGGTGCTCGGCTTCCTCATCGCCCTCGGCCCGCTCACCATCGACATGTACCTGCCGTCACTGCCGACGATCACCGACGACCTGCACACCACCGCCGCCGCGGTTCAGCTCACCCTCACCGGGACCCTGGCCGGCCTCGCGCTCGGCCAGTTGCTGATCGGCCCGGTCTCCGACGCCGTCGGCCGCCGTGCGCCGCTGCTCGCCGGGATCGCCGTGCACATCGCGGCGTCGATCCTCTGCGTCATCGCGCCGAACCTCGCCGTCCTCGGCACGCTGCGGGTCCTCCAGGGCCTCGGCGCCGCCGCGGCCGCGGTCGTCGCGATGGCCGTCGTCCGCGACCTGTTCACCGGGCTCGCCGCGGCCAAGCTGCTGTCCCGCCTCATGCTCGTCATGGGCGCCGCGCCGATCCTCGCGCCGACGCTCGGCGGCATCACGCTGAACTGGACGTCCTGGCGCGGCGTCTTCGTCGTGCTGGCGCTCTTCGGCATCGCGATCCTGACGGTGACCGCGCTGGGCCTGCCGGAGACGCTGCCGGTCGCGCGGCGGCGCAACGGCGGCGTGGTCGGCACGGTCCGCGACTACGGCCGGCTCCTCGCCGACCGGACCTACGTCGGACTGATCCTGGTGGCCGGGCTGGCGATGGCCGCCCTGTTCGCCTACGTCTCGGGCTCGTCGTTCGTCTTCCAGGAGCAATACCACCTCAGCGAGCAGCAGTTCGGCTTCGTGTTCGGCGCCGGCGCGGTCGGCCTGATCACGGCAACCCAGCTCAACGTGCGGCTGCTGCGCCGCTGGTCGCCGTCGCAGATCCTGATCTCCGCGCTCGCCGGCGGCGCCGTCGCGGGCCTGGTGCTGCTCCTGGTCGCCGCCACCGGCTTCGGTGGCCTGCCCGCGGTGCTCGTGCCGCTCTGGGCGGTCCTCGCCTCGGCCGGCCTGGCGCTGCCGAACGCGCCGGCGCTCGCGCTCTCGCGGCACGGCGAGGCGGCCGGCACCGCGGCGGCCCTGCTCGGCGCGGTCCAGTTCGGCGTCGGCGCGCTGGCGGCTCCGCTGGTCGGCGTCCTCGGCACCGGCGCGACCGGCATGGCCCTGGTGATCGCCGGCGGCATGATCGGCGCGAACGTGGTCCTGCTGCTGGTCGTCCGCCCCTGGCGCCTGCCCGTCGAGGCCGCCGAACCCGCCCTGGCCGCAGCGCACTGACGCCGCCGCGGAGTCGACCCAAAGATCACCCAAAGGCTCGTCGATAGCGTGCCGACCGAGCTTTGCGGCGCCGCGTGCCCTGCGGCGCCCACCCGATCTGAAGGAGAAACTCCATGAGGCCACGTACGTTCGCCGCCGCCGCGGGCGTGCTCTCGGCGGGGGTCGCGATGGCGTGCCTGGCGACGAACGCGTTCGCCGCCGAGAACAACAGCACCGCCCGGGTCAACGTCGCCAACAACGGCACACAGCCCGGCGGCGCCGCCGCGGGAGCGGTGAGCGCCGACGGCCGCTACGTCGCGTTCTCTTCGCGGGCGGCGAATCTCGTCGCGGGCGACACCAACCGCACCGAGGACGTGTTCGTGCGCGACCTGGTCGCCCGCACGACGACCCGGGTCAGCGTCTCCGGCGCCGGTGCGCAGGCCGGCGGCAACAGCTACGCGCCGTCGATCAGCGACGACGGGCGCTACGTCAGCTTCGCCTCGGACGCCGCCGACCTGGTCGCCGGCGACACCAACAGGCGGCGCGACGTGTTCGTGCGCGACCTGACCGCCGGCACCACGGTCCGGGCCAGCCTGGCGCCGTCCGGTGCGCAGGGCGCCGCGGACAGCGCGAAGCTGTCCCGGATCAGCGCCGACGGCCGCCACGTGACGTTCCAGTCGACCCTGCCCCTCGCCGACGGCGACGACGCCGGCGGTGCGGACCGGGAGAACCTGTTCGTCCGGGACCTGACCGCCGGCACCACGGTCCGGGTGAACATCACCCGCGACGGCCTGCGGGCGGACGTACCCTCCGCCGACTCGTACGACGACCTCGACGGCGGCCTCTCGCCCGTGGTCGGCGGCCGCTACGTGACGTTCGAGGCGATGACGCCGCAGAGCGGCTCCAGCCTCACGGCCGACGTCCACCTGCGCGACCTGGCCACCGGCACCACCACCCAGGTCAGCGTCCACCGGGTCGGCGCGCGGGGCACCCTGCACAGCGTGCACGCCTCGATGAGCGCGGACGGCCGCTACGTGGCGTTCTCCTCGTGGGCGCCGGACCTGGTCGAGGGCGACACCAACGGCCGGGAGGACGTGTTCATCCGCGACCTGGCCGCCGGCGTCACCACGCTGGTGAGCGTGTCCGGCGCGGGCGTGCAGGGCGACCTCGGCAGCGTCCGGCCGGCGATCAGCCCGGACGGCCGCTACGTCGCCTACCTGTCGTGGGCCCGCAACCTGGTCGCCGGCGACACCAACAGCGCGCCGGACGTGTTCGTCCGCGACCTGGTCGCCGGTAACACCACCCGGGTCAGCGTCTCCGACGCCGGCGAGCAGGGCGACGGCCCCAGCGCCAACCCGTCGATCAGCGCCTTCGGCCGCCGCGTCGTCTTCGAGTCGACGGCGTCCAACCTGGTACCCGGCGACGTCAACCTGGCCCGCGACGTGTTCGTCCACACCCAGGCGGACTGACCCGCAGCCGGTTTCGGAAGGATCGGGGTGCGGCGGCTGAGCCCGCCGCACCCCGACTCTGTTTCCGGGCTCCGGCCTACGCCTCGGTCAGGGTGCGATCTCGGTCCACTGCTGGCGTCCGGTGGTGAGGCCGCAGAACTGCATGATGACCGCCCTGTTCACACCCGAGCTGGCCAGGCAGAGGTGCCGGCCCTGCTGGGTCCAGGCACCCTTGTTCTTGTAGGTCTTCGTGCCGTTGCCGTTGGTGAAGATCTGCCACAGCTGGTAGTCGCCGCTGTTGCAGCTCAGGAACCAGGCTGACTCGGAGCTGTGGTTGCCGCGGCTGTCGAGGCAGCGACCATATCCATTCTGGATCTTCACCTGGGGCTGGCTGTCGTAGGTGCCCTTGTCCTCAATCGTGAAGATCTCCATGAGGCTGACGTTGCGCAGCCACGCCTCGGACGCCGAGCCGGCAATCCCCGTGCCCAGGTCGGCAGGGCTGAACTCCTTGTTGCGCAGGCCCCGCTGACGGTCGGCGGCGAAGGCGGGCGCCGTCATGGCGACCGCGACCATGATGCCGGCGGCGACGGCGGCGGTCAGAGTGCGGGTTCTCGAAAAACGCATGAAATGTCTCCCCGTGGTGTCGATGACGCCGAAAGCGTATTGATCACTTTCGTAGCCCGCCGCCCGGTTCGATGTGACTCAGGGCACACTCGTCGACCAGGGCGTGGATCTTCCTGGGAGGCACCATCTAGTTGGGCTGGGCGCGGCCCTTTTTCCAGTAGCCCATGAAGGCCACCGCGCGGCGGTCGACGCCACGTTCGCCCACCAGGTGCCGGCGCAGGGAGACCACCGGCCCCGCCTCGCCGGCCAGCCACGCGTAGAAGCCGCCCGCCGTCTCCTCGGGCACGTCCCACACGTCGCCGTCCTCCTGCTCGACGACGGCGCCCGGCGCACCGGCCGGCGCGGCGCGGTCCAGCTGCTCGCGGACCACCGGCCCCAGCCGCTCGCCCCGGCTCCGGACCAGCCAGGTGATCTCCGCCGGGCCGCCGATGGTCAGGCGGTCGTCCGGGAACGGCACCTCGAGGAAGGCCCGCGCCGGGCGGTCCAGGCTCTCCAGGATCGAGGCCGCCGCCGGCAGGGCCGCCTCGTCCGCCGCGAGCAGCAGCCGGTTCGCGCCCGCCGGCGGCCGCCAGGCGACGTCCGTGATCGGGTGGCCCTTCGCGGCGCTGATCATGACGATCCGGTCGCCCGGCTCGGCGTGACTCGCCCAGCGCGAGGCCGGGCTGCCCGTGCCGTGCAGCACGAAGTCCACGTCGATCTCCCGCGCCCGCGGCCGGAAGGCCCGCACCGTGTAGACCCGCAGCGGCGCCCACGACGCCGACGGCCCGCTGCGCCACGCCTGCGTCCAGTCGGGTTCGCGGGCGAACGCCTCGCAGTCGGTGCCCGGCGGCAGGAACAGCAGGCTCATCCGCTGGTCGAAGCCGTGGTGGTCGAAGTCGACGAGCGACTCCCCCGCCAGCGTCACCCGCATGAACGTGGTGCTCAGGCGCACGCAGCTCCTGACCTCGAGCGCGAACGGCACATAGGGCTCGGTGACCGGGCGGGCGGCGGCCTGGGCTGTGATCGTCATAACCGTCCGTTCGCTGCGGGGAGGCCAACGCAGCTAAGGCTACCCTTACTTGAACGGCGGCGCGAGACGGGTCTTGCCGGCGAACAGCGCACGGGCCCGGGCGACCAGGGCCGGCGAGCCGCACTCCTGCGCCAACTCCAGCCCGTCGCGCAGCACCCGGCGCGCCTGCGGGCGGCGGCGCGCGGCGTTGAGCAGCGCGCCGAGGTCGACAAGGGCCATCGCCAGTTCGAAGCGCCGGGGCGTGCCGCGCAGCACCCGGATCGACTCCTCGGCCGGGCAGATGCCCTCGGCGCCCGAACGCACCTGCCCCTGAATGCGCAGCGCCCGGCCCAGGGCGGAGGCGAGCCCGTGCCGCCGGGTCAGCGCCACCTCCTCGGCGACCAGCCGCTCGGCCGCCTCGCCGGCGCCGAGGCCGGCCAGCACGGCGGCGGCGGCCGAGCGCCACGGCAGCACGGCGGGATGGTCGGAGCGCCGCACGGCCAGGCGCTCGCCGCACCGGTACAGGTCGGCAAGGCCCTCGCCGGGGCGCGCCGCCTCGGCGTGCAGGCGGCCGCGGACGTAGCGCAGGAGCAGGAACTCCGGCTCGTCCGGCAGCACGCCGGCGAAGCCGGACGGTGCGAGCAGGCCGTCGGCGCAGTCGAGGTCGCCGAGGTCGAGCAGGACGGCGATGCGCCGCGACATCAGCAGCGCGGCGGCGGCCCCCGACGGGTCGCCGCCGGAGACGGCGAAGAGCTCCGCGGCGGCCTCCGCGTCCCGGGCGGCCTCGGCCAGCCGGCCCAGGCGCCGGGAGACGGAGCTGCGCTGCGAGTACGCGGTGACGAGCCCGGCCGCCGAGCCGAGCCGGCCGGCCAGGTCGACGGCGAGGGTGCAGCCCGAGTGCGCGGCCGCCAGGTCGTCGGCGTCGGCGAGGCGGCGCAGGGCATGGAGGTACCGCGGCAGGTCATCGGCGTCGGCCGGCGGGGCCAGCGGCACCGTGCGGCTGTCCGGGAGGGGGGTGATGTCCCGGTCGGGGACAGCCAGCCCCGGCCGTTCGTCACTGACGGTCATGCAAGCCTGTGTACCCTTCCGGGCCTTCGAGACACCATCGGCCGGCGCTCGATTCCTTCGTGGACCCTTAGGTTTTCGTACCAGGGGCGGGTTGCACAATGCGTCATGCGCAGTCCGACCCAACGCAACCTCGACATCTGCACTATCGACGGCCTGATCGCGCCGGAACTGGGTGCGAAGGTGGCCGATGCCGCCGAGTTGTCCGGCGGCGGATTCGCGGCCGTGTGGCGTGCCACCCTGACCGACGGCCGCGACGTGGTGGTGAAGGTCGGGCCGCCGCCGTCGGCCCGGCTGCTGCGGTACGAGAGCGGGCTCATCGAGGCCGAGGCGGCCTACTTCCGGCTGGTCCGGTCCAGCGCGCCGGGCGTACCGGTGCCGGAGGTGCTGCACGTGGCCGAGGACTGGATCGTGACGAGCCTGCTGCCGGGCACCGCCCTGACCGGCGTGGCGAACAGCGCCGGCGTCCGCGAGCAGCTCGGCGCCGCGATCGCCGGCCTGCACCGGATCACCGGCCCGCACTTCGGCTACACCGGCGACCGGGCCCGCGGCGCCGACTGGCCGGCGGCGTTCGGCGCGATGCTCGACGCCCTGCTGGCCGACGCCGCCGACTGGGAGGTGCCGCTGCCGCCGGGCCTCGGCGAGCTGGCCGCCCGGCACGCGGGCAACCTGGCTACGGTCACCCGGCCCGCGCTGCTGCACTTCGACCTCTGGGACGGCAACGTGCTGGCCGCCGGCGGCCGGCTGACCGGGCTTGTCGACGGCGAACGCCACCTGTGGGGCGACCCCCTGCTGGACCTCGTCTCCCCGGCGCTGCGGCGCCGCATCGAGGACGAGCCGGAGCACCCGTTCCTGCGGGGCTACGCCGCCGCGACCGGTCTCGTCCTCGATGACCCCGCGCGCACCCGGCTCGCGCTCTACCGGGTACACCTCTACGTGTTGATGCTGGCCGAAGGCCCGAGCCGAGGCATCCCGGTCGGCGGAGACCGGCACGTCCGCCTGACCGGGCTGCTCGAGGAGGAGCTGAGGGACCTCAGCCGGCGGTGAACGTGTAGCTGCCCGAGCCGAGGGCGTAGGAGGCGACGCCGTTCGCGTAGCCCTGCGGCACCGCCTCCGGCGGCGGGGTCACCGCCGCGGCCGAGGAGGCCGGCACCCGTACCGTCGCGGTGGCGTTCGGCGGGACCACGACCCGCAGCGTCAGCGCCGAGCCGGCCCGGGTCCACTCCGAGCGCGTCTGGCCGTACGCGGTGAGCAGCGACGCGGTCGCGGCCGTGAGCGTGCCGCCGGGTTTCGGGGCGATGAGCACCTGCTTGTAGCCCGGTGCGGCCGGGCCGACGCCGCCGACCGTTCGGTAGAGCCAGTCGCCCACCGAGCCGAGGCCGTAGTGGTTGAACGAGTTCATGCCGACGTCCTGGAGCGTGCCGTCCGTCCTGATCCCGTCCCAGCGCTCCCAGATCGTGGTCGCGCCGCGCGAGTTCATGTAGCCCCAGCCGGGATAGTCCGGCTGTTGCAGGATCTGGTACGCGGTGGCCGCGTGCCCGTACTCGGCGAGCACCGGCAGCAGGTTCTCCACGCCCATGAAGCCGACGGAGAGGTGCCCGTTGCGCGAGGCGACCTTGGCGGCGAGCTTGTCCGCGACCGCCTGGGTACGGTTCGCCGGCACGAGGCCGAACGCGAGCGCGAGCACGTACCCGGTCTGGCTGTTTCCGGACACGGTCCCGTCGGCGGCGACGAACCTGCCGGTGAAGGCGGCCGCGATCTGGTCCGCGAGCGTGCCGTAGCTCGCGGCCTCGGCCGTGCGCCCGGTCGCCGCGGCCATCCGCGAGAGCAGCCGGGCGGACCAGCCGAAGAACGCCGTGCTGCTCACGTCGTTCGCCGTGTTGTCGTCGACGTTGAGCCAGTCGCCGAACGTCTCGTGGTTGCGGATCAGGTCCGCGCCCGCGGTCGAGCGGAGGTAGTCGACGTAGCGGGCCATCGCCGCGAAGTTGCGGTCCACGACGGACAGGTCGCCGTAGCGCTGCCAGATCGTGTACGGCACGATGACGCCGGCGTCGGCCCAGCCGGCCTTGCCCGCGCCGTCGATGACGGCCGGCGCGACGTCGGTGAACGCCCCGTCGGCGCGCTGCGCGTCCACCAGGTCGTCGGCGAACTTGGCGAGCAGCCCGTGCGTGTCGAAGTTGAACGTCGACGTGGCGCCGAACGCGGCGATGTCGCCGGTCCACCCGAGCCGCTCGTCGCGCTGCGGGCAGTCGGTCGGTATCGACAGCATGTTCGAGCGCGCGCCCCAGACGATGTTGTGCTGAAGCTGGTTGACGAGCGCGTCGCTGCTGCTGAAAGTGCCGGTCTCGGCGCCGTCGGTCCAGGCCGCGAGCCCGGTGAGGCTGTCGGCGGTCGGCGTGCCCGGGAAGCCGGTCAGCTCGACGTAGCGGTAGCCGTGCACGGTGAAGTGCGGCTCGAAGACCTCCGCCGCGCCGGTGCCAGCGAGGGTGAACGTGTCGGTGGCCTGCGCGGCGCGCAGATTTGCGGTGTAGAGCGTGCCGTCGGCGTTCAGGATCTCGCCGTGCCGCAGCGTGATCCGGGTGCCGGCCGGCCCGGTCGCCCGCAGCCGGTTCCAGCCGGCGAAATTCTGCCCCAGGTCGGCGATCCACACGCCCGGCCGGGGCTGCGTGATCGACCTCGGCCGCAGCTCCTGCCGCACGGTCACGCCGGGGTCGACCTGTGCGACGAGCCGCGGCTTGGCGGCGGTCCGCACCGTCACGGGCGTCCCGGCCGCGGACGAGATCCGGGCGTCCTGGTCCTCGCCGTGGTACAGGTCGTCGGCGACGATCACGCTGGGCGCCGCGGACCACGATCCATCGGTACGGACGTCCGCGCGCGTGCCGTCGGCGTACTCGATGGACAGCTGCGCGGAGTACCACGGCGAGGTGCCGTACCGCTGGCTGCCGGCGAAGCCGATGCTGCCGGAGTACCAGCCGTTGCCGAGCAGCGCGCCGAGCGTGTTGTCGCCCTGCCGCAGCGCCGCCGTCACGTCGTAGCCGCGGTATTGCAGGCGCTTGCCGTAGTCGGTCCAGCCCGGCGCGAGCCGCTCGGCGCCGACCTTGACGCCGTTGAGGTAGGTGTCGTGCAGGCCCAGCGCGGTCGCGAAGAGCCGGGCCCGGGCGACCGGCTTGCTCACGGCGAAACCCTTGCTCAGGTACGGCGTGGGGTTCGGCACCGCGACCTGGGTGCCCCACGGTCCCGAGCCGTACGCGGCGGTCGCCCGGGCGGCGGGCCAGGCGCCGTCGTCGAAGCCCGGCTGCTGCCAGCCCGCCGGCGCGCTCTGCGCCGACCTCCACGCCGCGCCGGTGGACACGGTGGTGGTCCCGACGGTCAGCTTGGCGATGACGCTCGCCGGGCCGGCGGTGGTGTTCGTGGCGGCGACGGCGATCGTGTTGGCGCCGGCGCGCACCTGCGCGGAGACGTCCACCGTGGTGGCGCGCTTCCACGCGTCGACGACCCGCCGCGAGGAGCTCACCCGCGCGCCGTTGATCCACACGTCGGCCGTGTCGTCGCCGGTGACGACGAGCGTCGCCTTGCCGGTGGCGGCCAGGTCGAAGGTGCGGCGGAAGAACCGCTCGGCGGCCGGTGCGGTGCTCGCCGGGTCGCCCTCGGGGTACCAGATCCATTCGGCGCCGGCGAGGCTCGCGCCGCCGGGCGCGCCGATGAACGCGGCCTGCCACTCGGTGGCCGGGTCGACGTATCCGGTGTCGAAGCGGGCCGACGGGCTCCACGGGCTGGGCCGGCCCTGTGCGTCCCAGACCCGCACCCGCCAGTGGTAGGTCCGGTTGCTCGCCAGCGCGGGTCCGCCGTACGCGACGTCGACACTTGCCGCCGACGCGACCTGGCCGCTGTCCCAGACGTCCGCGCCGCCGGCCGTGCTGCCGACGGTGACCTGGTAGCGGCCCTGCACCTGGCCGTTCGCGGTGGCGTCCAGCCGCCAGCCGAAGCGCGGCCTGCGCGGGTCGACGCCGACCGGGTCCGTGCGGCGCTCGGTGGTCAGCCCGGCGGGCGTCACCGGCGAGGCCGCGGCGTTGTCGGCGGCGGCGACGGACTGCGCCCACGGCCCGGCGCCGTACGCGCCGAGGTCCGCCGCGGCGACCCAGGCCTCGGGCACGGAGTTCGCGGCCTGCCAGGAGCCGTCGGTGACGAGGTCGACGGTGCCGCCGGCGGCGGCGACGCGTACCCGGCCGAGGACGCCGGCGGGGCCGGCGCTGGTGTTGCGCGCGGCGATCTGGAGGGTGTTGCTGCCGGACCGCAGCGCCGCGGCCAGGTCGACGTAGCGGGCCTGCTTCCACGAGTCGGCGGCGCGGGGCGAGCCGGCCAGGTAGGTGCCGTTGAGCCAGACGTCGACGGTGTCGTCGCCGGTGACGACGAGCTGGGCGTCGGCGTACGGGCCGGCGGGCGCGGTGAACGTGCGGCGCAGGTAGCGGGTGGCGGCCGGGGCGCTCTGCGCGGGAGCACCCTCGGGGTACCAGATCCAGTGCGCGCCGTCGACGGTGACCGGGGTCGTCACCAGGGCCGCGCTCGCCGGGGCGCCGACGGTGGCGAGCGCGGTGACAACCGCGGCGGCCAGGGCGACCAGTTTTCGGGCAGGAGGGGGTAGGGACGGGTACATGCGGTTCTCCTCGGTGGGGGGAGGCGAACGGTACGGGTATCCAGACATTTAAACGTTTCAATATCTGGCTCATACGACTGTAGGACGAATAGCAAGATCCACTCAAGGCCCGCGGGATACGGTGGCCGTTGTGCAGGCACTCGAACTCGCCGGCTACCGCGCCGCGGTGGCCGACATCTACCTGAACGCGACCGGTCTCACCGACTTCCGCGACCGGCGCGACCGCCTCTTCTCCAGCCACCCGCAGTCGCCGATCCCGCGCACCGACGACTTCACCGGCATCCGCTACTTCCCGCCCAGCGACGATTTCATCGCCGACGTCGACCTGCGCGAGGCGCCCGGCACCATCGAGATCGACACGGCCGGGCCGGACGGCGTGTGCCGCTACGACCGCGTCGGCATCCTGGACACGCCCTGGGGCGAGCTGTCGCTGTGGTGGCTTGTCGCGTACGGCGGCGGGCTGTTCCTGCCGGTGCGCGACACGACCTGCGGCGACCAGACCTACGGCGGCGGGCGGTACCTGACCGACACGGTGAAGGGCACGCACGGCCGCGGCGTGGAGCGGCTCTCGCCGAGCCGGGTCCGGCTGGACCTCAACTACCTCTACAACCCGAGCTGCGCGTACGACGACCGGTGGCTGTGCCCGCTCGCGCCACCGGAGAACCGGCTCGACGTACCCGTCCGCGCGGGCGAGCTCCGGTACCGCTGAGGCGTTGCAACGTTCCAGAGCGTCCGATTCGTTCAAGACGCCGGGGCCCCGGCTTCCTAGCCTGTGCTCATGAGTGAATCCTTCTCCGCCGCGGTGCGATTCCTGTGGTCCGAGGCGCGCCTGCTGGAGCAGCGCCTCTTCGCGACGCTGTTCCTCGGCGAGCCCTCGGCCGGCGTTGTCGCCGCCCTGCGCGGCTACCAGAACGACGACGGCGGCTTCGGCCACGGGCTCGAGCCGGACAAGCGCTGCCCGGCCAGCCTGCCGATCGACGTCGAGATCGCGTTGCAGGCGTACGCGTCGGCCGGCGCCGACGACACCGAGATGCTGCGCCGGGCCTGCGACTTTCTGGGCCGCCAGTCCGTCGGGGGCGCCGTCGCGCTGGCCTCCAACGTCATCGAGGCCTACCCGCGCGCCGAGCACTGGTCGGACTGGACCTACGCGCCGGGGCTGAACCCGACCGCCGGGCTGGCCGCTCTGCTGCACCGGATCGGCTTCGCGCACCCGTGGCGCGACGAGGCGACCCGGTACTGCTGGCGCGCCCTCGAATCGGGCGACCTGCCCGACGAGGTGCACGCGCTCGCCGAGGTGCTGGCCTTCCTGGAGCACGCCGGGGACGCCGAGCGCGCCGAGAAGCACGCGGCCGCGGTGTTCGAGCGCCTGACCGCCTCGGCGATGTTCCACCTGGATCCCGACGCCGAGGGCTACGGGCTGACGCCGCTGACCGTCGCGCCCTTCGCGGACTCGCGCTGGCGCTCCCTGTTCACCCCGGCGCAGATCGACGGGCACCTCGACCACCTGGCCCGGGCGCAGGCGGCGGACGGCGGCTGGCAGATCACCTGGGAACCGCCGAGCGCCGCCTCCCGCCTCGAGTGGCGCGGCATCGTCACCCTCGGGGCGCTGCGGACCCTCACCTCGTACGGGCGCCTGGCACCATCGACGGATGCGCGCGGTGATCTACGAACGGTTCGGTGAGCTCCCCTGGGTCCGCGACGTGCCCGACCCGGAGCCGCCGGAGGGCGGCGTCGTGGTCGCCGTCCGGGCGACCGGGTTGTGCCGCAGCGACTGGCACGGCTGGCGCGGCCACGACCCCGACATCCGCCTGCCGCACGTGCCGGGCCACGAGTTCGCCGGGGTGATCGCCGCGGTCGGACCCGGCGTCGAGGGCTGGCGGCCGGGCGACCGGGTGACCGCGCCGTTCATCTGCGCCTGCGGCACCTGCCCGGCCTGCCGCGCCGGCGACCAGCAGGTGTGCCACCGGCAGCGGCAGCCGGGCTTCACCGACTGGGGCTCGTTCGCCGACCTCGTCGTGGTGCCGCACGCCATGACCAACCTGGTCCGCCTTCCCGACCGGGTGGACTTCGCCGCGGCGGCCGTCCTGGGCTGCCGGTTCGCCACCTCGTTCCGGGCGGTGGCGCACCAGGGCCGGGTCCGGGCCGGCGAGTGGTTGGTCGTGCACGGCTGCGGCGGGGTGGGCCTGTCCGCGGTGATGATCGCGGCCGCGGCGGGCGCCCGGGTGATCGCGGTCGACGTGTCCCCCGCGGCACTCGCCCTGGCCGGCACGTGCGGCGCCGCGGTGACGCTGGACGCCGCGCGGGTGGCCGAGATCCCGGAGCTCACCGGGGGCGGCGCGCACGTCTCCATCGACGCGCTGGGCAGCCAGGCCACGCTGACGGCGTCGATCGAGGGGCTGCGGCGGCGCGGCCGGCACGTCCAGGTCGGACTGCTGCCGGCCGCGTCCGGGCGCCCGACCGTGCCGATGGAGCTGGTCGTGGCGCACGAGCTGGAGATCCTGGGCAGCCACGGCATGCCCGCGCACGCGTACGCCGAACTGCTGCCCCTGGTGGAGTCCGGCCGGCTGCGGCCCGCGGAGCTGATCACCGGGGAGATCGGCCTGGCGGCCGTGCCGGCGGCCCTGGCCGCGATGGACGTTCCGGCGACGCCTGGTGTCCGGGTCGTCGTGCCCTAGTACTTTGGGCCGATATGGCGGGCCTGGTGCCCCCGTACCATCAGCAGGTGCACGAAGTTCTGCGCTCCGTATGGGCCGAACCCGCTCCCCCGCACCCGCCTGCGCGGGTGTGGCGGGACTGGGCGCTGCTCGGCGCGCTGGTGCCCCTCGCGGTGATCGAGGGCGTGTTCCGGGCCGGCCTGCAGTGGCGGGCGCTGTCGGTGGTGATCGTCGTCGCGGTGCTGCCGACCCTGCTGTGGCGGCGGACCCGGCCGCTGCCGATGCTCGCGATCGCGTTCGGCGTCACCGCGCTCGCGCCGCTGGCGATGGGCGGCACCGAGCTGGAGAACAACGCGGTCGCCTTCGTCCTGATCCTGGTTTACGCCCTGGTCCGGTGGGGGTCCGGGCGCGCGATCGTGCTCGGCCTCGCCATCGTGTTCGCCAAGATCGGCGGGGCCGCGGCCGTCGGGCAGATCAGCCCGGGCGACATGTTCGCCGGGTTCGTGGTGGTGTCGGCGGCGATCACGCCGGGTCTCGCCCTGCGCTACCGGGCCGCCGCCCGGCTCCGCGAGCTCGAGCGGGTCAAGCTGCTCGAACGCGAGCGGCTGGCCCGGGACCTGCACGACACCGTCGCGCACCACGTGTCGGCGATGGCGATCCGGGCGCAGGCCGGCCTCGCCACCGCCGCTTCGCATCCGGACGCCGCGACCGACGCGCTGCGGGTGATCGAGGCCGAGGCGTCCCGGGCCCTCGCCGAGATGCGCGGCATGGTCCGGATCCTGCGCCGCGACGAGCCGGCCGAGCTCACGCCCGGCCCGCGCATCGCCGATCTCGAGAAGCTCGCCGGCCGGCACCGCTCCGGCCCGTCCGTCGACGTCGGCATCGCCGGCGACCTCGACGACGTCTCCCCGGCGGTCGGCTCCGCGATCTTCCGGCTCGCGCAGGAGTCGGTCACCAACGCCCGGCGGCACGCCCGGCACGCGACCCGGATCCAGGTCCGCGTCTCGGCGGACCCCGATTCGGTACGCCTACAGGTGAGCGACGACGGCGAGGCCGGCGGTGGCGCCCCGGCCGGAACGGGGTACGGGCTGATCGGCATGGCAGAACGCGCCGGCCTGCTCGGCGGCACCTGCGAGGCCGGCCCCGCCGCCGGCCGCGGCTGGACGGTCACCGCGGTGCTGCCGCGCGCCGGGGGCGCCACGTGACCGTGCGGGTGGTGGTCGCCGACGATCAGGAGATCGTCCGCACCGGACTCACGATGATCCTCAACTCGCAGCCGGACATCCAGGTCGTCGGCGAGGCCGCCAACGGGCACCGCGCCGTCGAACTGGCCCGGCACCTGCGCCCCGACGTGTGCCTCTTCGACATCCGGATGCCCGGCCTCGACGGCATCGAGGCCACCCGCGCGCTGGCCGGACCCGAGGTGCCGGACCCGATCGCCGTCGTGGTCATCACGACCTTCGACCTGGACGAGTACGTCTACGCCGCGCTGCGCGCCGGCGCCCGCGGCTTCCTGCTCAAGGACGCCGGCACCGCCATGCTGGCCCAGGCCGTGCACGCCGCCGCCGTCGGCGACGCCCTGATCGCGCCGAGCGTCACCGCGCGGCTGCTCCGGACGTTCGCGGCGGGCGGTCCGGCCGGCACGGCGCAGCCCGCCGATCCGCTGACCGACCGCGAGGAGCAGGTGCTCGCCGCGGTGGCGAGCGGGCGGACCAACGGCGAGATCGCCGCGGAGCTCTTCATCACGCTCAGCACCGTGAAGACGCACATCACCAGCCTGATGACGAAGATTCCGGCGCGGAACCGCGTCGAGATCGCCATGTGGGCCTACGAGACCAACCGCGTCCGGCGCTGATCCGCGCCGAAAGTACGGCCCGCTCCTCGTACCGTGGTACGACGCTGCCGCGGCCCATTTTCCGATGAGGCGACGCCGCCGTAGTCGGCACGATCGAGGCCATGAGGATCTCCCCGATCTGGACCGCCCGGCTCGCGACCGCGGGCCTGCTCCTGCTCAGCGCGGTGCCGGTCATCGCCGGCGCGTTCCGCGTGACGACCCTGGCCGCCGGCGCGGAGGCCACGCCGGAGAACGCGCGCTTCGTCGAGGTGCCCCTGCCCGTTGTCGTGCACATCATCGGCGCGACCCTGTTCTGCGTCCTCGGCGCCTTCCAGTTCCACCCGGGCCTGCGGCGCCGCCGGCCCCGCTGGCACCGCCTGTCGGGACGGGTCCTGGTCCCGAGTGGAGTGGCGGCGGCGCTCTCGGGCATGTGGATGACGCTCTTCTACGACCTGCCCGAGCATGACGGGACGCGCTTCGGGGTCCTTGGCGTCATGCGGCTCGTCCTCGGCGCGTTCATGGCCGTGGCGATCCTCATCAGCTTCCGGGCGATCCTGCGCCGCGACATCGTCCGGCACCGGGCCTGGATGATCCGCGGTTACGCCATCGGCATGGCCGCGGGCACCCAGGTGCTGACCGTCGGGCCGTCGATGGGGCTGGCCGATCCGCCCGGTCCGCTGGGACACGCGATGCTGATGGGCCTCGCCTGGCTGATCAACATCCTGGTCGCCGAGTGGATCATCCGGCGGCCGGAGGCCCGGCGGCGGGCCCGCGCGTCAGCGGCGGCTCAGCGCCGGGCCAGCGGCGTCCAGTCGGGGGCGATCAGCGACCAGACCTCGGTGTCGTAGCGGACGCCCTTGTACAGGTACTCACCGCGCAGCAGGCCGTCGACCCGCATGCCGAGCCGCCGGGCCACGTTGGAGCTCGCCGTGTTGTCCGGGCGGCAGTGCCACTGCACGCGGTAGATGCCGCGGTCCACGATCGCCCAGTCGATCAGGCGGGCCACCGCCTTGGTGATCAGGCCGCGGCCGGTGCCGGCCGGCTCCAGCCAGCAGCCGATCTCGCAGCTGCCGTCCTTGGCGTTGAAGTCGACGTACATGGTGCCGCCGACGAGCGTGCCGTCGAGCCAGATGCCGTAGAGCCGGCCGGCGTCGCGGGCCATCATGTCGGCGTAGCGTTGCAGCGTCGCCGACGCGGTGGTCAGGTCGGTGCTCACGCCCGCCCAGGGAATCCACGGGTCGACGCTCGCCCGCGCGCGGTCCATGTGTGCGAGGAACTCGGAAACCTGCCAGGGCTCCAGCGGCCGAAGCTCGGCGCCGTCACCAAGATCAATCGCGAACATGCCGGGCAGCCTACCCACGATCGACTGCCGGGGAGGCCCTCTCGGGCCCGCAGTCAGGCGAACTTGCAGCTATCGCTCAGCCAATTCACAACGGCAGGCCGCATAGTGGGTAGCGCCCCCGTTCGACTCTGGAGGTCTTGATGGGTCTGGTCCTGGCCGTCGTGAGCCTGGTGCTGCTGCTGATGCAGGTGCTGCTGATCGCCCGCGCGGTGCTCGACTGGAGCGTGGCGCTCGCCGGACCGCCCTCGTACGGTTCCGTCCGGTCGCGGCTGACGGCCGGCGCGCACGCGGTCACCGAACCGCTGCTCGCACCGGTCCGCCGGGTCCTGCCCCCGCTGCGCCTCGGCGGCGTCGCCATCGACCTGGCCTTCATCGTGGTGTTCCTGGCGATCGTGATCATCCGCTCGATCATCACCTGACCGCCGCGGCGGCGGGCCTCAGGCCGGTTCGGGGACGTTGCCCGGGTCGTCCGGGCCCGGCATCGGCTCGACGGGTGGCGGCGGCAGCGTCTCCGGGGTGTCCGGGGAGAGCTCGCCCGGGTCGTCGGGCACCGGCTCGTCGGGGTTGATCGGCGGGTAGTCGTCCGGGTCAGGACCTGGCAGCACCATGGCTTTCAGTGTGCCCCGCCGCGAGGCCGGGCCGAGGATCCGGGGTTTCCCGGCGTGGCGGAAGCGCGATCAGCGCCAGCGCCGCCACCGCGGCCGCGAGCACGGCGATCGACATCTTCGGGAAAACCGTCAGCAGGAACTCGGCGAGCTGTACGTCCGGCGGCCACCCGCCGTGCTGGAGGAACAGCGCGGCGGTGGTCGCGTACCCGAAGGTCACCGCGGTGACCAGGACCGTGAGCGTCCCGGCGAGCGCGCGCACCGCATCGCCCTGCCGGCGGAATCGACGGGCAGCCCGGGCCGCGAGCAGGCCGCCCAGGATCGCGCCGAGCACGAACCCCGCCGCGGCCAGCGCGACGGCCGATGGCGGCACCGTCTTCGAGACGACGACGGTCACGCGCACCCCGGCGGGCATGTCCGCGGCGACCGGGAGCAGGACCGCGAGGCCGTCCCGGGTGAGCTCGCCGTCCGGGCCCGGTCGCCAGCCGGCGACCTCGAGCCGCGACCGGGCCGCGGCTTCGACCTCGGCCGCGGCGGCCGGGCTCAGGTCGTAAGTCACCGCGACCGTGTCCGTGTGGTCCGGCGGCGAGTCGAAGGAGACGACGCCCTCGCCGCCGGGATCCGGGCACCAGTAGTCGCAGACCACGACGGCTCCGCTCGGGCCGGCCGGCTCGAGGCCGACGGCCGTGGTGGCCGCGGCGATCGCGGCGGCCTCCCCCGGCGGGCCGGGAAAGTCGCCGGCCCGAACCGCCGCGGCCGAGCCGAGACAACCGACGATCAGTGCCGCCGCCACCGCGGCCGCCCGGGCCCAGGTCACCCCAGTTCGCATGGCTCAGGGTCGCACACGGCGTCCGTCAGGCGCCGACCGTGCCGTCGATGCCCTCGCGGAGGAGGTCGGCGTGGCCGTTGTGCCGGGCGTACTCGTGGATCAGGTGCAGCATCACCAGGCGCAGCGACACGTTCTCGCCCCACCGCTCCTGATAGCCCGTCACGTCCAGCGACTCCGCCGCCAGCTCGATGCGGCGCGCGTGCTCGACCTCCTCCTGCCACGCGGCGAACGCCTCCGCGCGGGTCGACCCCGAGGCGTCGTACGCCGCCTGGTAGTCGCCGTCGGGCGACCAGCGCAACGGGATGTCCTGGCCGTCGATCACCCGGCGGAACCAGGTCCGCTCCACCTCGGCCATGTGCCGCACCAGGCCGAGCAGCGTCAGCGTCGACGGCGGCATCGAGCGCTGCCGCAGTTCCTCGTCGGACAGCCCCTCGCACTTCATCGCCAGCGTCGCCCGGTGGTAGTCGAGGAACGCGCGCACTGTCTCGCGTTCCCCGCCGAGCAGCGGCGGCCCGATCCGATCGTCGTCCACGGCATCCTCATTCGTTGCGGGCCGCCTCCGGTCCGGTGATCCGGCGCAGCAGCGGCATGGTGGAGGCGACGACGCCGAGCGACGACGCGATCCCGGCGATCACGATGACATAGAACGAGATCGCGGGTGGCGTCAGCGCCAGCTCCATCTGCGCGGTCAGGAACAGGTGCGCCGCCAGCAGCCCGGATCCCACCGCGACCACGGCCGCGGCCAGCAGCGGCGTGCCGGCCTCCAGCGCGACCACCCGGCGCAGCATGCCGAGCGGGACGCCGGTGAGCCGCAGCATGCTGAACGGGCGCTTGCGGTCGCTCAGCCCGCCGGCGACGCTCACCGCCAGGCTGCAGCCGGCGATCGCCAGGCTGGTCAGGATCACCACGTTCGCCAGCCGCTGCCAGCCGTGGAAGACCTTCTCGGACTCCGCCCGCCACTCGGCCTCGGAGTACGGCGAGTACAGCATCGGGTGCGCTTTCTGCAGCGTGGTCCGGGCCTGCTCGACCGCGGCCGTCGAGCCGTCGGTGAACGTGAGGATCGACTGCACCGGGTACGCCGCCAGCGCGGCGGGTTCCACGTCGGCGGTGGGCCAGGTCCCGCTCCAGCCGGGCGGGCCGGCGAGGTCGAGCCAGGTCCAGGCGACCTGCGCGCCGTCCGCGCACCGGCCGGCGCCCGCCCGGGCGACGTCGGCGCAGGAGACCAGGTTGTGCGGCCAGCCCCAGTCCCCGATCTCCTCTTCCGGGATCGGCAGGCCCTCCGGCGGTATCCGGGTGAGCACGACCGCCCGCACCCCGGGCTGCGCGACCAGGCCGGCCGGTGCCGGGTCACCGGTCGGCGCCAGGTCGTCGTCGCGGAAGAGGGTGATGAGTGCCGCGGTGTCCGGGGCCTCGGTTGGCGTGTACCGGTCGGCGGTGATGGTGCCCATCACGCCGACGGCCACGCTGGTGACGAAGAGCGCGAGCACCAGCCCGCTGACCGAGCGGAAGCCGGCCCACGGGTTGTCGGCGAGCCGCCGCGCGGCGATCAGCGAGGCGGGCCGGCTCGCCCGGCGGGCGACCAGCCGGGCGCCGGTCATGGTCAGCCAAGGGCCGGCCACGACCAGGCCGATCATGACGACGAAGATGCCCGGCAGGAACGCGAGCAGCTGCCCGTCGGTGGTGTCGGGGCGCCGGCCGATGAAGTAGCTGAGCTCGCCGAGGCCGAGGGCGAGCGGAATGAGGCGCCAGGCCCGCGGCGGCTTCGGGGTGGCCCGCCGCGCGACGCCGAGCGGCGAGATCCGCACCCGGCGCAGCGCGAACCGGGCCACGAGCGCGGCCGCGACCGGCACGCCGACGGCGACGCCGAGGGTCGTGACCGGGCCGAGCGCCAGGTCGGACGGGAACATCGGCGCGCCGGTGAACGGGATCGCCGCCATCGTGTCGCGCAGCAGCAGGAACAGCACGAAGCCGAGGGCGGTGCCGGCGACGGCCGAGACGGTCGACTCGACGGCGGACACCACGGACACCTGCCGCGGGGTCGCGCCGACCAGCCGCATCGCCGCGAACCGCTGCTCCCGGCGGGCGGCGGCGAGCCGGGTCGCCGCGCCGATGAGGATGAGCAGCGGGAAGATCATCGCCAGCGACACCACGGCGAGGATGAGCTGAAGTCCCGACGCCGGGATCCCGGCCCAGCAGCCGTTCGGGCAGGAGGTCGGCGCGACCGTCGAGATGGTGCCGACCCGGGTGACGCCCGGCCGCTTGGACAGCTCCTCCGGCGCGTAACCGACGACCGCGACCAGCGAGTCGGGCGCGGGCAGCGCCTCGGGGCCGATCGTGCCGGCGAGGCGGCCCGGGAAGCGGTCGCCGAGCTGATCGGGCGGGGTGACGGCGATCAGCCTCGCCAGCTCCGGCGAGGCGAAATACTCGCCCGCGGCGGGAAGTCGCGGCAGGCCCGGCGGCACCGGCGAGGCGGGGCCGGTCGCGGCCAGGTCGACCCGGCCGGCGGTACGCCCGTCGAAACCGTCGACGCGCAGTTGCCACCACAGCGGATCGGGGTCGCCGGGCGCCGCGGCGGTGTTGCCCGAGTTCGCCCAGCCGTACCTGTCGTTCTGCGTGGTGACGCCGCGCGCGCCGGCCAGGGCGGTCAGCAGCAGGCCGACGCCGAGCGCGACGGCGAGGGAGATCACGACCAGCCGTACGGCCGCCTCCCGGCCGCCGGCGAGGGTGAGCCGCAGCCCGAAGCGGATCACGAGATCGCCTCGGCGGTCAGCGCGTGCGCCTTGCCGTCGCGGACGATGACCTCGCGGTCCGCGTACGCGGCGACCCGCGGCTCGTGGGTGACGAGCACGACCGTGGTGCCCTGCTCCCGGGCCGAGTCGACCAGCAGGTCCATCACCTGCTCGCTGGTGAGCGTGTCGAGCGCGCCCGTCGGCTCGTCGGCGAACAGCACGCGCGGGCGGGCGACCAGCCCCCGGGCGAGCGCGACCCGCTGTGCCTGGCCGCCGGAGAGCTCGCCGGAGCGGCGACCCTCCAGGCCGTCCAGGCCGAGCCGGGCGAACCAGGGCCGCGCCTGTTCGAGGGCCTTCGCCCGGCGTACGCCGTTGAGCAGCAGCGGAAGCGCGACGTTCTCCTCCGCGGTGAGCTCGGGCACGAGCTGGCCGAACTGGAAGACGAACCCGAACCGGTCGCGCCGCAGGCCACTGCGCTCGGTCTCGCCGAGGTTGTCGATCCGCCGCCCGTCGAAGTGCACCTCCCCGCTGTCGGGCACGAGGATGCCGGCCAGGCAGTGCAGCAGGGTCGACTTGCCGGAGCCGCTCGGCCCCATGATGGCGAGGATCTCGCCGGCGCCGACGCTCAGGTCGGCGCCGCGCAGCGCGGGGGTCGGTCCGAAGGAGAGCACCACGTCCCGGGCCTCGACGACGATCTCGGTCATGACCGCACCTCCTTGGCAAGGGCGTCGAGCCGGGCCGAGGTCAGCTCGATCCAGCGCAGATCCGCCTCGAGATGGAACAGGCCGTGGTCGGCGAGGAGCGCCTCGACCAGGCCGCCGGTGCGCTTGATCTCGGTGAGCTCCCGCATGCGCTGCAGGTGGGCCGCGCGCTGGGTGTCGAGGTATGCCTCGGCGGGCCGGCCGAGCATGAGCGAGAGCGTGACCTTGGCGAAGAGCACGGTCTGCAGGTGCGGCTCGGCCGGGACCGGCTCGGCGAGCCAGGTGTCCACCTCGGTGGCGCCCAGGTCGGTGATGATGTAGCGCTTGCGGTCGGGGCCCTCGCCGGGCTCGACGTCGCCGATGACGACCTTGCCGTCGCGGGCCAGCCGGCTCAGGGTGGCGTAGACCTGCCCGAAGGAGAGCGGCTTGCCCCGGCCGAAGTAGGTGTCGTAGTCACGCTTGAGGTCGTAGCCGTGGCTGGGTTCGCGTTCGAGGAGCCCGAGAAGGGTGAGCGGCACCGTCATGCGGGCGACTATACGCTGAGCGTATACGCCGGAGGAATACCCCGAGTCCCGAAAGGCATGACAAATATCAGTGGCTGAGTGAGTGCTCGCTCATTACAGTCGCCCGTGTGAACTCCCCAGATCAGGCCGAGCGGCGGCGCCGGGTGCCGGCCATGGCGCCCGAGGACCGGAGGGCCGCGCTCATCGCCGCGACCGTCCCCCTGCTGCACGAGCACGGTCTCGAGGTCAGCACGCGGCAGATCGCCCAGGCCGCCGGCGTCGCCGAGGGCACCATCTTCGGCGTCTTCAGCGACAAGAACTCGCTGATCCTCGCGGCGCTCGGGCAGGCGCTCGACCCGCAGCCGACCCTCGACGCGATGGCCGCGATCGACGCCGGCGCCGGCCTGCGCGACCGGCTCACCGCGGCCGCCGACCTGATCAACGAGCGGTTCACCGGCAGCGCGAAGCTCATGTCCGCCGCCCGCGTGCTCATGCTCTCGTCCGAGCTCCATCCGGAGGCGGTCGAGCGGATGACCCGGTCCCGTCAGTCGCTGCTCGCCGCGCTCACCGCGGTCATCGAGCCCGACGCCGGACAACTGCGCCGCTCCCCCGGCGCGGTCGCCCGGCTGCTCCTGCTCTTCTGCGGGGCCAACACGTTCGGGCCGTTCGGCGACCCGCGGCGCTTCGACGGCGGCGAGATCGTCTCGCTGCTGCTCGACGGGCTGCTGGTCATCCCGGCCGGCCACAGTCCCGCGGTGATCCCGCTGATCGCCGCACGCCAAGACCACACTCACGGGGGTGCCTGAACGGTGCTTGTCCGACTGCTACGTGCGCAGCTACGGCCGTACGGGAAGTCGATCTCTCTGGTCGTGCTCTTCCAGTTCGTCGCCACGCTGGCCATGCTCTACCTGCCCGCCATGAACGCCGACATCATCGACAACGGCGTCGTCCCCGGCGACACCGGCTACGTCATGCGGGTCGGCGTCGAGATGCTCGGCGTCACGCTCGTGCAGATCGCCGCGCAGATCGCGGCCGTCTACTTCGGCGCACAGACCGCCATGGCCGTCGGCCGCGACATCCGGGCCGGCATCTTCGCCACGGTGCTCTCCTACTCGGCCCGCGAGGTCGACCGGTTCGGCGCGCCCTCGCTGATCACCCGGACCACCAACGACGTCCAGCAGGTACAGATGCTGGTGCTGATGACGTTCCTGCTGATGGTCGCCGCGCCGATCATGTGCGTCGGCGGCATCCTACTCGCCCTGCGCCAGGACGTGCCGCTGTCGTCGCTGCTGCTGGTGATCGTGCCCGCGCTCGTCGGGGTGGTCTCGCTGATCATCGCCCGGATGCGGCCGCTGTTCCGGACCATGCAGGTGCGGATCGACCGGGTCAACCAGGTGATGCGCGAGCAGATCACCGGCATCCGGGTGATCCGCGCCTTCGTCCGCGACGACCGCGAGCGGCAGCGGTACGGCGTCGCCAACGACGAGCTCACCGACGTCTCGCTGCGCGTCGGCAAGCTGATGGCGCTGATGTTCCCGACCGTCATGCTGCTGGTGAACATCTCCAGCGTCGCCGTGCTGTGGTTCGGCGGGCACCGCATCGACGACGGCAGCATGCAGATCGGCGCGCTGACCGCGTTCATCAGCTACCTCATGCAGATCCTGATGGCGATCATGATGGCGACGTTCATGTTCGTGATGATCCCCCGCGCCGAGGTCTGCGCCGAGCGGATCGAGGAGGTGCTCGACACCCCGTCGAGCGTCGAGATCGACCCGGAGCCGGTACGCGAGCTGAGCCGGCACGGCTTCCTGGAGCTGCGCGACGTCGAGTTCCGCTACCCGGGCGCCGAGGCGCCCGTGCTCAGCCGGATCAACCTGTCCGCCCGGCCGCGCGAGATCACCGCCGTCATCGGCAGCACCGGCAGCGGCAAGACCACGCTGCTCAATCTCGTACCCCGGCTGTTCGACGCGACCGGCGGCAGCGTGCTCGTCGACGGCGTCGACGTCCGCGCGCTCGACCCGGCGCTGCTGTCGAAGACGGTCGGCCTGGTGCCGCAGCGGCCCTACCTGTTCAGCGGCACGGTCGCCTCGAACCTGCGCTACGGCAACCCGGACGCCACCGACGAGGAGCTGTGGACCGCGCTGGAGGTCGCGCAGGCGCGCGACTTCGTCGAGCGGATGGACGGCGGCCTCGAGGCGCCGATCGCGCAGGGCGGCACGAACGTCTCCGGCGGCCAGCGCCAGCGCCTGGCGATCGCCCGGCTGCTGGTGCACCGCCCGGAGATCTACCTCTTCGACGACTCGTTCTCGGCGCTCGACTACGCCACCGACGCGGCGCTGCGTGCCGCGCTGACCGAGCACATCGCCGACGCCACGGTGATCATCGTCGCGCAGCGGGTCAGCACCATCCGCGACGCCGACCGGATCGTCGTGCTCGACGAGGGCCTTGTCGTCGGCACCGGGACGCACACCGAACTCATGGACACGAACCCCACGTACCGGGAGATCGTCTTGTCACAGCTCACGGAGCAGGAGGCCGCGGCATGACCGCCCCCGCGCGTGCACCGGGCGGCCCGCCGATGGCGGGGCCCGGCCGGATGATGGCGGCCGGCATGCCGGCCGAGAAGCTCCAGGATTTCAAGGGCTCCCTCAAGCGGCTGCTGGGCATGCTGCGCCCGCACCGGGTGCTGGTCGGCCTGGTGCTGCTGCTCGGCGCCGCCAGCGTCGCCCTGTCGGTCGCCGGGCCGCGCCTGCTCGGGCACGCCACCGACATCATCTTCAACGGCCTCATCGGCAAGACGCTGCCCGCCGACCAGAGCAAGGCGGACATCATCGCCCAGCTCCGCGCGCAGGGCCGGACCAACCAGGCCGACATGCTCGCCTCGACCGACGTGGTGCCGGGCCAGGGCATCGACTTCGACCGGCTCGGGCACCTGCTGCTCTGGGTGCTGGTGATCTACCTGGCCGCCTGGCTGTTCGGTGTCCTACAGGGCCGGCTGACCGCGGTGGTCGTGCAGGCCGCCGTGTTCCGGCTGCGCCAGCAGGTCGAGGCGAAGCTGGCCCGGCTGCCGCTCTCCTACTTCGACCAGCAGCCGCGCGGCGAGGTGCTGAGCAAGGCGACGAACGACACCGACAACATCGCACAGACGCTTCAGCAGACCTTCGCCCAGCTCGTCACGGCCCTGCTGATGATCGTCGGCGTACTCGCGATGATGTTCTGGATCTCGCCGCTGCTGGCGATCATCGCGCTGGTCACCGTGCCGCTGTCGGTGGTCGTCACCACGGCCATCGGCAAGCGGTCACAGCCGCAGTTCGTCGCGCAGTGGGCGACCACCGGCAAGCTGAACGGCCACATCGAGGAGATGTTCACCGGCCACTCGCTGGTCAAGGTCTTCGGCCGGCAGCGCGAGGCGGCCGAGACCTTCGAGACCCACAACGACAAGCTGTACGCGTCGAGCTTCCGCGCCCAGTTCATCTCCGGCCTGATCCAGCCCGCGATGATGTTCATCAGCAACGTCAACTACGTGCTGGTCGCCGTCGTCGGCGGCCTGCGGGTGGCGTCGGGCGCGCTGTCGCTCGGCGACGTGCAGGCGTTCATCCAGTACTCGCGGCAGTTCTCCCAGCCGCTCACCCAGGTGGCGAGCATGGCCAACCTGGTGCAGTCCGGTGTCGCCTCGGCCGAGCGGGTGTTCGCCCTGCTGGACGCGCCGGAGCAGTCCGCGGACCCGGCCACCTCGCCGCTGACCGCGCCGGCCCGCGGCCGGGTCGCGTTCGAGAACGTCTCCTTCCGGTACGCGCCGGACAAGCCGCTGATCGACGACCTGTCGCTGGCCGTCGAGCCGGGCCAGACCGTGGCCATCGTGGGCCCCACCGGCGCCGGCAAGACGACGCTGGTCAACCTGCTGATGCGCTTCTACGACGTGACCGGCGGGCGGATCACCCTGGACGGGGTGGACATCGCGGAGATGCCCCGCGAGGAACTGCGCGAGTACATGGGCATGGTGCTACAGGACACCTGGCTGTTCGGCGGCACGATCTACGACAACATCGCGTACGGCGCCGACGACCCCACGCCGGAGTCGGTGGCGGCGGCCGCGGAGGCGGCCCACGTGGACCGCTTCGTCCGCTCGCTGCCCGACGGCATGGACACGATCATCGACGACGAGGGCTCGAACGTCTCGGCCGGCGAGAAGCAGCTGATCACCATCGCCCGGGCGTTCCTCGCCGAGCCGAGCATCCTGATCCTGGACGAGGCGACCAGCTCGGTCGACACCCGCACCGAGGTGCTGATCCAGCGCGCGATGAACACACTCCGGGTCGGCCGCACGTCCTTCGTGATCGCCCACCGCCTGTCGACGATCCGGGACGCGGACGTGATCCTGGTGATGGAATCAGGCGCGATCGTCGAACAGGGCAGCCACGACGAACTGATCGCGGCGGACGGCGCATACGCCCGCCTGTACTCGGCCCAGTTCGCCCAGGCCGCCGTCGAGGTCGACTGACCCGCCGACCTTCCGGGACGCCTACCTCACCTCACTCGCCGAGGTGGGCGTCCCGGCCCGGCGGCGCGCGTGGAGCGCACAGGCCGTGGTGCAAGTCGACCGGATCCCAGGTGCTTTTCGGTGGTAGCCGCGGGTCGCGGCGCTGCTTCTCTCATGTCCGCGGCCCGTGGCCCGAAGGATCGGCGCAACCCCGTTGCACCGATCGGGAGGCACACCATAGGCAGAATTCACCGGCTCGCCGTCGCCCTGGTGACGGCGGTGGTCGTAGCGCAGGGCATGGTCATTGGCCCGGCCGCCGCGGACGAGGACACCGACGTCACCAGCGCCGGCACGCGCGGGGCGCCGTTTCGGCCGTCGCTCGGCCGGAAGTCCGGGCTGGTGACCAACTCGTATGCCTACCGCAACCCGAGGGACCGGAACGCGCGGCGCTCGGCGGTGTGGGAGGTGACCGCGGGCTCGCTCTTCGCCGCGGGCGACAGCGGCGACACCGGCAAGATCGATGACGGCGCGCCGGGTCGGCGCTCGGACCGGTTCACCGGCTCGGCGGTGTTCCGGATGAACACCCGGCGGGCCGACTTCGGCGACGTCGAGGTGGCGTTCGACCTGAACATCGCGGGGCAGGGCTCGACCTCGTACACGCCGGCGATCAGCTACGACGGCGTGCACATCTGGCTGCGCCACCGGACGCAGTACCACCTGTACGCGGTCAGCGTCGCCCGCCGCGACGGCAAGGTCCTGATCAAGAAGAAGTGCCCGGGCGGACCGAGCAACGGCGGGACGTACTACGTGCTGGGCGCCCAGGTGCCCGGCTACCCGATCTTGCGAAACACCTGGCGGCCGGTGTCGGCGACGGTGCGGAACAACCCCGACGGCTCGGTCACCGTCGCCGGGTTCATCGACGGTGAGCCGGTCGTCAGCGCGGTGGACACCGGGGTCGGCTGCGCACCGATCACGCAGGTGGCGGCAGTGGGCATTCGGGGCGACAACACGCGCTTCCGTTTCGCCGACTTCACCGTCACCCAGCTGCAGTGACCTGGATCACCATCTTTTGCAACCTACCGGGACTCGTCCGGCCCCGCCCCACGCCCGATCTTCGGTCTGTCAGCACCGGCGACTCGAAGGGACTCACATTGAGGTTCGGATCTGCGCGGACGGGCGCACGCCGCCTCGGCGTCGGTGTGCTCGCCGGAGCGCTGGCCGTCGCGGCCGTCGGCATCCCCCAGACGGCGAACGCGGAGCCCACCACGGCGAACGCGGATCCCACCACCGGTCCTACGGCCACCGAGCCGACGTCCTTCGTGGCGATGCGGGTCATGCCGCTCGGCGACTCGATCACGCTGGGCACCGGCACGCCGGCCCGCGACGGGTACCGCAAGGGCCTGGCGCACCGCCTGCTCCTCGGCGGCATGCAGATCAACTTCGTGGGTTCGCAGTCGAACGGCAGCGGCTCCGACCCGCAGCACGAGGGCCACGGCGGCTACAACATCGACGAGCTCGCCGCCGAGGCGGACGACTGGCTCGCGCAGGCGCGCCCCGACGTCGTCCTGCTGCACGCCGGCACCAACAGCATCAAGGAGGGCGTCGGCGCCCGCGCCACCGCCGCCAAGCTCTCCGCGCTGATCGACCAGGTCCGTGCCGCGCGGCCGGAGGCGTACATATTCGTCGCGCAGATCACCGCCTCCCGGGTGTCGAAGGAACGCGCCGACGGGCGCGCCTACAACGAGCTCATCCCTGGGCTGGTCGCGAAGAAGAACGACCCGAAGATCACGGTCGTTGACCAGTCCTCGGTCGGCGGCATCGACCTGCACGACCTGCGCCACCCGAACGCCTTCGGCTACTCGAAGATGGCCTACAACTGGTACGCGTCGATGGCCAAGGTGTTCCAGCTCGCCGGCGGCGGGGGACGCAACCCGTACAAGGCCAAGTCGTCCTACCGGTGCCTGGCCGTCGAGACCGTCGTACACGGCGACAAGCGCCACGCGACCGAGTGCCGCACGTGGAAGCTGCGCACCGTCACGACGAAGGTCGGCGGCGTGCGGCGGCAGGTTCGCGCCTGGCAGACGCTGCGCACGGTCAAGCAGAGCTACCGCGTGGAGGTCGGCGGCAGGACGCAGACGCGTACCCGGCTGGTGAAGAAGTGGACCGGTCCGCGCAACCTGCTCAAGGGCTAGGCAGAACAAGCGGCAGGGGTGGCCCGACGGGCCACCCCTGCCTTCTTTGGGTCGGTGTTACTTAGGGTCGGTGTTACTTCGCCTTGACGGTCTTGGTGGCCGTCACCGCGCTCGTGAGGATGCCACGTGCGGAGTTACCCACGACCTGGGCCCGGAAGCTGTAAGTCTTGCCGGACTTGGCCGTGAAGGACTTGGTGAAGGTGCCGGACGAGTTCAGGATGCCCGTGCCCGCCGTCACCCACTTCGTGCCGTCCAACCGGAAGATCTTGGCCGACAGGCCGCGGACCTTCGGGTTACCGGTGACAACGACCTTGACAGAGCCCTTGCTCGGAGAGGTCGCCGACAGGCTCGGGTTCTCCTTGACATTGACCCTGACCGTGGACGACGTCAGGTCGCCGTCGGTGGTCTTGAAGTACATGCCGTCCATGTTGATAACCGGCTTGAACGTGTAGGCGCCACCCGCACCGGCCGTCGCGGTGTTGATCTCCGTGAAGTCGCCCGCGGCGGAATCGACGGTCCGGCCCCACAGCGTGACCTCCGCGCCCTCATCCGAAGCCGTTCCGGTGAGGGTGACCGAGCCGGCACCGAGCCGCGTGGCGGTGGTGCTCGTCAGCGTGAGCGTGCCCGGCGTCTGGGTGCCGCTGGCCTCGATCGTGATGACGCCCGGGGTCACCGTCGCGGTACCGTCGACGCCGTTGCCGGTCACGAGGATCGTCTCGGCCGGCTCGTTGGCTTCGTCGGCGAGCAGATCGACGTCGGTGATGTGCAGGACCGAATTGCTCAGCGTGTTCCACGGGATGTTGATGGTCCCCGCACCCGGGTTGTCGAAGTCGTTCACGCTGGCGGCCCGGCTGCCGTTCGACGAACCGCCCGCGAACGTCAACCTGACGTTCGTGGCAGGAACGCTAGCGTCGGCCTGGCGCGTGCCGGTCACCGTGCCGGTCACCGAGACGGTCTCGCCCTCCGCACCCGAGACGTCGTTGACCGCGAAGTTCGGCACCTTGTCGTCGTTCTGCAAGGTGATCTTGGCCGTCTTGGGAGTCGCAGCCGTCGCAAGGAAGGCGTTGTTGACGGTCGGCGTGGCCACCAGGTTGATGATCTCGTCGGTTTCGTTGATCAGGTCACCGTTGACCAGCAGCACCGGGTAGGCGCTCGTCTCCCCTGCGGGGATGACGATTCCCGTCGCGTTCAGCAACGAATAGTCGTTACCGCCAGGACCGGCCAGCGCGGTGCTGTTGGCGGTGCTACCCGCGCCGACGGTGACGTTGAAGGTGATCGGCATGTCGGTACCGTTGCTCAGCATGACCGGCGTGAGCCAGGCGGCGGCGTCATTGCCCTCCGCTTGCGACTTGTCCGCGAAGATCAGTGTCGGCGCCGCGTCGTCATCGAGGATCGTGATAATCCGGGTGGTACCGGGGTCACTCAGGTCGATGAAGGCTTCGCTGCCGGGCGGCGCGCTCAACGTCAGCTTGAACGTCTCGCCGTCGGTCGGCGCCGAGACGCCGGCGGTGCTGGCCTCGTCGATCGTGTCACCGATGATCTCCACGGTGAAGGTCTGCGTGGTCACACCCGGCGCGAAGGTCAGAACGCCGGACTTGGTCACGAAGTCCGTGCCGGGAATCGCGGGCTTGAGCCCGACGCCGTCCGCGTCGGCAGACCAGGCGATCTTGACGGTCTGGGTAGAGGCGGCACTCAGCGTGGCGGTGAAGGTGGCCGCCGTCCGGCCCGAGTCGCCCTCGGTGACCGTGGTGGGCTCAATCTTGACCTTGGGAGCATCCTTACCCGTAGTGATCAAGCCGGCCACGCTGGAATTGGCCGCATCGATCGTGGTGTTCTGCGGGTTCGTCAGTTGAATCTTGAAGTTCTCATTTTCCTCGAAAATGTTGTCCTTGGTCGTCTGGATGGCGATGGAGCCCGCGGTCTGCCCTGCCGGGATCGTCACCGTACGATTCGCCGGGTAGACGAAGTCGGTACCCGCCGTGGCCACCGGGGTAAGGCCACCCCCAGGCGCCACCGACTCCCAGTCGACCTTGACTTCCTTCTCGGAGGCAGGAGTGAGAGTCACGGGAATGGTGAGCGTGTCACCCTCAGCTACGGAGCCTCCGCCGGTGACCTTCACCTCTGATGTCACGTTCGCATCATTGATGCTTACCGTGACCGCGCCCGCAGCGGCGTTCGTGGGCTGAACGAGACCCGCGGAGCTGCTGGTCACGTTGAAGGTCTCCACGGCGGCCGAGTCGGTGATGCCATCCGCGATGATGGTCACGTTCGTCGAGGCAGTCAAACTGCCGGCCGGAACGGTCAACGGAAAGCTCGTCAACCCTACGTAGTCGTATCCAGCCCTCGCCGTGCCATTGGTCGTGCTCAGGAGGATGGTGGTGGCGGTGCTCGACTTCTTGGTCAGGGTCGCCGTGATCGCCGTCGTCCCTGCGGCCTCGCCGACCGGGTTCGGCAGTGCGGACAGCGCATAGGTAGGCGGCGTGGTCTCGGCGTCCACGATGGTTCCGGTCGCCGAGCCATGGTCGACACCGCCGGTGACGGAGTCCGCGGCCGTGATGATGACCGTCTCGTTCCCGCCCTCGTAGGTGAGGTCGGCGAGCGGCGTGATCACGATGGTCGCACTACCAGCAGCAGCCACCGTGGCCGGCACTGCAGGCGCGGCGGTGAAGTCTGTGACCGGTGTTGCCGTACCACCCAGGGTGACGTTAGCCGCGTTGGCACCGGTGTTGACGATCGTGAAAGTGAGGGTGCCTTGGCCCTCCGTGACACTGGAGGGTGCCACGGTGACGGAAACCGTTCCGTTGGCGTCGGCCATCGCGGGTGACGGCACCAGGGCGGTCGACACGAGACCGAGGATTCCGGCGGTCGCGGCTGCAAGGACCGCCCTGGCCGGTTTGTGGCCATGCAGCGTGAACGGTACCGAGCCGCTCTTGGCTGCATGGGCTGGTTGATAGCGCATGTGTTTTTCTGTCTCCTTCGGCGGCTGGGCCGCCTCCCGCTCCGGGAGGTCCCTGGCTTTGCGTCCCCGCCTTTCGACGGGTTTGCCTTTCTCGGTGCCGCACGCGACGGCTGGTGGTGCACCCGGACTTTTCGGCCGGTCGGCGCGGGCATCCATCGCGGGGACAAAGCTCGCATTGGGGAGCTGCGCCGTCCGTACTGTAACCAGCGAATTGCCGGACTGTTGGTGAATTGGACTTTTAGGCCGCATAGCCCCGACGGCGCGGTCTTGTGGTGATTTACTACTTACACGATCACGGGGCGACAAGCGCCCAAACTGCGGAAACAGGCCCAAGCGCGTAGGCGCTCATCAATCTTGACAGTGAAAAGTATCCGCTGGTAACTTCTGACGCATGGCCGGTTATCACCACGGGAATCTGCGCGACGCGATCCTCGCCGGCGCCGTCTCCGTGATTGCCTGCGACGGCGTCGCCGCGCTCAGCCTGCGCGCTCTCGCCGCCGACATCGGCGTCAGCCACACCGCTTTCCGGCGCCATTTCGGCAGCCGCGAGGGCGTGCTCAATACGCTCGCCGTGCAAGGCAATCTGATGCTCGCCGAGCAACTGAGCGGCGCCGCGGCAGTCGGCGGATTTATTGACGTCGGAGTCGCTTATGTCCGGTTCGCCCTCGCGAATCCCGGTCACTTCGCCGTGATGTTTCGCTCCGACCTGCTCGATAACGACGATCCGGAGCTAATTTCCGCGCGCGCGGAGTCTTTGGCGCCCCTGCGCGACGGCGTGCGCGCACTCGGCGCCGCCGACCCCACCGCCGCCGAGGTCGCCGCGTGGGGCGTCGTGCACGGCGTGGCCACGCTCGCCCTCAACGGCTCCTTACAAGCCACCGACGTCGAGGCCCTGGCCCGGCGGGCGCTGTCCCAGTTCAACCCCTTGAGGTAAGGACCCCCGAGATGCTCGACAACGTCCATCAGATCATCGCCGGCGTCGTGCTGCTGTCGGTCGTCGGCATCGCCTACGGCGGCACGTTCCTGCTGAAAGTGACCCGCGGCAGCGTGCCCGCCAACGAGCTACAGCAGCGCTTCTTCCGGGCCGGCCACGCGCACGCCGGCGTGCTGGTCATCCTCGGCCTGCTCGTCCTGCAACTCACCCAGCTCAACGACGTCGCACCGCTCTGGCAGGCGCTCTCACTCGGCGTGCTGGCCGCCGCGATCCTCATGCCCGGCGGCTTCTTCCTCTCCGTGGCCGGCCGCGACCCCCAGCGCCCCAACCGGTTCATCGCCCTGCTCTGGACCGGCGCCGGCCTGCTCGTCACCGGCCTGGCCGCGGCGGGCACCGGCCTCATCGCCGCCGGCACCGGCTGACGCGATGCCGGCGCCGGCTGACGCGCCGGCCCGCCGGCGGATCAGCGGCAGCCAGGCGAGCAGAACGGCCAGCGCGAGCGCCGCGAGGAACGGCAGCCGCCACCACCGCGTGAGCACCGGCGATGGCGGCGGCTGCGCGGCGGAGACCCACGGCCGCGCGGTCTTCGACCACGCCACGAACGCGTCGCCGATCGGCAGCACCCCGGCGGCATAGCGTTTGGACCACGGCGTCGACACGGGTACGCCCAGCAACTCCCCGTAGTTCGCGAGCGCACCGGCCAGCTGCCGGTCACCCGCGACGGCCGCCGCGCCCAGCGTCACCGCGGTCGCCGACAGGCTCACCCCGAGCGGCAGCGGCCCCGAGTCCACGTCGGCCGGGCCGTCGGTGCCCACCGGGTACTCCCGGACCGCCGGGCCCAGGCGCAGCGGCTGCACCACGAACAGCGAGCGGAAGCGCAGGTACTGCGCCCGCGCGAACGCCGGGTCGATGTCGACCAGGAAGCGCTGGATGATGCTCTGCGAGGTGCCCCGGGCCACCGAGGTCGGCGCGCCGGTCACCGGGTCGACGGTGTGCGGCAGCAGGCCCGTCGCCGGGTCGAGCCGTTGCCGGACGCCAGTCAGCCAGCGTGCGACCGTGCCGGCGTACCGGGGCGGCAGGAGCTTGTCGTGCAGGCGCAGCGAGGCGATCGCGACAGTGGAGTCGACCGGCCAGGCCTGGCCGGGATAGGCCGCGAGGTACGGCGTGGGTGACGCGTCGAAGGCCGCCGCCAGCTCCGCCGACGACGCCTCGAAGTCGCGGCGCAGCGCCGGGTCGGGCCGCAGCGAGAGCACGCCGCCGCGCAGCCAGTTGGTCCAGCCCTGGTAGAAGACGCCGTATGCCGGGGTCAGCGAGGCGCTGAACGGCTCGCGCCCGGCCGGCGTCTCGAGCCGGGACAGGGCCCAGCGCGCCTCGGCCACCTGCCCGCGCTCGACCTGGGCGAGGCCGTACAGCGCGTACAGGAAGAGGTAGCCCTCGGGGAACATCCCCTGCGCCTGTTCGGCGGCGCCGTCGTCCAGCTCGGCGCGCAGGAACGCGAGCTGCCCGCGTACCCCTGTGCGGTCCGCCGGGGTGACCAGGCGACCGGCCGCCAGCAGGGCGATCAGGGTGACCACGACGGCGAGGATTCTGCGGGACATGGAGTTCATTGTTAACGGATTCTTATGGCAGGGTTAGGCATTGCGCCGCCGGGCTGCGCTCCTCGGAGGATTCCCGCTACGCTCTGCCATCGACCAGCCACAACGGACGGAGACAGGTGACGTTGCGCAGGGCGTATGTGCCGGCTCACGCGCCGAGGCCGCGGCGGGGGATCCGCAGCACCCGATCGCTCACGCTGATCATCACGGCGGCGGCGACGGCGATGGCGACGACCCTCGTGCCCGTGTTCGCGGGCGACGACGACGGCCTGACGCTGCGCCCGGTCGCCGACACCACCGTCAGCCAGGTGCCGCAGGACGGCGACAACGCCGTCAAGACGACGCTGGCGAGCTGCCCGTCCCTGTGCGACGGCAACCCGAGGGGCCGCCGCGACGCGACCCTCCAGTTCGCCGTCGACCGGCTGCCGGACAACGCCGTCAACGTGCGAGCGAAGCTGAGGGTGTACGCGTGGCAGGACTTCGCCGCCCGCGTGCTGGCCCGGACCGTTCCGGGCGACCTGAGCGCCGCGAGCAGCCCGGACAAGCTCGCGGCCGCCGCCTTCGGCGGGCCGGCCGTGGACCGGGTCACGAAAGGCTTCAACGAGTTCGACGTCTCCGGCTCGGTGCGGCGCAACGGCACCTACACGTTCGCGCTCTCCCAGGAGAGCCTCAACACCCGGATCTACTGGGCGTCGCGGGAGAACTCGAAGGAGGGCCTGCACCCGGAGCTGGTCCTGTCCTACGAGACGCGGACCAAGCCGTCGGCGACGACGACCGGCGCGCCGGTCACCGCCCTGCCACCGCCGCCGACGACCCGGCCGACCACGCCGCCCACGACGACCGCGCCCGCCAAGTCGCCGACGACGACCAAGACGGCGACGCCCGCGCCGGCCAGCAAGCCCCCGGTCACGACCGCCGCGCCCAACGGCTGGCGGCTGGTCTGGGGCGACGAGTTCGACTCCGGCACCCTCGACAGGACGAAGTGGAACCTGCGCGGCGCCGAGGGCCGCAGCATCGACCTCGGCTGCAACGTCGACCACCCGCAGAACACGTTCGTCGGCGACGGGAAGCTGACGCTGCGCGCGCTGAAGGAGGCGTCGTACTGCAGCTCGCAGACCCGGCAGTACACCCAGTCCTACCTGGACACGATGGGCAAGGCCTCGTTCACGTACGGCCGGTTCGAGATCCGGGCCAAGTCGCCGAACAAGCCAGAGACCTCCACCGGCCTGTGGCCGGCGTTCTGGCTGCGGCCCGACGACGGCGGCAACGGCGAGATCGACGTCACGGAGCTGCCCGGCGGCGCCGACTGGTACTCCAGGTCGACCGCGGCCATCTTCTGGGACTACAGCCCGGTCAAGCAGGACACCCGGATCGCCGTTCCCGGCGGCGGCTACCCGGCCGACGGCTACCACACGTACGCCACGGAGTGGGACGCCAAGGCGCTGAAGTGGTACATCGACGGCAAGCTGGTCTGGACCCGGGACCGGACCACGACGCCCTGGTACGACAAGGCGTTCAACAAGCCCTACAACCTGCGGCTGAACTTCCAGGTCGGCGGCTGGCTGGGCGACCCGGACGCGAGCACCCGGTTCCCGGCGGACTTCGTCGTCGACTACGTCCGGGTCTATCAACGCTGACGCCCGCCCTTCCCCTATCGTCTAGGCCGTGTCGAGCGAGACGAGACGGGCGTCGATCCCCGGGCAGCGAAAGCCCTCGGACCCATTGGTCACCGAGGCCGACCCGCGCGAGCGGCAGGACGGTCTCGGCTGGGTCACCCGGGCCATCTTCGGCGACCCCGGCGTCCGCGTCGCGGTCGGCGACGACCCGGCCGCCACCGTGCGGTACGCGGTCATCCCGTCCCTCGACGACGCCCGCTTCCTGCTCCCGCTGGCGTCCCGCAAGGTGACGGCGGCGTCGCTGCTCGCCTACAACGCGCTGCGCCCGCCCAAGGTGCGCGCCGGTCGGGCCGCGGTCGGCCTCCTCGCCCGCGCCGGCGCGCTCGGCCTGACCCGCGCGCCGATCCTCTCCGTGTACGCCGACGCGCCAGGGCTGCTGCTCGCCGGCTTCCTCGCCGCCGAACTCGGCGAGCCGGAGCTGCACGCGGCCATCGGGATCCGGCCGCCGGACCCGCACCACAAGCCGACCCTCCAGCTCTTCGACGGCGGCGGGCGCCCACGGGGGTACGCGAAGATCGGCTGGAACGACGGCACCCGGGCGATGGTCCGCGCGGAGGCCGCCACCCTCGCCGACCTGCCGGTGGGCAACGGTTTTCCGCCCGCGCCGAAGCTGATGCTGCACACCCGGTGGAACGGGCGCGAGATCGCCGTCATCGCGCCGATGCCGCGCCGCGTGCGCCGCATCCGCCGGCCCGGCACCCCGCGCCTCGCGGCGATGCTGGCCGTCGCCCGGCGCGGCGGCCCGCCCGCGCCACCGCGCCCGGCGCGCGACCTCGTCGCGGGCTGGCTCGGCCGGGCCGAAGGCGGCGACCCGCGCATCCACGCCGTCATCGGCCGGCTGGACCCGGACCTGGAGCTCGAGTTCGGCGACTGGCACGGCGACTGGGTGCCGTGGAACATGGCCCGGCACGGTCGCCGCCTGCTGGTCTGGGACTGGGAGAACAGCGCACCCGGAGTGCCGGTCGGCTTCGACCTGGCACACCAGGCGTTCCAGACCGCCCTGTCGACGCACGGGCGGCCCGCGGCCGAGTGCGCGACGGCCGTCGACGAGGCGCTGCGCCGGCACGGCCCGGCGCTGGGCCTTGACGCGACCCGGCAGCGGTTCGTCGCCGACGCCTACCTGGTCGAGCTCTGGCTGCGCACCTACGAGCTGTCGGGCGGCGGCGCGGGCTGGAACCCGAAACTCCACCCCGCCCTGCTCGACGTCCTCGACCGGCGGCAGAACGCGAGGGCGGCAGCTTGACGACGCTACTAGTCTCGTGACATGTTGCTTCAGGACAAGAGGCAACGGCGTTGACCTCGACGGTTGCTGTCGCATGGTCAGGGCTAGCGGCAGGGATCGACTGGTACTTGAGGGTCGAGCAGCCGCACGATTCGGTCGAATTGCACCTTGAGCGGTTGACCGGCGATCACTACGTCCCGGTCGTGGTCGCGAGCCCTGGCCAGGCGCTTGTTTCCGAGGAGCCCTTTCCGTTCGAGCTGGAAATAGCC